>CAMJQA010000029.1 GCA_946407895.1 uncultured Prevotellaceae bacterium
CCCACTTCTCATAGGGGCGGTTCAGCAGGAAGCGCTTCCAGTCGGTGTCCTGCTCCAGACACTTCTCCACCAGCGCCTTTCTGCGCCAGCGGCCCGGCTGGTTCACGTTCCAGGTCATCTCCACCATCGTTATCTTGCCGAACTTGCCCGACTTCAGGTACTCATAGGCGGCCTGGTAATTGGGTGCGGAGCGACGCTGCGAGCCTATCTGCACCACCTTCTGCGTCTCCTGCACGGCCTTCAGTGCAGCGCGTGCATCCTCCATCGTCTCGGCAAAGGGTTTCTCCACGTAGGCATCACATCCGGCCTTCACCGCCTGGATGCAGTGACGGGCATGCTGGAAATCGGCTGTTGAGATGATGACGGCATCGCACATCCTGGAATCGAACAGTTCGTCGTTGTTGCGGAAGGCCTTCACATCGAGGTTGTACTTCTCCTTGAAGTGCTTCACGGCTTCCTCACGGCGTAGTTTCCAGATGTCGGAAACGGCCACTATCTCGAAGTTCAGCTCTTCGGCACTGGCCATGAAGCAGGGTAGCAGCGATGAGCGGAAACGATCGGAGAAACCGATTACGCCTACGCGCACTTTGTCGTTTGCGCCCAGTACCCGGGCAAACGAATGGGCGGGCATTCCTATCCCGGCCAGGGCAAGACCTGCGGTGCTAAGCATGCCGGTCTTCAGAAATTCTCTTCTTGTCTGCATAATATAGGGGTTAAAGTTTAAAGTTCAAAGTTCAAGGTTCAAAGTTTAAAGTTAAGGTTCGCTATTCACTCTCAGAAGCCTACGCTCTGCAGCTGTCTCTTTACCTCTGCAATGGCGGGGCCTACCTGCTTCTGGAAGTCGCTCCACCCGCACTCGATGGAGATGTTTCCCTGGTACTTGATTGCCCTGAGGGCCTCGAAGTAGGGGGTGAAGTCATCGCCCTCAACGCCGGGAGCCGTACGATTAGCCGCCTCGGCGATGTGTACGTTGCGTATGTACCTGCGCCCTGCGTTCAGCAGCGACTGCGGACTCTCGCCCTCGCGCAGCATGTGGAAGATGTCGGCATTCACGCCCACGCTGGGATGATTCACCTTCCGGGCTATCTCGTATCCCTCCTGCACCGTGTTGATGAAGTTGCTCTCGCTCTTCTGCAACGGCTCGATAGCGATGACGATGTCGTACTTGCGGGCTATGGGAGCCAGTTTCCTGAGCAGCTCTACGAACTGCGCCTCAGCCTCCTGGCGAGGGAACCCGTCGGGGATGTTACGGGATCCGGCGCTGCCCAGCACGCACACCTTGATGCCTGCCTCATGGGCCCGGCGCAGGGCCGTCTCGGTGTACTGAACGGCCCGCTGGTGATCGGCCAGAGGCCCCGTTACCTTTATGCTGCCGGGGAAGAACCCGTTGGTGGAACAGGTGGGCAGACCGCACGCCAGGGCCCTCTGCAGGTCATCGGCGAACCGGGCATCGTCTTTCTCAGGGTTAGCGAAGTCGCTCAGACCCAACTCTATGTGGTGCCCTCCGGCACGTTTCACTGCATCAGCATTCGACACCCCCGTGCATACACCTATACGCTCGGAAAGCAGGTTCTTCCTGTGCCGCCCCTGACTGGGGGACAAGCCTAACATCATGCTCAACAAGACTGTTGCTGTTCTCATAAGGTTTATTCTTTTCATGTTAGTTTAGCTTGAAAAATAATAATAAACATCTATTTTGCGGGTCTATTTAAGAATCACGGGTACAAATATACACATTATTTATAATATATCCATTAACGAAAAGGTTTTTTTTAATGAACCTGCATTATTTTCCTGACAGCAAGCTGCTGCTTTCAGCGTTGCGTATGCGGAGAATGCTGCTTGCTGGAACGTCAGCTATTGGGGGAGCCTTGACCCAAATGTTAAACGGGCGGGCTGAAATGTTAAATGTTAAAAAGGGATGAGTAAAAAAGCGGATTTTATTTTGCTTATCCCACGTTTATTATTAATTTTGCACTGGAGATATTAAAAAAACATTATAAAACAAAGAAAAATATGAAGCTAATTAAATGTTTGGGCGCAGCGCTTTTGCTGCTGACAATGAACGTAGGTACTGCCAACGCACAGAGACATGACTTTGCAAACTGGAACCGCTATGCCGCCGACAATGCCAAGCTGGGTGCTCCGGCAAAGGGTGAGAAACGCGTGGTGTTGATGGGCAACAGCATAACGGACGGCTGGCCTCGCACACGTCCTGAGTTCTTCAAGGACAATAACCTGATTGGCCGCGGCATCAGCGGACAGACCAGCTACCAGTTCCTGCTCCGCTTCCGCGAGGATGTCATCAACCTGCAGCCCAAAGTGGTGGTCATCAACTACGGCACTAACGACATTGCTGAGAACACAGGTGAGTATAACGAGGACCTTACCTACGGCAACGTGCTGTCGATGGTGGAGCTGGCCCGCTTCCACAAATGCAAGGTCATCCTGACCTCGTGCCTGCCCGCCGGCGGCTTCGGCTGGCGCCCGGCCATAAAGGATTCCATGAGCAAGATCCGTCACCTGAACGAAAGGGTGAAGGCTTATGCCGCGGCCAACAAGATTCCATACGTTGACTACTTCAGCGCTCTGGTCAATGCCGAGGGCACGGCTATGAACCCCGACTATGCCAACGACAATCCCGGTGTTCACCCCAATGCCAAGGGCTATGCCGTAATGGAGAGCCTGCTGCTACCCGTAGTCAAGAAGCTAAGGTAAGATATGAGTTCTTCGACAAGCGAAGCGTAGGTCCAAGGCCGTCCGATTACTTGGACGAGCCAAGTAGCTTGCCGCTTCGCTTGTCCAAGAACCTCGGACCTTATGTAACTATTACCCTCTCTTTTTCTTTTTACACCTAAAAGCTTATGACAGACAACAATTATTGCCTGATTTTGGCCGGAGGCAACGGCAGTCGCCTGTGGCCCGTGAGCCGCACGACGCGGCCAAAGCAGTTTATGGACTTGCTGGGATTGGGACGTACCATGCTACAGTTGACTTATGACCGCATATCCCAATTCATTGCACCCGACCATATCTTCATCTCCACAAATGTGCAGTATATGCCCATTGTGCATGAGCAACTGCCCGATGTTGACGATGCCCACATCCTGGAGGAACCTGTGAGGCGAGGCACCCTGGCCGCAGTGGCCTGGGGCACGGTGATGATAGCCAAGACAAACCCGCAGGCAAATGTCTTCGTGACACCTGCCGACCAGCTGATACAGGGCGAACAGGCTTTCCAAACCGACGTGCAGAACGCACTGGAGTTTGTAGGTAGCCACGAAGCCCTGCTGGTAACGGGCATACGGCCCACCAGGCCCGAGACGGGCTATGGCTACATTCAGACAGGGGAGGATGAAATGGGATGCGAGGGCATCTGCCTGGTGAAATCCTTTACCGAAAAACCCAACGATGAATTCGCACGGATGTTCATGGAGGAGGGCGATTTCCTGTGGAATGCCGGTCTGTTCTATTTCAACGTGAACGTCATGCTGAGCAACCTGTACAGGCTGGTGCCCGAATATCAGGTGGAGATACCCCGCATGATGGCCGAGGCCGAATGCGCCAACCCGCGCATGGTGCCCGAGTTCTTCAGTAGCCTGCCAAACCTGAACGTCGATATCAGCATCCTGGAACGCAGCGAACACGTCTATGTGCAGCAGGGACATTTCGGATGGACGGACCTGGGTACCTGGGCGAGCCTATACGACGACACGCCAAAAGACGGGAAGGGCAACGTACTGCTGAACACGAAGGCGCTGCTATACGACTGCCAGGATAACATCATCCGCCTGCCGGAAGGAAGAACGGCCGTAGTAAAGGGGTTGAAGGATTATGTAGTGGCCGAAGAGGGCGAAATACTGATGATATGCCCCCGAGAGGACGCGGCGGCTATGCGAAGGATGCATACCGACACGAAGTTCTCGTAGCGCGTACGCCTTTTTCTGCTGCGCTTAGGAACGGCTTACCTGGAATCCCGTAGTGCTCAGGGTCATCTCCACGAAACGGGCCCTGGTGTTAGGGCTATGCTCAGTCAGAATCCTGCGAATGCGAGCCGCTGCCTGCGGGTCCTTGGCTATCATATAGAGATAGCCTCCACCCCCGGCTCCGGGCAGTTTGTAACCCAGGCAAAGGTCATCTATCAGGTCGGTTAAAGCCTGGACGGCAGGCGGATTCGTACCATTGTCGAGGAGCTGGTTCTGCATCCATGTCTTCCTTACAAGACTTCCCATAGCCTCGAACCGGTTTTGTGTGATGGCCTCGTAAAGGTCAAGGGCATGGGCTTTCATCTCGCCAAGAAGAGCCAGGTGGCGCGTCTCGGCCAGGAACATGCCGCGCACTATATCAGTGAGGATATGCTTGGCCGTGCGCGTAAGACCTGTGTAGTAGAGCAGGTGGCATGGTGCATATTGCGGGTCGGTGAAAAGTGTGTTCGGTAGCCACCGTACCTGGGGTGTCTGGTTGAAACCTGCCTGTGTTTGCAGCAGCTTCACGCCAGGCAGTACACCCCCATATTGGTCTTGCCATCCACCACCTGTGGTAAGCAGCTGTTCCAGCACAAGCGTGCGCCCGGATACCTCAGCCTGATCCCATCCCAGTGAACAGAAATCGCTAAGTGCCCCTAATACAGTGGCTGCCAGTATGCTGCTGGTGCCCAGTCCGCTGCCTGCGGGAATGGCCGAGAGGAGCGTGATTTCGATGCCGCAGCCAAAGGCTTCCAACTGGGCAGCCAAACTGCTGAAGGTGCGCTGTCCGAATTCGGGAGCGAAGCCAGCCAGGCACAAGGCACACTTGGGGATGGAGAAGGGAGAGCCCACACAGGCAACATTAGTCAGCTGGTCGTAGGTGTGAATCTCCTCGATGGCCCCAAGGTCGATGGAGCGCAGGATAATCTTGTATTCACTACAGGGCTTTACGAAGACTTGAAGCGGGGGTTGTCCGTTCAGCTCGATGGCTATGTTTACCACGTTGCCGCCGTTCGTAAGGCAGTAAGGGGGCGTGTCAGACCATCCGCCAGCCAGGTCGATACGCACAGGACTACGGCCCCATACAATCTGGTCGCTGCAAACGGCCAGCTTGGGATCCTGCCTGTGTTCGCGGGCAGAAGCAGTAAGGCCTTGGCGCAATAGGCGAAAGGCCTCGGCCTCCTGTTCATCGCCATTCTCGCCCCGCAATATGTGGAGGCGGCTGCGGAACATTTGGTCGCTGATACGCTTGAGCTGTGACTCGTTTTGCGGCAGGGGGGCAGGTTCGTCTATGCCAAATGCCGCAAACTCCCGGGCTGCATCGTCGAGATTCAGCTGGTAGAATACGCTTTGACGGTGGTTACGAGCAATGGCACTCCACGATTGAGCGCGGAAGGCCTTGCGCTGGGCCACTAACCGGCATAGGTTGGCCTGTGCACTCAACTCGTCGGCTGACAACCTTGGGGCCTGCATCCACAGAGCACGGCCATGCTCATCAGCTGGGTCCTCAGTCATAAATTGCAGTATCGACTCCAGTTCCTGGAGGGAGTCTGTTACGGGAAAAAGGCGAGCCGACTGCATATCGGAGGCGTTCTCCACATCCCCCGGTGTAAGCCTGCGGGCGGCCAGCCACCCGGTTACCGGCTTGTTGAGGTACATGACGGATCCATCGGCAAGAGAACCGCGGAAGGCATCATGAAAGCCATAAGGCCGGAGGGCATACCCTCTTTCGCCAATAGGAACAACGTCCAAACATACCCCTGCTTCCAGGTTAACGTGCCAATCGTTCTCCGGTAGGCCAGTGATGATATGGTGGTGGGCCAGTGTCCAGTTGCTGCCCAGATAACTGTTCTCTATCCACACATTCTCGTTCTCCGGCTTCAGGGCTGGCTTCACCACCGCATTTTGAACAAAGATGCTGGGATGCGGCTTGACATCAAGATGCATGATGGCGCGCTGGTCATAGACAAGGTTCTGAATAGCCACCGTACTGCTTATCATCTCGCGGCTTGTACCGTAATGATAGAACTCACCGTCCTGCAAAGGCAGTATGGCCACGCTAAGGTCGGACAACAGGGCATCGGGTGCAGAGGGATGGTCGCCCAAGGCGCGCCCGAAGTCGGTGTAGAGGTCGTAATATTTAACCTCGCCGCCAAGCAGAGTGGATTTTTTCATCAGGCGCTCCACAGCCTTGTCGCTGAGCAGCCAGATGCCAACGTCCATCAGAAAGAAGTGAGTCTGCATCAATGCTCCCAGCTCCTTGACGGAAGGTTTCTGAAGCATATAGTCAAGACGTTCGGGGTGTTGGCGGGAAGACACAAAGACGCCGTGGTTGCAAGCCAGGGAAGGATCGGCCCAAATGCCATAGCATACCACATCGGCCTGAGGTATAGCTTGTAGTTTGCCGGCCCGAATCAATACATCGCCGCTGACAATCATTGTGTGAAGGCCGGAGGGCGCCTTCTCCATAATCTGTTCGTAAAAAGGGAGCTGAAGGTCCAGAAGCGTCTGTTTCAGACGCTGCCCGCGCGCCCACCGGAAAACAGGGATGGGCGTGAGGACCTTGCCACTGGGGGCATAGGCTGGCAAGCGGCGGCTTTGTCCGCCCGCGTGGATTAGTATGCGTTTGTCTTGGGACAGCCATTGATTAAACTGTTGTCCGCTTCCCCAGTGGCGATGACACTCCTGGAGGAGCCAAGCTGTTCCCCCACCGGAGCCCAGTTTGCTCCCGACGGGGTCTGAAGTGCAGAAATACTCGTCAGTGGAAACGTCTTCAATCTTATGGAAATAGTCCACCAGGTTTGGAGGTAACGACAATAGTTTTTTCATAATAGTAGTTTGCAAGTTAATGATTTTCCTTATTCCTTATACCACTCATAAAGTCGGCGGATGCCCTCGTCAATATCAATCTTATGATGCCATCCCAGACGATTAAGTTTGCTGACGTCAGTCAGTTTCTTCATGGTGCCGTCGGGCTTTGAGCGGTCCCATCGCAGCTCGCCACGGAAACCAATCTCGGCCACCACCTTCTGGGCCAGATCGCGGATGGAAATCTCCTTCCCCGTGCCCACATTAATATGGCAGTTGCGGTATTCCGTCAATCCGTCCTGGTTCTGTACAGCGCCCTGGAGAGTGTCTTTGAAGTCCACGTTGAGCAAGACAAAGACACTGGCATCGGCCATCTCCTCGCTCCATAAGAACTCACGGGTGGGCTTGCCCGTTCCCCAAAGCGTAACGGCTTGAGGCGTAATGCCATAATACTCCAGGACGTGAAGAATGGTCTCCCATTTGGAACTCCCGTCGGCATGCATATCCTCCTTCGGTATGGAAACAGGCCGTTTGTAAAGGTCGCGCCGCACAGCCTCATCATCTCCTTCATTGAGGCATTTGGCCAAATATACCTTACGTATCATAGCGGGCAGTACATGGCTGTTCTCCAGATGGAAGTTATCATTGGGGCCATAGAGATTGGTGGGCATAACGGCAATATAGTTGGTGCCATATTGCAGGTTGAAGCTCTCACACATCTTCAACCCGGCAATCTTGGCTATGGCATACGGTTCGTTGGTGTATTCCAGTGGGCTGGTGAGCAGGCAGTCCTCCTTCATGGGTTGTTCGGCATCGCGCGGATAGATGCAGGTGCTGCCCAGGAAGAGCAGCTTCCGGACACCATGACGCCAGGCTTCACCAATGACGTTCTGCTGAATCTGCAAGTTCTGGTAGATGAAGTCGGCACGGTATTGCAGGTTAGCCATAATACCTCCCACATGTGCTGCAGCCAGGACAACAGCATCCGGGCGTTCCTCGTCAAAAAAGGTGCGGACAGCCACTGCGTCCATCAAGTCCAGTTCTTTGTGTGTGCGGCCCACCAAGTTGGTATATCCCCTCTGCTTCAGGTTGTTCCATATAGCAGAACCCACCAGCCCGCGATGACCAGCCACATATATCTTAGAATCCTTGGATAACATAGGCAAAGTGATGTTTTACTATTTGACAACACCCTTCTCCAAGTATTCTGCCAGGTTGGTGCGCATAACGCTGGCTACGTGATCTGCAGCCACCTTCTGCATGTCGTGCTTCACCATGATGGACACCAGTTGTTCGAAACTTGTCTTGGCCAGGGGATCCCAGCCAAGAATCTCCTTTGCCTTTGTGGGATCGCCCCAAAGGTTGACAACGTCAGTCGGACGGTAGAAGTCGGGGCTGACCTCAATAAGGGTCTTGCCCACCAGGGCATCGGGCCCGGCAATGCAGATACCTTTCTCCTCCAGTCCTTCACCCTCGAACCTTAGCTCGATACCGGCAGTCCTGAAGGCATAATAGGCAAATTCACGCACAGAATGCTGTACACCCGTAGCAATGACGAAATCCTCGGGTTTCTCCTGCTGCAGGATAAGCCACATACATTCCACGTAGTCTTTTGCGTAACCCCAGTCGCGCAGTGAACTTAGGTTGCCCAGGTACAGTTTATCCTGTTTCCCCTGTGCAATACGGGCAGCGGCCAAGGTTATCTTGCGAGTGACGAACGTCTCGCCGCGTCGCTCGCTTTCGTGGTTGAAGAGGATGCCCGAACAGCAATACATGCCATAAGCCTCACGATACTCCTTGACAATCCAGAAACCGTAGAGCTTGGCCACGGCGTACGGGCTATAGGGGTGGAAGGGAGTCTTTTCGCTTTGTGGTACCTCCTCCACCTTTCCATAGAGTTCACTTGTGCTGGCCTGATAGATTCTGCAACTCTCGGAGAGACCCAGCAGCCTGACTGCTTCCAGAACACGCAGAACGCCCGTAGCATCAACATTGGCTGTGTACTCGGGCGAATCGAAGCTAACCTGTACATGGCTTTGGGCAGCCAAGTTATAGATTTCAGTGGGTTTCACCTTTCCCACCACTTGCATCACGCTCATTGAGTCGCCCAAGTCTGCGTAATGCAGATGGAAATGAGGGCGGCCCTCAAGATGAGCTATGCGCTCGCGATAGTCCACCGAGGAGCGACGTATCGTGCCGTGCACCTCATAACCTTTTTCCAACAGGAATTCGGATAGGTATGAACCATCCTGTCCTGTTATACCAGTAATTAACGCAACATTCCTTTTTCCCATTTTTAGTAAAATCTAGTCTATTTGTATCTTTTCTGTATTTATAATAATATATGTATTGTCTTTCATTATCTTATCCTTCTCCAAATTGTTTGATGCGCTGTTCTTCATCCAGTTTGCAGATGAGCAACATACCATCCCGCTCGGCCACGATATAGCCGTCAAGGCCTTGAACCACGGTCCGCTTGGCCTGAGTAGTATGAATTATGCAGTTGCTGGTTTCGTAAACGGATATGTCGGGCCCTATGCATGAATTACCATGCACATCGTGTTTGCTGTTTGTATGCAATGAGCCCCAGGTGCCCAGGTCGCTCCATCCGAAGTCGGCCGGGAACACAAAAATCTCCTCGGCCTTTTCCAGAATGGCATAGTCTACCGATATATTCTCGCACTGAGGGAATACCTGGTTGATAGCCTCCTGCTCCTGTGGTGTGCCATATAGAGGCAGCAGATTCTCGAAGGTTTCGGAGAGCACAGGCTGATAGACCCTAAGGGCGTTTACGATGGTGCTTACTTTCCACACAAAGATGCCAGCATTCCAGAAGAAGTTGCTTTGGGCGATATAGCGCTCGGCCGTTTCAATGTCCGGTTTCTCGTGGAAAGCATCTACCCGGTAAATTTCCTTGTTGCGGACCGAGGCATAGGCCAAATCGGCCTGGATATATCCGTATCCTGTTTCGGGCCGTGTAGGCTTCATGCCAAGGGTGACAATGGCATCGGTTTCCTCCACAAACCCCAGGGCGGAACTGATTACGCGCTGGAACTCAGGTACGTCCATGACAATATGGTCGCTTGGCGAAACAACGATACAGGCTTTCGGGTCGATGGCCTTGATGCGCCAGCTCACATAGGCTATGCACGGAGCCGTATTACGGCGGCAAGGCTCCTCCAAGATGTTCTGGGGCGGAATCTCCGGAAGCTGCTCGCGAACGGTGGCTGCATATTGTGCAGATGTCACCACCCAAACGTTCTCTGGACTGACAATATCCCGAAATCGATTGAAGGTCAACTGAATCAATGTTTGTCCGCATCCCAGTATGTCGGCAAACTGCTTAGGTTTCTCCGGTGTGCTCATAGGCCAGAAACGACTACCTATGCCACCGGCCATAATCACCAAATGATTATTTTTTTCCATTCTGAATGTGCTGAAAAATAAACTGTGTGCAAAGGTAGAAAAAACTTTTCATTCCAGGCATATAAAGCGGGAAAAAATAATCGGAAAAGGAGCGGAATGACTGTTCGCTGTCGTTATTTACTTCCAAAGATGTTTGGCACTTTCAGAAAATATCCCTACCTTTGCAAGAAAAAAGACAAAGTTAGGGATGACTATGAACAGAACTACTTATCCTGTAGCCTGCCTGCTGCTTGCTGTCGGGTTGCTGATGCAGGCCTGCCGCACGGCAGAGCCCGTGCAGGGCGAAGTGCCCGAACTCAACAACTTTCGGGTGGATGTGGATTTCATGCACCCCAGACGATGGAGCTCACGCAGTGTTTGGGACTACTGGGTTACCATAGCCAATGACAGTGTGGAATGCCACCTGCCATATATGGGTGTCAAGTACCAAGCAGACTTTTACGACGAGGGGCTTGACTTCAGACTTCCCCTAACCTCCTTCCGACGAGGCAGAGGGCGCAAGGGGCAGGCAGAAATGGAACTCACCTTCCAGCGTAACATGACCGGCTATCGGCTCACCATCACCCTTTACCCTGGCGGCAAGGCCAACCTCTACCTGTTGCCTACCAATGGCGACGGTATAGGGTATGACGGTGAATGGAAAGCGCTGTGAGAAGTGGCTCACTCCACAAGCATTTCCAAGATGCCGACCGTAGAATCAGGCTTGGGCTGCATCGTTACCCGGATGGCATCGCCCTTGACGGGTGCAGCAGGATGAACCATGTTGAACTGATCGGGGAAGCAGTTGTAACGGTCGGTATTGTAGAGCGTCCAGGGTTTCCACTGTCCGTCCTGGCGGTACTCCAGATTCCATGAGACTGGAATCTGCACTCCTCCCTTGTCATCAT
The DNA here is from genome assembly GCA_946407895.1 of uncultured Prevotellaceae bacterium. Taxonomy (GTDB): domain Bacteria; phylum Bacteroidota; class Bacteroidia; order Bacteroidales; family Bacteroidaceae; genus Physcousia. The sequence goes on from CAMJQA010000029.1 coordinate 11,087, forward strand.
ACCAGTAGATAGAGACACTCTCTATGGATTGCATCTTGCGAAGCTCCACCGTAAGCTGCTGTATCTGCCCCTTCTGCGGCCAGCTGGTCCAGCGGGGAATGGTCCCGTCGGCCGAACTGGAGGGTACTTTCCCATCGGCAACAGCTACCACATCATCATTGGAATAGGTATGAGTGGCAATAGCCGCCTTCACGTTCCCTACCGTCCTCACACTGCCGGCTTCCACCGTCTTGGCACTGCGGGCAAACCATACGTTCATCGTCTGATTGTCTCCCCGATTGTTCCAGGCATAGTAAGGGATGAGTCTTACCGAAGTGTGCGAGACATGCTTATTCTCGTCAATAGCCTGGGCCGGGAGGGTCAGCAGGGGTATGCCATCCATCAACCCCTCAGAGAGGTGGGTCACCACTCCTTCTTTCCCTATCCGCCTCAGGATATAGTCGGGAGCCGGAAGGGCATTGTCGGGCTGTTCGGCACAGAAGACCAAGGGACCGCGCGTAACGCATACCCGGTCGCGGTCAGCTTCCACACGATGGTCGGCCACGGAATAACGCGTCTTCACCTGCAGGTCCAGTTCCACCCGGTCGCCCTCTGCCCACTCCCGACGGATGGGTACATAGCCGTCCACTGTATTCACCTTCACAGCCTTCCCGTTCACACGGAGTGAGACGTCAGACTGATGACGATCGGCATAAGTATAGAGCTCCTCCGGCATAAACTGAGTGCCGCACCAGGTAGGGATGCGAAGCCACAGGGTGAAGGGGATTGAAGTACGTTCGGGCGACACGCTGATAGTGATTTTCCCGTCGAAGGGGTACTCCGTCTGCTGCTTGAGCCTGACCTTTCCGGAAGCCAGAGGTATTTCCGTCTGGCATCCCGCATAGAGGCCACAGTAGATATCCTCTGCCGTATGCGAGTATATCATACCTGATACCTGAGGAACCAGCCGAGCCATATTAGAGGGACAGCAAGCCGTTCCGAACCAGGGCGAACGGCCGGCACGCCCATGATTGAAGGGCTTCTTGCCATCGGCTTCCAGCACATTCACATAGAAGAACTTGTTGCCCTCCAGGTTCACTCCGGCCAGCACATTATTATAGAGGGATATTTCTGCTGCATCCACATATTTGGCGTTGTGCGAGGCCAGGAACATGCGGTAGTTGAAAAAGACGTTGCCTACGGCCGCGCAGGTCTCGTCGTAGGTATCCCTGTTCGGCAACTGATAGGCAGGCCCAAAGCCTTCTATGCCCGGCACGGAACCGAGACCTCCGTTGATGTGTATCTTCTTATCCATAATATCGTGCCAGATAGCTTCCAGCGCAGGGTTAAGCGTCGTGTCGCCCAACTCGGCCACCACATCGGCCATACCCGAATAGAGGTACATGGCCCGCACGGCATGACCCTCGGCCGTACGCTGCTCCCTGACGGGCAGATGCTGCTGGGCATAGTTGGCGGCGGTGACGCCCTGTCCCTCTACCTTGTAGGTCACGCCCCTGATGTCCAGAAATCGTTTTGCCATCTGCGCGTAGAAGTCGTTCCCCGTAGCTTGAGCCAGTTTCACGAGGGCCAGTTCTATCTCTTCGTGTCCGGGAGCCTGCATCACGGGCTTTCCCCCGTTATAGGCAGGGTCCCCCTCGAAGAAAACATGGTTGATATGCCGGGCACTCTTCTCCGAGACATCCAGCCACTTCCGCTTTCCTGTAGCCCGATAGTAGGCGACAGCTCCCTCGTACATGTGCCCCATATCATAGAGTTCGTGGCTGTGCAGCACATATTCGTACCTTCCCTTTCCAGCACCCGGGTCGTGATTGCGCGCCAATTCGGGCGGCACGGTGTGCAGCTCGTAGAAATAGCCGTCGGGGCACTGGGCCGCAGCGATGATGTCTATAATATCATCCATCTGCCGCTCCAGCTCTGCATTGCGTTCTATAGCCAGCAACGAGGCTACCCCCTCCATAACCTTGAAGAGGTCGGAGGCTACGTATCGGGGCAGGTTGAGCAACGTGTCGCAACTGCCCGTGCGCAGGTAATCGCCTACTCGCCTCAGGTTCTCCACGGCCGGCTCGGTATTCTTCAGGGCAAAGGGCACAAGCGTTGACTTCTGCCGCTTGAGTCGTGGGAGCCAGAAGCTATCCTCCATCCTGACTTTCTCGAAGGTAACGGGCGTAAGGCCCTTGACCGCCTGGCCGTAGCCGGCTGTTATCCAACAGAGGGCCAGGAGGACGAGTGTGTTGCGAGGTGGTATATGCATATTCCGATGATATTTTATGAGTAGTCCTTACCAGATGTCTTCAGGCTCTTCGGGGTTGTCATAAACCTCCTTGGCCACATATTCGAAATAGTCCATATAAAGATATGTATAGGGATCATCGACCACCGTCTTGTAGCGGATGTAGTAGGTCTCGTCGGGATCCATCGTCTGACGCACCAGCACGCGGCGGATACACATCTCGTTGGTGCGGGCCGAATAGGTGGTGGTGTTGTTTGTCATGCACTGAATGAGGGCTCCCTTCATCCACCCCTTGTTGCGCATACGCTTATCGACCTCGGCATTATATTCGTCATCATCGGTGTCCTGCTCCCATCCTGTGTCGCTGGGGAACCATCCCAGGCGTGTCCGGCGATATTGCCCACCGGTGCGCAAGTCGAGCGGAATGCCCATTGGAGCCAGATGGTTCAGGTCCTTCCCCCAGTAGAACTGCACGATGCCTCGCTGGTCGCCACTTCCTCCGCCTGGCTGCACAGCGCTACGGAGCTCGTACGTACCGCGCTTGGGCACGGGCGGCAGGCGGATGATGATATCCTGCATGCCGCGTATGGTAAATTCGTCGGCCTGATAGTTGTCCCAGCTGCGGTTGGTGGCAGGCCAGTAGTAGAAGCGTGTATCCTGCGATATGTCGCAGTCGTCCAGGTAGGGGTACTGATTGGGGATATACACCCATAGACGTTCGTGGGTCTGTATCTCGCACAATTTGATGTTGTTGTTTATGTATTCGGGGAACATAGACGAGACGTCCCAGCGTATGCGGTTCTTCTGCAGGTTTGTTCGCGTACGTTCATCGTAAACCAGAAGTTTGTCTATGGGGTACATCATGCCGTTGCGCACGTTGTTTTCGCCCTCCAGGTTGGGTGCACCGATCAGGATGCCTTCGTTCTCGGGTGCACAACTGGCTTCCTGGTAGTCCTCGCGGCGGCCGTTGCGCAGCACGGGGAATCGGTTCAGGTAGATACCCTGGCTCTGCTTGCTCTCGAAGATTTTCAGCAGTCGCCGCTTGCCCATAGTCACATAGAATTCGGCTACAGATGCTCCCAGGGACTTCGAGTTGCGATTGTATCCGCGTTCGCTCCAGTGGAATATGAGGTGGTCGGTGCTGAGCCGTTCGGGCAGCAAGTGATAGGTGATGAACTGGTTCAGGAGATTGTCCTCGCTGTGATAGTTGTTGTCGCGCCGGGCCTCGGGATAGATGCCCTGCTGGTCGAGATACTCCATAACGTCTGCGGCTGTTATTTCCAAAGCCGGCTTCCCTAATGCGGCGGTCCAGAAACTGTCCGTCTCGGCGAAGAAGGTATAGCCATAGTAGCGGTGCTCGGGCGAGTAGAAGTCGTGCCCGTTTTGCTCGTCTCCGTAGTCGTCGTTGGATTCCTGTACGATACCTCGCTTGTAAAGGTCTTCATAGACTGGATCCAGAACCTTCTCGAGGGTGTCGATGAGGCCCGCCGCCTCGGCCAGCATGGCCGCCACGTAAAAACCCTCGCGCCGTTCGTGCACGGTATTGAATAGCAGGCGCCCCAGGGTATTGTTGCTGGGTGCGATAACACCGTTCATAGCATGGATTACTCCGTTTATGACGGGGATGTCGCGGTTGCGTATATCCATAGGCTCGTTATTGATGAGGTAGTGTCCCACGCTGTCCTCGCTCTGGTGTACGGTCAGCTGGCGGTCGTACATATTAGGAAGCGATATCTCCCCGTCCTGCTGGGTCGGGAAGTCGAAGGTATAGAAGAGTGTATTGTCTCCGCCATCCAATATGCTGTTATATACGATGACCTGCTCAATCGAGTCACGTACATGTTGGTCGCGGAATCCGTCCCAGGAGGGCTGGTCTATCAATCCTCTTCTATAGAGTGTGTCCAAATAGAGCTGTATTGCCTCATTGGTGGGCGCGAATACAGTATAGTTCCCGCGCGCTGTAAGTAGCTGGCGCAGGGTGGATTGGGAGACAGTACTCACTGGCGTACGGTCCAGAAGGTCCAGATAGTTACTGTATTGCTCATGCGCCTGCAGGTAATCCACTACGGTCTTGTCCTGGAAGACGTAGCGTGTCGATGTATCAATACTCTCTGTGCAGGACCATAAGCCTGCCAGAAGCACCATTAGAGACAAACATTTCATCATCTTTCCGTTTCCTTTAACTATCTTTTGTGCCATAAAAACCAGTTTTTGTTTGCAAAGGTACGAATAAGCGAGGGAAACACCAAATTTATTTGAGTATTTCTGAGCGCGAGTACCTTCGAACGACAATACTCTTTTTCTTTCCGTTGAAGATGTTGATACCTTTACCCAGAATGTTACCATCATCCTTTGTGCCATTGAGTCTATTAATGCTGCTGCCACTCTCGACGTCAATATGAATGTTAATGAAGTTTTGGCAATTCTTAACATATAATAATGAGTATCACTTAGTGACAGTAGGTTTAGCCCGATGACCTGAAGGGGGTGAAAGCCAAATTCCACCGCTACCCGAAGTAGCCCCAATACCTGCTGAACAGTTCCCTGCCGGCAGGAGCGGGGAGGCGATCCTTCTGCCGTTTCGGGGGTTAATGAGGATGTCTGCTGATTTTCGGGGGGAGGAACGTCTCATTCAAAAATCGGCGGTTTCATCGGACTTTTTTCAGCTTTTTGTCATTTTTTGTCATTTTCCCGTAAGTTTTGGAAAGCTCTTTCTTGTTTATTTTCGTTTATTTTGGTTTATTTTGGTTTTGTCTCGGCCTTGCGATTGTCTTAGTTTAACGTATTTTGCCCATTTTTACCCCTCCGCTTTATGCAAAAAACCGCCATTCCATCGAAATATGCTTTGCCCAAAGGCTGTATCCTTTCATGAGGAAATGAGCAGTTTTTTACCCGAATTATCATGGTTTGAACTGCTTCTTTTCAAAAAAAGGAGCGAACTCCAGGAATTTTTGGGGCCCGCTCCTTTTCAAACAAACTTATTACCAACTAAACAATCTCAATTCACAAGATCTTTTCAACTTAATGCAGAATCAGCATTTGAGGCTATTTTACGAGTACCTTCCTGCCGCCCTGGATGTAGATGCCCCTCTGGGCCTTTCCGACGCGGCGGCCGGTGAGGTCGTAGATGGCACTGCTCTCGGCCGGCTGAGCCTGCTTCAGTTCCTCAATGCCCGTAGTGTTTGCATAGGTGCCGTCGGCATTGCGGATAACTATGCCGTGCGTTTTGTCAAGTACGGGAACGGGATCTACACCGATTGTCTGGAACCATACAGGCTCCTGTCGGTCGGCATTCAGGCGGTAGCATATCTCGCCGCTGGCCAGGGCGTTTTCATCAGCATAGCGTCCCTGAGTAATGTTCAGGGCCGTCTTGAAGTAGCAGTTATTCACATGGACATTGCCATCGGTACCGCTCTTGCAGATTGTAGCGCAATTGACGCGTGTACACTCGACGTCAGCAGCTACCAGGCAGTTCTCGAACTCGATGATGGGGCCCGAATGGCCTACCAGGGGGCCTACATATGTACCCTTGGGCACAATCATCTTGCCGGCATAGCAGCAGTCGAAGAACTTTGTGCCCTCGTCACCTCCATTGTACTGCAGGATGCCACCCGTGCTGATATCGCCATCGTACTGCGAGGTGATGTCCACAGTGCTGTAGATCCGACGGAAGGTAGATTTCTCGGCATAGCGTACCATGCCGCCGATAGCCCTGAAGTTGCCGCCCTCGACAGAACCGTTGATGAAGACATTGCAGAACGTAGCGTTATAAGCTGATTGTATGAAGGCGTAGTCAGATCCGGTGGCTGTAAGCTTGATGGTTATCTTGTGGTCGCGACCGTCCATCGTGCCGCTGAAGTTTTCAAGTCGGGGCAACTGTGGATACTCAGTAAGGTCGAGGTCTGCTATGAGGGCCACATTGACATTGTTGGTCTTAGCCACTTTCCTTACGAACCAGGCCCATTGGATGGGGTTCTCTACTTCGTAATAGCCGTTGACAAGTGCGGGCTGACCCGTAGATGCTTTAGCCTTCTCGACCAGGGCATAGGCTTCCTCGGCCGACAGGCTGCCATCCACATAGTATTTCCAATAGCCCTCTCCCTCGTTCTGCTTGGCGAGCATTTCTTCCTCGCTGATTATGCCGCCCTCGTAGAGTGTTGCAGAGAAGTCGAGCAGATCATCAGCAGCCTTGCCCAGTTCAGTGTAGGCCCTGCGGCATTCATTTACCTGCTTGAACAGGCCTGTAAACTTCTCTACCAGTGCCAGGCGCTGCTCGTTTGTCGATGCTGTTCCGACTTCGGCAATGGCAGCGGTGAGCTGCTGCTTCAGGTCGGCCGGAATGTTGGGATAGTAGGTAAAGTCCTTCTCCTCCGACATCTTGAAGTCAACGATAGCCTGCGCGCGTGCTGCCTGTCCGGCGAGTACGTCCTGCATAGCCTTCGTCTGCGACTCAACCTCGTCACTGAGCGCACCGTGGTAGAACAGGCGCACGTTGGCGAAGCAAGCCAGGTCGCCACCAGGCACAGTGCCATCAACGCGCATACCTACAGTCAGGCGGCCGTCGGTTACGTTAACGAGCATGACATTCTCGTAGCGACCGCCCTTGAAGGCATATCCTGCACCCACCTCATGAGCGGGTACATAGAAGGTCTGCCCGTCGCGGTCGATAGTATAGTCGTAGGGGAGGTTGTTCACATTGTCGATATAGCAGTTTGCCTGGTTCTGGGCCTCCGATTCGGGCAGGGCTTCCTCGCTGACGGCCACAATGGGAACCTCGTTAGTTCCGGCATATAGCGCAGCGCCATAGTATGTGCTCTCAATCTTGTCTGTAGAACGGTAGGGGAAGAAACTACCCTTGAGGCGAACCTCGTAGATGCCGTCCTTCAGGCCGGTGAGGGTCTGATGGCGATCGGAGGTGGAATTCCAGGTAAAGGCTACTGCCATAGCCCCCGATGTACTGGGGGTATTGCCGCCACGTCCTGCCCAGCCGTTATAACCATTGGCAAAGTCGGGATTGGTGAGCCACGAAGTGATGTCGTCGCCAGCCTTGAAGTCGCTGCTCTGCACGCGCTTCAGCCATTCGTCTATGCGCGCAGCCTCCTGCTTTATCTCGGCCGTTCCAAGCAGTTCGTTCTCGATGATGTACTGAGCCTCGCCGTTCGGGTTCTCGTCGCTGGGCTCATTGTTGCCGTTCAGATAGTCCACTAATGCAAAATAGACATCGCTCTCGAGCTGGGTGTTAGCCTCCAGGAAGGCAAGGGTCTCCCCTACCTTATCAATATATGCTTTGTAGGCGGCGGCATTCTCATCCAGCTCGGCCTTCTTCTGCTCCACAGCCTTATAGGCGGCCGACATATCGGCTATGGTCGTACTGGCTGACAGGCTTCCTGCCACGTCAACATATTCCTGCTTCAGGCTTTGCTGGGCCACCAGGTCTGCCACGTAGGCCTGCGCCTCGTCGGAAATGGCCTGTGCTATCTCAGCCCTCTGGCTGCTACCCTCGTTGGCATAGTAGTTGCCGATACTGTAAACAACGGCATGAGTGATGTCGAAGGTCGGAATCTGGTCTTCACCCAAAGTCTGGTACCAAACAACGTTCTCCGTAGCCCCGCCGTTCAGTTTGCAGCAGAGCTCGCCGCTCACTACCATCTCTTCGGTAAGGGCATTGCCCTGGCCGTGAGTGGAATAATTGTTGGTGCTTGCGGGATTGCCGCGGAACAGGCTGCTGCCGGCATTGTCTGCCCCGGTAACCTCAGCCGTGCTCCAGCAGTTTGAGACAGAGCTGTTGGCAGCCCATCCGCTGATGGCACCGCTTTCGAGGCCGCCAGCAATACGTCCTGTCACGTAACAATTACTGATACGGAAGGCAGCTGCGCTGCTCATGTTCACTCCGATAATGCCCGATACGTTCTGGTTCGAGCCTGTGGCCTCGCCCTCGAAACCGACCTTGTCGATAATGATGGTACCGCCGCCATTTGAGCCGCCAATGACACCTACAAAGGCTTTACCGCTTATCTGGGCGTTGCGCATGATGAAGTTCTTGACCACTGCGCCGTCGTTAACAACACCGAACAATCCGGCATAAATGCCATCCTGCTGCAGGGTGAAGTTGCTTATGACGTGGCCCTGGCCGTCGAAAGTACCCCTGTAGCCCACGTTGCTATTGGAGGCGTCGTCCTGGCTCTGGGTCTTGCCTATGGGCTCCATCGTTACGCCAGCCATGTCAATATCAGCAGTCAGGCGGGCGTTGGCATAGAGGTTATTCACGTTGGTGCCCTCGTTGACGTGAGCAGAAAACCAACGCAGCGCATTAGCATCAGCCAGATTGAACCATCCCTCGGCATCGGCTGTCAGGTAGTTGGGGTCAATCGTACCACACACGCTGCAGAAACCGTCCTTAAAGTTGTGGTCCTGCTTCTTTCCTGATTGAGCTGGATCGTTGGTATAGCCGCCATCGCCCTCGACGGAACCGTCGCAACTGACGGATGCAGTGCTATAGACAACGGCATGCGTATTGAACGGCCAGGGGAAGTCATCCTCGCCCAGGTTCTGGTAGAAGCACATCTGCGTGCTCTGGTCGCCGTTCAGCATATAGCAGACCTCGCCGCTCCTTAGCTGCTCGGCAGTCACCTCCACGGTTCCCTCGCTCTGGTTCTGGCCGATAGCTTCTGCTGTATAGAAGCAATTCACCCATGTACAGTTCTGGGGCTTACGGCTAAAGGTTCCATTGTCATTATCCGTCAAGTCTATCTTCTTGGGGGCAACCAGACAGTTCACGCAATGAATGCCAGGGTCGCGCAGATAACCTAGCAGACAGCTGGACTTCCACGTGCCGTTCGTGGGATCCTGGATGATGGAACCGGCGAAGACACAGTTCTCGAAATAGGGGTCTGCACCACTCTCGGAACGTACACCAACGCGACCCACTATACCGCCCGTAGTAGCATCGCCCCCACAGGGATAGATGTCCACCTCGCTCACCACATTGCGAACGACCACGTCCTTCTCGGCCTCGGCTGCAATGGAGCCTGCCAGCTTCTGAGTGGTGTGGATAGTGCCCTTTACATAGAGATTCTGCACGGTGCCACGCAGCATGATGAACAGACCGGAGGCCGTGGTGGTGGTGTTGATGTTCAGTGTAATCGAGTGGCCCTGTCCGTCGAGTTCACCGAAGAACGTTTCCTGCATGATGTAGTCCTCGGTAAATCCGTCAATGTCGGCCACCAGTTTGCCCTTCAAGTCCGTCTGCCCATCGTTTACAGCCTTTGAGAATGCTCCCATGTCCTCCAGCGAGCCAATCTCGTAATACCCGTTGACGAAAGTCAGGTCAGACAACTTCTTGTCAGCTTGTGCATGCAGCCCGAGCATTAGCAACGGCAGCAATGCAAGTGTTCTTAAGTAGTCTTTTTTCATAATGTTTTGTTTGTTATAATATATATATAATATGTACATAAACTACTCTGCATTTTCCTTGCAAAAATATCAATTTTTATTGAAAATGTATCTATCGGGAGGAGTTTATTTCTGCCAAATCAGCGATTTTGAGAAAAATACCCGGTTTTGACAGAAGGCGTAGGCCCAAAATGATACATAATTCCTATGTTTTTTGTATCTTTGCATGCTACAAATGCAAAATATCAACCTACGCATACATGTTTATACCAACACACGCCACCCAGCCTGCTCCGAAGCGTCTGCGCCAATTTACCCAAACAGTATATATCATAGCCGCCATGGCATGCTCCCTGAGTGCATGTCAGCCTGCCCGCACCGGCGGGGAAGCTGCATCATGGGACGCAGACAGCACAGCCGTCGTGGATGCGGCGGGACTCGACTCAATGCTGAAAATGGTGCATGAGGGCTACGTAAAAAACGACCTGGAGGAAGCTCTCGACAAGGCCATACGCTGCAACCTGATTGCCAAGCAGAGGGGAATGCGCGTCAGGGAAGCCATGTCGGACTTCTACTACGGCATCTGCCAAACGTGGCTGGGGCAGGTGCCCGAGGGGCTGAAGAGGATGCAGGCGGCCGTGGGCATCATTGCCGGCGATGAGGATAGTGCGAGCATCTGCTTCCTGCCATTCTGCTATAAGGAACTGGCCAGCGCACATATAGCAGCCGACGATTTGGATGCAGCCATACACGACTGCATGGCGCGCGAAGCTGCCACCAGCAAAGCCGCCTCCATCGGGGCCGGCGAGCGATTCATCGACTCGCAGCGCGGAAACAATGCCATCCTGCTGGCTACACTATATGACTTCACAGGCAGGGAGGCCGAGGGCAGGAAGTGGCTGCAGCAGTTCAAGGAAACGGCCTATGCCAAGACAATTGAGGGCGCCCACGGCCTGCTCGACTATTACAATTCCACCGACCAGGCTGAAGCCTACATCGAGACGTTCGGGCGCGCCGGGGCGTACTTTGGGGCCGACACCATGAACCTGCGCTATCGCGACGAGGTGATGTACCTGATAAATGCCTACCATTCGCTGGACAATATGGACGGAATGGTAGATGCCATCCGCCGCGTGGTGGCCCTGAACGACTCGGTGATGAACAGGACGGTGCGCAGCAACTCCCTGAGGCTGCAGGAGCAATACAAGGTGAAGACAGCGCTGAAGCAAGTGGAGCTGGGGAGGGAGCGGACACGCAGGAACATAAGGCTGGCACTGATAGCCGGAACCATACTGCTCGTCATCATAGGCATCCTGCTCAGGTTCAACCTGAAGATGCGACGCAAGAACGGCATCCTGGCCCGCCAGGCAAACAGGGCCTGCGAGCTGGAGGAGCAACTGGCCCTGCGCCGACGGGGCCGCCTGCAGGAAAAGACAAGCTTTACAGACGAGGAGTTGGAGGGGCGGCTGGACGAATGGCTGGATGCCGACGACCACTTCCTGAACAGGGTAACTATCCAGGATGCCGCAGCCGCCCTGCACGTCACGCAGAAGCGCATAACCGAGGCCCTGGAGGCCAGGGGAACATACAAGAACCTGGAAGAATGGGCCACGCACAAGCGCGTGGGGAGGGCATGCAAGCTCATACTCAGCCGCCCGGAATATACCATCGAAAGCATTGCCGCCGAGGCGGGTTTCACCTCCCCGCGCACGTTCTACCGCAAATTCCAGTCGGAGACGGGCCTGTCGCCCACCGAGTACCGCCAGGCAATGAGCAGGGACGACCAGGGGTGATGCCCAGGGCAGATTTCTTGCTTTTCCCGTACAATCCACCACCTTTTTTGTATAAAAAAGTACTAAATTCCATGTAATTTTATCAAAAGCCAGGAGAAAAGATTTCCCTGCCCATCGATGCAGATGCATTGCCTGTAATAGCCTTCAGGGAAATTTGCCCAAACGGGTACACCATTTCTTTGGGGATAATGACTATGTGGTGGTTGGTCAAGTAGAGTTTGTGGAACTCAGGTTGTCTCCTCAATCTGACATAAACTTAATTACAGTTCCATCAGATTTCTTTATAATATAAATTCCAAACTTGGATGAATCTACGATACGCTTTCCATCAATACGCCATAAAAAACTATTTTGGGCTGGTGCACTTTGGGTGTTACAAATTGCTGTTGGTGATATAATAAATGTTCTACCATTTATTATAATGTTCCCATTTTCAATCTTAGCATTAAGACATAATTCTTGATAATTCATGTCTGGTTGAGCTATATCATAATATGATATATAGACATAACTTGTAGTATTTATCAACCTTGCTCCTACATAGATTTTGTAGTCGCCATCAGGCCAGTTGCCAATCAGCTTTCCTTGTATTTTTAATGGGTCTTCTTGAATTTCATACATACTGAGTTCTCCAGGCTGGATTGAGTCTCCAAAAGAGCATATTTGATTACCATACTTATCAGCGAGAATCATTTTGAGATCCCCTATGAAAGGAGATTCTAATAAATTCTGTAACTCATAGATATTCAGGCAGATAAGAGACGGGGTTGAGGTTTTCCCTAATTCTATCTCAGAACTGCCCAACATGGCATCTTCAATTATATTGGGTTTAACACTGCCGTTTTCCGAAATATTAATCTCCGGATACTTTTTTGAGAACACCTGATTATAGTCAGTGCTTCTTGACTGCCTAGAACGTAATTGTACCGTATATTGACCATCAGACAGGGTTGTAGGCAAAGTAATTTCTATGCTTACATTGTTTTGTTCTTGCATATAAGATAGTGCCCTCACTTTGTATTCTCCTAAAATAACTTCATCAGAACCATCAGAAGGAATCAGGGCAACATGTAGAGTACCATTAAATTCTTTATAAGAGAAGTTGGCACATGAGGCTGTATAAATTTGGATTGTACTTCCAGCTTTAACAGCTGACATAGATGCATATAGGTTAGGTGTGCAAAGATAATAAGTTCCATCGTCAAAACCATCATCTGGTTTTATACCAATTGTCATTTGCTGACTATTGTTAAACCCTCCCATTGTAGCATGCTGGCCATTCTCTTTTGGATGAAGGTCGGCAATTTGATAATAGCCGTTACAACTACCATTCCATCCCCAGTTTACGTGATAATCAGGATACTTATTTCCCTCATTTACTCGATAACCGTCCAAGACGAATGAGTGGCCTCCGTCCCTTGTGCTTTGACCTCCGTAATTGATAGGACGGCCTTCATTTAGTTCATTGATAAGAATACGATGCCAATCCTCTGTAGAACAGTAGCCACGTGTAATGAATGCAGCATCATTATCATAACCAAAGTTTTCGATAAATGCAGGTATGAGGTCAGACTGGTATGCGCCACTGCCTTTCTGAGCAATTGTGCCATAGTCCATGTGGACAGTAATTCCACAAGCAAACATCAGTTCTGCAATTGCATCAGCCTGTGCGGAAGAATATTCCCTCTTATAATCATTTAGCATATCATCCCATTTAAAATATACGGAACCGAGGTCATGCTTAATTTGTATGCCATTTGATTCTGTCCGATAGTTGATGTATCCTTTTCCTACAACAGGATATTTATGATAGAACATGACTTGCGACATGGCTGTGGCTACACATCCTGTTAAGCATTTTTCATTTCTAACCGAAGGACATAGCCTATTGTATGGATCGTCCTGATCCCACTGGTTATCTCCAAGAAGAGGGTCTATTCCGTCTGCATTTACTGAGGTCAGACGCATTGGCATACAATCACCATTGTCCGAAACTTCCTGAAATGATTCTGCGTAGCATTCCAGCCAATAGCGAACATTGGGCGGAATGCTATCTGTATTAAAATTGTTTTCTTCTGAATATGCTAGCACAGGAGGCATTCTTTTGTCTCCAGAGACAATAACAAATCCTGTGTTACCTTTTGCAGATGAATAAATGTAATATGCTTCTTTGCCTAACCGTAAACCTCTACCCGGCAATATTTGTGATGAAGTAAGACTCAACTTTAAGTCTGCCATTTTCAAACCTGCAATATTCTTAGAAATAAAATTGTTCATCACTTTCTCTGCCTCACTTCTGCTCCGTGGTTGGGCCAAGCAAAAGTAAGGCAGCAAACCGCAAAGCATGAGCATTGCGGCTTGCTTGTAGAGGTCATTTCTGAAAAGAATATTCATATTCTGCAGTATGACTATTTGCTAACCTTGAAAATCTGCAGTGAGTTCCGCATTTTCTGGATTTCAGACCGGGTCGGACGGCGGTGTGGCTTGTTCCACTCGGACGGGTTCAACTTGACACGTTTAAAATCTTGAGTTGAAGATGAAGTCAAGTCGTAATATGCTGGTTCGCTCAATTCGGCAGAAAATGCCTTTGTATCACGGTCTATACCCCATGTCGTACAAAAGAATTTGTCGCCGCTTCTCGTCCAGTTCATTATCTGAGGTCCATTCAAGTAGTTCCTGTTCCTATCAGCTGCAATCATAGGCTTGAATTCCAAATGTGCCAGTAATGCATAAGTGTAATAATTTGAATAAAGGTAGTATACGTCTGCTAGTTCGTCCTCTGCTGCTATGTAATAATACTCATCACATCTTTGGCCATAGCTTCCTGACCTCGATGCAGTGACAGTCCAGCGAGAACTATTATACGATTTTGTTAGGTACATATCATCATATATGGTCATTGCTCTTGTGGTTATTCGCTCAATCGTTATCGGGCCATACTTGTGAGTACCATCGTCATTGTTCTCGTTACCGTATGCAGCAACGCAGTAAATCAACTTGGTGTTAGGATCTACCCAAGCAGGCAAGAACGCATAGTCTTCGAGACTATTATATTCTGTCTGTTTCATTAGTTCGTTATATATATCGCGGTCTGTCATCGTTTGCATTGCAGCTTCAGTGAAAAAAGCTTCCCTATATCCCTTGGCATTGGGGCCAAACTTCAAGTTACAAGCGAAACCATCACTCATAATAGTCATATCAGACGTTTCAACACGAAGACCAGTAGGAAGCGTTCCAAGTTGTGTTATTGTTGCCGTGGCAGATAAAGTATTTGCCCTAAAAGTAAGGGTGGCTGAACGCTCCTTGTCAGACCAGTTCTCTGTAAGTGCCGTAAGTATAATGCTTGTCGAGCCCATGCCTGATGTGGCTGAAGCATGTAGCCATTCAGGACATCCTGTAAGCGTCCATGAACCTGTTGCTGTTACAGTCATAGTGTTGGTACTGCCCTTTGGGCCAAGAATTGAAGCTGATGTTGGCGATACAGAGATACCTCCAGGTTCTTGACTTATAGTGATGGTAATATTACTAGGATTTCCTTCTAACCCACTGAATGTCAGTGTGGCTGTACGCGAACCACTTGTACCATTTGGTTCAGCTGTTACCGTGATGAACCCGTTTCCTTCGCCATCGCTTTTATCAATAGTAAGCCAGCTTTGATTACTATTGACATGCCATTTAAGGTTTGCTGTAACTGAGAAATTGACCGTACCGCCCTCACCTTTTATCGGTGATACCGAAGTAGGCGAAACTTCAAGTTGAGCCTTTTTGCTTTTCTGCGTGATATTGACAAATTTCGAATTTACACCCTTAGTGGTAGAGCTGATGGTTATTACGCCCTTTCGGTCATCACCATATGCATCATTTCTCTCAACGTCAAAATAAATGGTGGCATTATCTCCGCCTTCCTCTTGTCCTTGTCTTATCTTAATCCATTCTTTGTTAGATGAGACTTTCCAATAGACATTGCTTTTAATGTCAAAGTGATTACCGCTCTCGCCTTCAATTTTGATTTCAAAACTTGCAGGTGTAGCGTCTTCAAGATAGGGGGCCTCATCATCGTCACTGCATGATGAAAATCCTGCACTCAGCGTTGTAGCCATCACAATGGCCGGCAAGCTCCAAATTAAGTCTTTTGCTTTCATTGCTGTAAATTTTAATTTTGATACAATAGGTTATAGATATTTTTATTCCAGTAGTTGAAAGAGAATGCAATGATAAGGACACAAAGAATGGCGTGGCCATCCTTATGCACTTGACCTGAGGGGCAGACGTCGGAATGCTGGAACCCCTATCTGACATATAAGAATGCTACCACGCCATATAGCGCGGAGGCATAGCTTAATCGTCAGATAAGGACAACCATTCTTGGCCTTTCCCTCTGCTTCTTAAATCGAACTATTCCAAGAAAGATTTCCGACGTCTTTTCAGTCAAGTGCGAAATAAAAGCTAATGCATCATTGAAACCGGATTTCTCCCCGATTCCGATTGCAAATATACACCCTTTTTTTTAATCCTCTACTCTTTTTATATAAAAAAGGTGCTAAATTTCATGTAATTTTATCAAAAATCCCACTTCGAAAGCACATTATAATAGAATTTTTGCTAACTTTGCTTTAAATATGTCTTTTATATATAAACTGTTTTAACATAAAATCTGTTTGCCTATGGCTCCGAAAGTTAGGTATATTAAATCCGCCAAGGCGGCTAAGGAGGTGAAGCGCCTGGGAGGTGGTTTCAGACTGAAACGTGGCATCACGCCGACGGGTACTGTGCCCAAGGTGGGTCTCATCCAAATAATATCGGGTGAAGATATTGAGAGGCTTAGCAAGCTGGGTGTCCGGTATAGGGTGATAGCGCGTGCAGACGGAAAAGAGTTTGTACAAGATGCAGTCAGGGAGCGTGATGTCAATTATGTTATTGAGAAGTTGCTTGGTGCTCAGAAAAAATTGATAACCATGCGAGACGACAGCCGCAAATCATCCAGAACGAGAAACGGCGACGGAGGAGGAGGGGACCCCGTGGGAATCTTCCATCGTCTGGTGGACGAGGATAAGATGTCAGACTGTATCCTGCGCATAAGAGACAGCTTTTTCCGTGGCGAGAAGGAATGTACAATCTGCCAGAAGGAGAGGTGCAACATCTATGACTTCTTCATACTCGTCAGATTCTATTTCATCTACATCGGCATTATGGATAAGAATATCAGTCGGTTAGCTTTCTGCCGGTATCTGGAGGAGGCAGTATATGGCGGCTATGAAGGCGTAAACGTGCGGAGCTTCAACAACTACTCAAACAAGGATGTCTATCAGAATTTTGATAAGTTCTTATCGAGCAATAAGAACATCAGGTTTAATGAACGTCCGCAATTGCCCCGACCGAAGACAGAGAATTTCCTGCTGGCACCCTTCCAGGAGATTGGGTGGAAATTCCAACATTCCCCATACTTCAGAGAACTGAGAAAGGAAGTAAAAAAGGTGCAATCATTTATTTTATAAGAGGTTATAAGAGGTTACCGAAACGGTGCCTCTTTTTTTTTCCAGCCTGCTGAAGCATTTTTCCAATCGTTGGGAGGATACTGGAAAAAGCGCGACCTTTGCCCCCGAAAACAATGAATAATCCGACTCGGGGCAAGGCTCATGCCGTCTCAGTCATAACCTAAATGACAGTTAAGTATGAACTCAGTAAAACCAAGGTAAAGGGTCTATAAATTCTCTATAAAACCTCTATAAAAAGTCTATCCTATAGCATAGAGACTTTATAGAGAAATCATAGAGAAATGATAGAGGACCGATAGAGAAATGATAGAGAAAGACTAAGAGAGAGATAATGAATCTGTGAATACAAATAACCGCCTTGGCCTTCAAAAGCCAGGTTTATGTTTAATTTTTAATTTCAAAAAACAATGAAGAAAACTTATTTGACGATTGACGGTTCCCTGAACCGCCAAGTGAAGAACTCCAAGACTACTGCACAAACGCTGCAGCGCGTCTTGATGAAGGTTGTGGGCATCGCCTACGCCAAGTTTAAGGACATCTGCTGCCATTCCTTCGAGGGATTCAGCAGCGGAAGCAAGTGCGCCAACCGCTTCCGCTCGGTCAACTTGCGCTACCTGCGCGAGCGTGCGGCATCACTGCAGAACTCGGGTCAGAGCCTGAGCCAGTTCTATCAGTTCATGCCGCTCCAGAGCGAGAAGTGGTCTCCCTTTGCCATCATCCTCTCGCAGGGCCATCTGCCCGTGGTATCGGTGGGCATTGACGCTGAAGGCGGCCACAAGGCCTATGTCAATGCGCCCGGCCGCACGTACGCCGACTTTGTCAGATCGTGGGGCCTGAGCCGTGGCGACCAGGTGACCTTAGTAACCGTGCAGAAGCGCGAGGGCACCTATGAGGTGAACTACGCCCGCATCGTGCTCAATCCTCGCAATGAAGACGGCAGCGGTGCGCCCATGACTACTGAGATTGTAAACTCTGATGGCGAGTTCCCCTGCTCGAACTGGAAGAACCAGCTTAACTTCTCCTCCTTCGAGTTCGACACCGACCGCTTCAGTTTCGTGCTGGGGCGTGGCGGCATCGTGGTGGCTGCAGGCATCATCGTCAGCCGCAAGGACCGGAGCGGCGAATGGTTCCGCAGCAACTGCCAGCTGGTGCTCAACGAGGCCGGCTTCGGCAGCGACCTCTGCAGCCTGGCCATGGCTATGGACAGGAGCTACGCCGCTTACGACATCGACTTGGAGTCGGAGTACTACCTGAACAACGCAGGAACGGGCGGTACAGGCTCCACCGGAGATGTCACGCCGAGTGGCGGTGGCGGAGGCGTAGAGCCCACTCAGCCCAGTTATGCCACCACGGCCCGCATCAACGGCGTCAGCCAGAGCATTGCAGGCGGCAGTGTCAATGCCACGGCCCCCGTTACTTCGGTCGCTGTCAGCGGCAGTAACCTGGGCGACGTGGTCTTCACGGCCAAGGTGGATGGCACGGGCGAGGCCATCAGCCCCACCAGCCATGATGCCGACGGTGCCTCGTTCACGGGTCTCAGCGTTGCGGCCGGCCACAGCCTCACGGTCTATCGCGGCGGCGCCGTCTGGTTCACCGTTACTGCCCAGACAGCCGACAACGGGGACGGCATGGAATAGGGGGTAGCTGAATCCTGCCTGCGGACAGGATTCTGACAGAAACAGCAAAGCGACAGATGCTCGTGGGAGCACCTGCCGCTTTTTCGTTTCTGTCCTGTAAGGAGGTTTGCTTCGTACTGGGGCGGTAATTGGTTGTAGTTCCCCAAAACAATCGCCCAACTCACCATCTGCCGCCTCCGGGGCCTCCTCCACCGCCGGGGCCTCCTCCGCCGCCCGGTCCGCCGCCGCCTCCGGAGTATGTACTGAGCGACACGCTGGAGCCGCCGCTGTAGCCAGTGTATCCGTTGCCGTCCCACAGGGCTGTGCCGCTGCCGCTGACACCGCTCAGGAGGGTTGCCGTACCGCTGGTATAGACGCACAGGGGGGTACCCATCTTGCTATTGGAGGGCACCTTGAAGGCGAAGGCTACCGCGTTGCCGCTCAGGAGGGCATACCAGGCGCCCTTGCTATAGGAAGATGCCTGATAGGCCGACCCGTTCGAGATGCTGCAGCCGCCCTCCAGTCCGCCTATGCTGGCGACGTTGCCGCCGCTGATGTAGAGGGCGTATCCGCCCTCGGTGTTGGCGTCGAGACCCACTTCGGGAGAACTGGTGGCTATGGCAAAGACGTTGCCGCCCTTGATATAGAGGTTGCCGTTGGCATCGATACCGTCATTGCCCGTGCTGTTGGCCATGACGTAGCCCCCGCTGATGGTCAGGTGGCTGGCCGCATTGATGGCATCGTCGCTGGCCGTGACGCAGATGTCGCCGCCCGTTATGTCGAGGGTGCTCTTACTCTCCACGCCTTCGTGACTCGACGAGGATGCAACCAGAGTGCCTCCGCTCAGGGTCATGGCGCCCTCGCTCTTGACGGCCTTTGGCGAGGCCGTGGCGCTACTGCTATAGCGATACTGCGAGCCCGTGGAGGTGGCCTGCACGGTGCCGTCGGAGAGGGTGAATGCGCCGTCGGCCTTGATGCACTTGCCGCCCGCTCCGGTAGCCCTGAGGGTGAACGTGCCTCCGCTGATGGCCATATCCCCGTCGGCCTTCAAGCAAGCAGCACCCTTTGCGTCGCGCTCGTCGCTGTCGTAGACTCCGCCTCCACTGGCCGTAACGCTAACCGTGCCTCCGCTGGCGATAAGGCTGCCCGCGGCCTTGATACCCTTGGACGCATCGGCCGTAGCAGTGACGCTGAGCGTACCGCCCTCCAGGTAGATGTTGCCCGTGTCTTCATCCTCATGCCCCTCTGTCTGGCCGGTGGAACTGTCTCCGCCCAGGTCGCACTGTATGCCGTCGTCGCCCACACCGCTGATGGTGACGCTGCCGCTCATGAGCCAGAAGTATTCCTCGCAGTTGATACCGTCGCCCACGGCCGAGGCGATGTTGAGCGTCAGGTTCTTGATGCCGATGTAGGATGCGCTCTTGATGGCATGCTTAGTGTTGCCCTGCACGGTGAGGGTGCCGCCGCCCTGCAGCTGCAGCTGCCCCTTGCTGTAGAGGCAGGCCTTCTGCGAGCCGTCGGCACCGTCGGAGAGGGTGTTCCGGGTGTCCTTCTTCACGCTGACCTGTATGCGCTTGGAGTTGGCGATGCTGATGGCTGCTCCCGAGGGGTTCGACAGCTGGAGGCCGGCCAGCGACAGGGTGGTCTTGTACGAACCGGAGAGAGTAAGCGAGCCGTCGTCGGACGATCCCGCCAACTGGATGGTAAGCTCGTCGCCGTCAACGGCCTCGGTGTTGGTGGTGGCTATCTCCACGTGTGCCCCGCTTATGGCGGGCGATACGTAGCGGGCAGCATTGCCTGCCACGGTCACGGTGGCCGAGCTGCCGCTGTAGACTACGGCAACCAGGTTGTCGGTGACCGGGGTGTCGCTGATGGTCATATCATCGATGTCAGCCAGCGCAAACGTCCGTCCCATAAGGGTCAGCGATGTTCCCTGGCTGAAGACCATATCGCCCGTCTGCGAGGCGGGGAAGAGGTAGGTGACGTTGCCCATATGTACGTTGAGCGTCTGTGCGCCGGCGGCAAGGGGTGCCAGAGCCAGCAATGCGATTACAAGTATCTGCTTCATAAAAAAGGTTCAAAAGGTTCAAAGTTTAAAGTTCAAGCCAAGAGTGCAGAGTGTAGAGCTTGCTCGGCTCTGCCGCTTATGAATTGCAAAAGTACAGCTTTCGGGCGAAAGCAAAGCTAACTATTGGAAGAAAAAAAGTGTCAAAAGGTCGGAAATATATTGATGCTATACAGATTTTTGCGTACTTTTGCAGGCAAAAGGTCGAAAAAAAGTCTTATGAAGAAGCATTCCGGGAAACCGCACCAGCATCCAGTGGTTGCATTGAACAGGGAAATTGAAGAACGCGGGATTCTCATTGTAGAGGACGTTCGCAGCCTGCCGTCAACGGAGGAGCCCTTCGTGTCGCCTCACCTGGTTATCGTTATCTGCCACAGGGGCTTCTCGCTCGGGGAGTATGACATGAAAACCGTTGAGTTCCGTGCTCGCGGCTATTCGGTAGTCTATCCCGACCACCCCATCCTGAGCAGGGAAACGTCGGCTGACTACCTGTCCACGCTCATCATCATCTCGGCAAGCCTGTATGAGGAACTTCGCCATCGCCTGGCCTACGGCAGCAACCAGCTGTTCCACAGCCAGCCCTGCTTCCACCTGAGCGAGGAGCATTACCATTGCATCTGCAGCACGATTGAACTATTGAAGTCATTGGCCGCGCTGGACCTGGCCTCCAGGAAGTCCCTGCTGGCCGACACGCTCGACCTGCTCTCGAAGCAGTCCGACTGCTTCCGGCAGGCAACGGTCAACAGCCCGAGGGCGTTAAAAAAGCAGGGGGCCACCGTCCACCACTCGTTGTTCGGCCTGTTCTACGACCTGCTGGCCCGGCACTACCGCCAGCACCGCGACGTAACCTTCTATGCCCACCAGCTCTGCTTGTCGCCAAAATACTTCGGCAGCCTCATCAAGAAAGATATGGGCATCAGCGCCGGTCAGTGCATAGCCCGCTACGTAGCCATTCAGGCCAAGTCGCTGCTGCTCCACAGACCCGACCTCAACATCCAGCAGATAGGCTACCAGTTGGGCTTTGATGACAGCACGGCCTTCTCGCGCTACTTCAAGGCATGTGTGGGGTGCTCTCCAAGGGAGTATCGCAGGCAGGAGTGACGCAGACACCTTCCGGAGGGGGAATGCCGCCACAGCGACTTATGACTACCGGTTCAGGAAAGCCTCTATCGCCCCCAACCTCTGCTCTGCAGCCAGCCGCCCCGTCTTATAGACGCGGCGTATCTTCTGCTCGTCCTGCTCCGTGCGCCCGATGGGCAATGTATCCTCTGGGTAGATGAGTAGGATACGGCCGGCCTGTTCTTCCTGCTGCAGGTAGGTCAGCTGGGCATTGTACATCTCGTGGCGGCGACTCATGGCCTGGATGATGGCCGGGTAGCGCCGCATCAGCAGGTGGAAGAGGGGCATCAGGCGGGTGCGTTTCTTGCTGAAACCTTTAGGCTGTGTCAGTACCACGACGTTTCGCTCGTAGCCCAGTTGCTGGAAATGCTTGAGGGGGATGGAATCTACGATGCCGCCGTCCAGGAGCTTATGGCCCTCCAGCCGGACGGGCCTGGAAACGATGGGCATGGAGGCCGAGGCACGAATCCACTCCAGGCAGTCGTAGTCGGCCCGCGTGAGCTGCTTATAAACGGGCTGCCCCGTTTCAGCATCCGTACAGACCACATGAAACTCCATAGGATTACGCTCGAACATCTCGCTGTCGAATATATCCAGTTCGGTAGGCAGGGTGTGGTAGCTGAACTCGGCCCCCACCAGGTCGCCCGTCTTGAGGAAGGAGCGCCAGCCCATATAGCGCGGCTCGCCGATGAAGCGCAGATTGTAGCGCAGTACGCGACCAGGCTGGTGCGACTTGTAGTTGCAGCCAAACGTGGCTCCGGCCGACACGCCTATCAGACCGTCGAACCGCAGACCGTGCTCCATCATTACATCCATCACTCCGGCTGTAAAAAGACCGCGCATCCCGCCTCCCTCAAGTACCAAACCCGTCTTCATTATCACTTTTTTACCGCAAAGGTAACGCTTTTTTAATAAGTATGGGGCGTGAGTGAGAAAAAATAACTATCTTTGCAGCAAATTATGATTACATTTAACGAAATGGGCCTTTGCGACGAGCTGTTGCAGGCCATAACAGAACAGGGATACGAGCATCCCATGCCCGTGCAGGAACAGGTAATTCCCTACCTGCTCCAATACGATACGGGAGTTACCGGAAACGAAAGAACTGAGGCAGATGCACTGTCCCCCGCACAGAAAACAGGCGACCTGGTGGCACTGGCACAGACCGGGACCGGCAAGACGGCAGCATACGGACTGCCCATCCTGCAAATCATCTATCACGGAGAAAATGCTGTTGCCCAAGACAAGAGCAGGACAAGGGCGCTCATCCTGTCGCCCACCCGCGAACTGTGCCTTCAGATAGCCGACGACCTGAGAGGTTTTGCCAAGCACATGCCATCGATAGAGGTGCTGGCTGTCTATGGCGGTGCCAACATAGAGCCGCAGATAAGGGCTCTCAGGCACGGGGTGGACATCGTAGTGGCAACCCCGGGCCGCCTCATAGACCTGATGAAGCGCGGCGCAGCAGACCTCTCGGCGGTGAGCCTGTTGGTTCTCGATGAGGCCGACGAGATGCTGTCGATGGGCTTCCAGGAGGACATAGACACGATTCTGGAGGGGGTGCCCGAAGCACACCAGACACTGCTCTTCAGTGCCACGATGAGCCGCGAGATAGAACGCATAGCCCAGAACTACCTGCACGAGGCACGGCAGATTCAGGTGGGCAGCCGCAATGAAGGGGCAGAGAACGTGAACCATATCTACTATATGGTACACGCTAAGGACAAGTACCTGGCACTGAAGCGTATAGTGGACTATTATCCTCGTATATACGCCATAATCTTCTGCCGCACGAAGGTGGAAACGCAGGAAGTGGCCGACAACCTGATCCGAGACGGCTACAACGCCGATGCCCTGCACGGAGACTTGAGTCAGCAGCAGCGCGACCTGACGATGCAGAAATTCCGCCAGCACAGGACGCAGCTGCTGGTGGCTACCGATGTGGCAGCTCGCGGACTGGACGTTGATGACCTGTCGCACGTCATTAACTATGGTATGCCCGACGATGTGGAAAACTATACCCACCGCAGTGGCCGTACAGGACGTGCAGGCAAGAAGGGAACCAGCATCAGCATTGTCCATATAAAGGAAAAAAGCAAGATACGGCAGGTGGAGAAGGCCATACAGAAGGAGTTCATACTGGGGACACTGCCCGAACCGAAGGATATCTGCTCGAAACAACTCTATCATGTCATAGACGACATAGAGCGTGTGGAGGTGGACGAAGAGGAGATAGCCCCCTTTATGGACGACGTACGGAAACGGTGGGAATGGCTCGACAAGGAAGACCTCATCAAGCGCGTGCTGAGTCGCGAGTTCAGCCGTTTCCTGCGTTACTACGCCAATGCGCCGGAGATAGAAGACGTTAGGACCAGTGCCGGCCGCAAGGAAGACGACAAAAAGTCTTCGCGCAGCAAACGAGGCAAGGGGGACCATACCGCCGAAGAGGGATATGCCCGCCTGTTCCTGAACGTAGGCAAGCTGGATGGCATGTTTGCCCGCGAGATAATAGGCCTCATCAACAGTCATGTGAAAGGCGACAAGGTAGAGATAGGACGCATCGACCTGATGAAGAGCTTCTCTTTCGTAGAAGTCATAGAGGCAGATGCCGACCGCGTCATAAAGGGCCTGAAACATGGGGTGATGGTGAAGGGCCGGCCCGTAGTGGTGGACCGAACGACCGATGAGGAGAACAAGAAGAGCACCACTGCAAAGGGACCAAAGGAAAGGAAGGGGCACAAGGCCGGAGGAAACGCGCCACAAGCGAAGAAGAAGGCCGGCAACAACCCCTGGAAGAAGGGCGATGCGGGCCAGGCGCCAAAGGCGCAGAAGAAGCAGAAACCATCACGCGAAGAGCGCGGCTATACGGCCCCCCGCGGACGGAAGTTCAGCAAGGAAGACTGGATGAAGTTCTTCGACAAGCGAAGCGTAGGCCAAAGGCCGTCCGATTACCTGCATCCCGAGCAGAAGGAGCCCCGGGGGAAAGACGGACTGGTGGGCGAGGAACCCGACTTCAGCGAAGAAGGATGGGCCAGAAGAAAACCTAAAAAAGAATAAGCTATGCAAAATATGAAAGTAAAAATGATGACGGCCGCGCTGCTGCTAAGCATCGGCGGGCAGATGTATGCCGACGAAGGCATGTGGATGCTGAACAAGATTGACCAGAAAACAGCCGAGGCAATGAAGGACCTGGGGCTGGAACTGACACCAAGGGAACTGTACAATCCCGATGGCGTGAGCCTGAAAGATGCCGTAGTGGATTTCGGCGACTTCTGCTCGGGTGTGGTGGTTAGCCCTAACGGCCTGGTCTTTACAAACCACCATTGCGGCTATGGAGCCATTCAGAAGCTCTCGACCCCCGAAGACGACATCCTGAAGAATGGGTTCGTTGCTCGTAACTATGAAGAGGAACGACCCGTGGAAGGACTCTTTGTGCGTTTCCTGCAGCGTACCGAGGAGTGTTCCTCGCGTGTGATGAAAGCATTGGGCGAAGTCTATCGTACCCATCCGCAGACACCGACTGCCGTGCTGGACAGGCAATACACGGACAGCATTTGCCGAGTGGTAGAGAACGAATACAGCAAGGCCAACCCAGGTATGGACTGCCAGGTGAAGAGCTACTACGGCGGCAACGCCTTCTATGTATCTATATATAAGGTGTATCGCGATGTGCGCCTGGTCTTTACGGCCACTGAGACACTGGGCAAGTTCGGAGGCGACACGGACAACTGGATGTGGCCCCGCCAGACGTGCGACTTCAGTGTGTTCCGCATCTATACAGATCAGAATGGCGAACCGGCAGAATACAGTAAGGAGAACGTCCCCCTGAAGCCCAAGCGCTATGCCCAGGTGAGCATAGACGGCTATCAGCCCGGCGACTACTGCATGACGATAGGCTATCCCGGCAGTACCAGCCGATACATGAGTTCGTGGGGCATTCGCGAGCGGGTAGAGGATCGCAACGTCTCTACCATACAGGTACGCGGCAAGAAGCAGGAGGTATGGAAGCGCTGGATGGACAAAGACCGCGCCATAGCACTGAAGTATGCCAGCAAATGGGCCGGCAGCAGCAACTACTGGAAAAACTCCATAGGCATGAACAAGGCAATTGCCGACCTGAATGTCATAGGACAGAAAAAGAAACTGGAAGACCAGATTCGTCGGTGGTACGGAAATCGCGAGGACCTGCAGCGACGCTTCGGCAATGTATTCGGCGAACTGGAGAAGGCGTATGCCGGCTGCCAGGAGGATGTTCATGCAAACGGGTTCTTCAACGAGACCTTTATGCGCGGCATAGAAATATATCGAGTAGCCAGTATGCTGAACCGCACGCCGCAGGACATCGGAGAGGAACAACAGAAATCCACCAGGGAGAGTCTGGAAGCTTTCTTCAAGGATTATGATGCGCGTCTGGACGAAGAGACAATGGGCGTCCTGCTGCAGAACTATCGCGAGCAGGTGAAGAACAAACGCTTCTGGCCCGAGTGCTACAAGACTATCGACGAACAGTTTGGCGGAGACTGTGCAGCCTATGCCCACGACCTGTTCAGCCGTACTATCTGCAAGGATGCCACCTGCCTGGACAAATTGCTGGCCGACAGCACACTGCGCGAGAAAGACCCGGCTCTGGTATATGCCCAGGGTATTCCGGACATGGCGCAGTCTATAGGAGGCGGTATGCGCAAGCAGAGCCAGACCATACGATATAATGAGCGTATGCTGACACAGGCCCTTATGGAGATGGACCAGGAAACGCCGCACTATAGCGATGCCAATTTCTCCATGCGCCTCTCGTACGGATTCATCCAGGACTATACAGCGCAAGGCAAGCATTTCGAATACTATACGGATGCCCAGAGCCTTCTGGACAAGGCGGCCAAGCAGAGCGAAATAGAGGACTATAAACTGGAACCCGATATCGTGAAGCTGATGGAACAAAGCAACTGGGGACGTTATGCCGACCGCCGCACGAAGGATATGCATCTATGCTTCATCTCAAACAACGACATAACGGGCGGAAACAGCGGCAGCCCTATGTTCAACGGCAAGGGAGAGCTTATAGGTCTGGCCTTCGACGGCAACTGGGAAGCTATGTCGGGCGACATAAGTTTCGACCGTGACCTGCAGCGCTGCATAGGCGTGGATATCCGCTTCGTGCTTTTCCTTATAGACAAGTGGGGGCATGCAGACCACCTTATCCGCGAACTGGGAATATAAGTGCCCTGCGGGCGGACAAAACTTTGAACTTTGACCTTCGGTCGAGCCTGCTCTCGCTCGGTATAGCTGAAACGAGTTTCGCTCTACTCTCGCTTAATCGCAGCCTTGAACTTTAAACTTTAAACTTTGAACCTTTTGAACCTTTTGAACCCCACATGAACCGGCGACTTCTTACCCTGGCTGTCCTGATGATGACAGCAACTATCCTGACGGCAACAGCAAAAGGCAATGCCCGCATAAAAGGCATAGTGACCGATGGAGCCAACGGGCAACCCATGGAATGGGCTACCGTATTAGTGACAAACCTTAGTGACCGTGTGATAGGGAAAAGCGATGTCAGCGACGGACGGTTCCAGGTAGAGAACTTGTCTGCCGGCGAAGTTTTGGTGCTGGTACGTCTGATGGGCTACGAAACCTACATCAGCGAGAAACTCACCCTGCGAAACGGGCAGACCTTGGACGTAGGCACTATCGAGTTACGTCCGCTTAGCAGGGGGTTGCAGGAAGTTACTGTACAAGGCGAGCGCAACCAGATCGTCTATAAGCTGGACCGCCAAAGCATCAGTGCCTCCTCCAGCGTGACAGCTTCCAGCGGAACGGCTGTAGATGTCCTGTCCGGTACGCCCAGTGTGATGGTGGATGCAGATGGGAACCTCACCTTCCGCGGAAGTTCCAACTTCCTGGTCTATGTGGATGGAAAGCCAAGCCCTCTGGATGGAACTGCGGCGCTGAAACAGATTCCTGCCGGGAACATCGAAGATGTGGAAATCATTACCACCCCCTCGGCACGCTATAAAACAGAGGGGGGAGTGGGCATCATCAACATAACGACTCGCCGAAGCCAGTATGCGGGATGGAGCGGACTGGTGAATGCTTCGGCAGGGACACTGGGCACATGGAGCGGGGATGCCGTACTGAACTACCGGGCAGGGCGGCACAACGTTTATGTGGGCGGTACGATGCAGAACATAAAGGGAAAGAGTGACTTCAGGCAGGAAAAGACGACCCTGGTAGATAATGTAGAGACGCGTTCGCTCTCGGACGGAAAACGATGGAGTAGGAACGGTACCTATACCGCCCGTACGGGTTGGCAATATGCCGATGAGCGCCACCATAATCTCTCGCTGGACATGCTCTGTGGTACGACCAGTAATTGGCGGGGCGGAGATATGGATTACCAGGAGACGAAGGACAATGGGCTGTTCTCGCTGGTCTCTAACTATGACTCGCACGACCGGTATAACCTGCGCAAGAATCTCTTTCAGACCTCGTTCGACTATATCTGGACGCTGAGCAAGCACCACCAGCTGGCTCTGAACAACCGTTTCCGCTATGACTGGTACAGCATAGAATATACCGAGAGTAATATGTTTACGCCCCAGGGTGCCCGCTACGAAGGGACTCGCGGTTATGAAGAGGAGCATCACTGGGACTGCGATGCGAACCTGGCCTATCGCTTCCTGTACAGCAAGACGGGGCGACTGGAGGCCGGATACCAATATACTACCTATAGTGAACACGGCGGGTACAAGATAAAGTACTGGAACCGCCCAGCCCAGGATTTCCAGTGGCAGGACGACCTGGCTACACCGTTCTACTATCGCCGCCAGGTGCATTCGCCCTACCTGATGCTTAACGACCACCTAGGACCTGTATCGTTCGATGCCGGCCTGCGTGCCGACCGTGTTTTGGATGAACTGGAAATAGAAATTGTCGGTGCCGACCGCGACATCAAGCGGTTCGACCTC
>CAMJQA010000030.1 GCA_946407895.1 uncultured Prevotellaceae bacterium
CTACGGCGGGCAACCTGAGTGTGCAGATAGACAAGCTCTCGGCAGCGGGTTACATCGAAGTGGAAAAGACCTTCAAGGGCAAGAAGCCCTGCACCCTCTGCCGCATCACGCCTGTAGGGCTGAAAGCCTTTGAAGATTATGTAAAAGCGCTGAAAAGCTATCTGAATGTGAAAAAGACGTGATAAACAGACTGTCATAACCGTATTGTTATATCAGTTCGGGTATAATTGGGGATTTTTTACCCAAATTTATACCCGAACGGATATACTTTATTCTGTGGCAAGATCTCATTGCCCGGTCTTTTCTTCCTATCTTCTCAGTTTGCCCTCGGCATCAAGATATTTCAGGAAGGCCTGCCACTGTGCAGAACGGCGTTGGCGATTGGCCTTAACCCGCTCGTCATTGATGAACTGCGGTATGCAGGGATAGCAGTCGTAGAGATAGTAATGCTCATCATCGGGGGCGGTATGGCCGTCTGCCGTCCCGCAACAGAGTACAAGGTCATCGAAGACCTGGCTACAGACGAGGCCTACAAGGGTGGCACCACCCGTAAAGAGATATTCGCCGCCCAAGTAGAAATCTATTCCGCTCAGAAGCGGGATTTGCGACCTGAGCGGTTCTATCGTATCGCGGAAGCGCAACTCGCGAGTGGCGACGTTGAACCATTCGATATCATCGCCGGTGAACAGGGCCCCTGGCTCTGTGCCGACCTCTCTTGTCTCTGTGGGGCACAAGCCATAGGCAACAAGTGACGTCTTGCCGACGGGGCAAGTGGTAAAGGGCTTCTCGGGTTCGTAAGAGTCGAGGCTGCAGGCAGTCATCGAGGTGCCGGCGATGGCTGTCGCCATCATCCAGGCAAGGGGAGTGTAATGTTTCATAATACCTAATACGTGTTAAAATGAATGTGTCTCCACTTATATAGTCCTCTAAATCACGAAAAGACTGCACGCCTACCACGTAAATCTGATGCCAAGCGGCAGGGAGAAGGTAAACGGATGCTCCGTGCGGTAGGTTTCAATACCGCTCTTCATGGGAATATAGTACTGCAGGCTTGGCTCCACAAAGAATCCCACATTGGGCGTCAGGTGTATTTGCATGCCAAGGCCGAAGGCGGGCGCAAGCTGCCACGGGGCGCGGATGGATGCCTTGTCGCTGTCCTCGTAACGCCCGTTGATGAAGTAGTCAGAATGGAGCGTTGAGCGGACGGGCATCTCGGCCGTCAGGCCAAGGCTGCCATAGAGGCTCCATCGCCTGGTGTCGTACATATTATATATGCCCTTAATGGGGATGCCAAGGTAGTTTACAACTTGATGCTCGCGGATGATATTGCCGTCCGACCCCATCTCGAAGTCGGAGGCCAAGCGGCTATAGCTGAGGCCCGACTCCAGCCCGAAGCGCCCCGTCAGCCTATACTTCATGGCCAAGGACCATGTGACGGGCATTCGGTGATGACTTGTGCGCAGAATCTTGTCCTCGCCCGGCCGGTTGGCATTGTTCAAGGCTATACGCATGATAATGCCGCGCGTCTTGTCGCTTACGGCATCCGGATTGTTTGCCAGATAGAGGGCATAGTCGCTCCAGTTGTCGATACTGCCCGGTATAATGGGAGTGGGAGAAGGCATTGACTGTGCATCTGAGGGAACGGGCTTATAGCTGAATGGCTGGTTATAGCGGTTCTGCTCACCGAGCTGACCAGCGTATGCCAGTTCGAAGTGCCACTTCCCCTGGCTCTTGGTACCGGAAGCAGATTTGTCAGGCAACAGTTCGGCCATATCGCCAAGCGGAAGTTCCCCGCTGCGTATAGCCCTTGATGTATCTGCCGCTGAGGTGTCAGGGGCGATCCGCTCCTGTGCAACCATGTTCGACAGGGCATCAGGTGCAATGGAATCTGCAACCTGGGCAATGACGGGCTGCAGGGTATCAGCTGCGTGGGCAAGCAACCGACGCTTTGGCAAGCTAACGGTTACGGGCTCCTTCACGCTTTCCGTGTGGTGCTCGCCGGGTGCCGGTTGAGGGTTATCCCCTGCGAATCCTTGATTTTCCACTACAGGCTTTTCGCCACGGGTAACTGGCACATCTTTTTTCCTGAGCAATAGGAACGTAAGGGGGATGAGCAGCAACAGAAGGACGGCAACCCAGTATTGCTGCATCATCTTGCGCAGCATTTTCTTGGCCCGTGCCAGTTGCGATGATGACGAATGCGGCTCAATACCCAGCATGCCGGCAATCTCCTTGTGCGACATACCCTCGAACACCGACAAGCGGAACACCTTGCCATATCCCTCAGGCAGCCGCTCTATCATTTTCACCACCTCGCTCAGCGGAACCCCTCGCACATCCCTTTCCTCGGTTTCAGCTGCAATCAGCTCGGCCCCCTTTGCCTCGTCAAGCGAAACCGTAGGCAGAGCCTCCAGATGGTTCTTGCATTTCGATGCCACATTTCTTGTGATGGCCGCCATCCAGGCCTCTGCCCGCCGGGCATCGCGCAGCCGGTCGAACGAAGTGAAGATAATGACAAACGCATCGTGAAGCACGTCTTCCACCGTCTGTTCGTCGCTGATATAACGCCTGCAAACGCCCCTCATCTGCCTGGCGTATGCCTTATACAACTCGCCAAGGGCATCAGCATCTCCTTGCCTGCATCGTTCTATCAGCTGTGAAATCTCCATCGTTAGCATAACGTCTCTGCCTATTAAGTCCACAAAGCATCAAAAAGACTGCACGGTTACCCACTTTTTTTTCAGAGATTTTCACTTTTTTGCATGAAGAGTGGCAGGTGAATGGGCATAAAGTTCTCTCGGAACACATAAAACAACCGCTAAATCAGCTGACTTGCAACCCCCTTGCAGCTCGGGGAAAGGCTTCACCACGGATTGAACGACCCCGACGATTTGGCGGATCGGAAAGGGCACTCCCCTACTCCACCAGTTCGGCCCTTACGCGAAGGCGGGTGTACTTGCCGGGGCCACTGTAGAAGACGGTGATGAGGTTGGTAACCACGCCGCGGTCATCCAGGTCGCGGGCATGAAAGGTGACCTTTATCTTGGCCTCCTTGCCGGGCTTCAGGGGCTTGCGGGGCAGCTTGACTTCGGCGCAGGGGCAACTGACCTCGGCATGGTCGAAGACAAGGGGCTGATTCCCCGCGTTGCGGCATACGAACTCCACGGTACGGCTCTCGCCCTTGCTCACACTAAGCTGCCCGGCATCGGCCATCAGGTTGCTGAAGGTGAGCCGCGGCTGCGCACTCAGTGGCAGGTGCAGCATGCATAGCAGCATCAGGCATAGCTGGCACTGGCGCTGGCTGAGGCGCTGGCGAAGCAGGTGCTGGAGGAGCCGCAGAAAGCGCTGGAGGCCTTGCATCATTTTCCTACACCGCCCATATCTACAAGCTGGGCTCCTTCTGTGGGATAGCCGTCCCAATACTGCTCGTTCTCGCCCTCCATATCACGTACCATCCTGAGATACATCTTATTTACATCCTGAGGACGTACGATAACGACATCCCCGCCCTGCGTCTCGTAGTAGGGGGTGACGGCCATCTCGAAGTCATAGGTGTCGCGGGGCTTTACCCTGAGGCGGAACTTCATATCGACATTATTCTCGTAAACGATTTCCGTAACAGGAATCTTCCGACTGTCAATCACGCGGTTAATGACGTTGTCTGTGCCCAGTTCCAAGCGGTCGAGGGTAACGATGACGCCCCACTGCTTCCAGTCGACCATCTTGGGCAGATTGGTAATCTGTACCTGCTGGTAGAACTCCCATTCCTCGTAATCGTCTTTATAGTCATATTTATTGAGGAAGAGGTTGCGGAATGTCATAGTGGCCGAGCTGGACACGTTACAGGGTATGTGGCTATCGTCATAGCGATAAATCTCGCCCGTACTCTTGTGCTCGATGTAGGGCACCATCATATATTTCTTTCCAGGCTTATAGTCGGCATCAACGAACGAGAAGTCATACTTGGCCTTGTACTTCAACAGGGTTTTCGCCTCGCTCTTTCCCAAGAAGATATCGTTGTCCCCCTGCTGTTCGTAGAAATAAACGCCAACCTGATACTTGTCGGCCCCGACATGCTTGATCATATTCAGTTCGGTTATCTGGTAGCTGCCACTGACCACAGCCTCTACCCCGCCGTTATAGTCATCCTGAAGCTTTGCCTTCCCGGAAGGATTCGTAAGGAGAGGATAGAAGGGTTCCACCACAGGCCCCAGCAGATAGATAGTTCTCAGGCCGGGAATGGAAAAGTCCAGACTAGCCCAGTCCTTACCCGCCGGCGACATGGCAAAGGCTTTTATCTTTGGCGTGAGGTTGACATTGAAGGAGGCTCCATCGTTCTTCTGCAGCGGGACGGAGAGCTTGAACTTGAACTCTGCACCCAGCTCGGCACCCGCACCGAGACCGAACAAGCCACCTGACACACCGACTCCGGCCAGGCATTCGACAGAGCCCTTTACCTGGAACTCGCCATAGATATCGAACTTATCAACGCTGAATTCGTTATTCTTCTTATCATTGATCTTAATGTCTTTTTTTATCATCTGCCCATTGTCGTATATGACTTCCTTGTGGATGGCGCCCAATCCCTTGGAGAACACAACCTCGCCCATCAGGGAGAAGTTAGCCTCCATCTTTGGTGCTATACGGAGGAAAAGCTCCACGGGTATGGGCACGGGTACTGGCAAATGGAGCATGAACGGTTTGGGACTGATGTCGTTCAGCTTGCTCAGCGCGTTTTTATCCAAGCCCTTGAACATGCTCAAATAGCTGTCCCGAAGCTCTTTAGGCCCCATGGTCTTCGACATTCCGGCATTTATCTTGAGCTTGAAGGACGGCGTCTCATCATAGACGTCCTTCACGTAGTCTTGTCCGTTGGAGACCTTCTGAATGTGATGGAAGGTAGTCTGCTCATGGTAGGAGCCTATGACAGATATCTTAAGTCCCTTCTGGGTTAGCTTGGTGAACACATTGTCCCACTTCGATATCTTACCATTGTTGATGGTAAAGATGCGGATATCCTTGTCCTTGGTTTTCTTTACGTCCGTATCTTCATCCTTAGGGCTATAGTCCTTTTTACCCTCCTCACCCTGCTCGTCATCATCGTCAGCTCGCGTCTGGCCCTGATGTGCAAACGCACCTGAACGGAGCTTGACTTCAGCCTCCTTGCGAGCGACCACCTCGGGCCCGAAGAAAGCCCAGTCGGTAAAGACGGTCAACGTATCGCCCTCTTCGCTAACGTCCTGCTCATCAAGGTAATCCTCGGGGTCAAAGGCCATCTGCTGATCATAATCCAGCTTGATGTCCATATCCAGCTTCTTGAAGACCTTGCCATGAGGCACGCGCGTAGTCACCATCTTGAACATGCCGTTCGCCTGTGTCAGCTCTACAACCTTGGAGCAGAGGCCGTGGCGCAGGTGCTCGTTGCACCCCATAGTGATGTACTCGCCCACAGGAACAAGCAGGTCGCGGGGTATGTTGTCGGAGAAATAGAGGATGCTGTCATCCTCAACGGTTACCAGATAGTCAACGGCATCCTCACTGAGTACCTTGGTGCTGTCGCCGTACTGGAAGGTGATATCGCCGTATTCAGTTTCCAGGGTATAGGGTTCCTCGCGCCCGACTTCTGTCAGATCTACTTTCTTCTCCTCCTCCTTTGTGTAATCCTCCATCATCAGGGTACAGCTGCCCATGAGGATGGTCAGGAGGAGTAACCGTAGGATATTATGTAA
The DNA here is from genome assembly GCA_946407895.1 of uncultured Prevotellaceae bacterium. Taxonomy (GTDB): domain Bacteria; phylum Bacteroidota; class Bacteroidia; order Bacteroidales; family Bacteroidaceae; genus Physcousia. The sequence goes on from CAMJQA010000030.1 coordinate 5,730, forward strand.
ACGTTTCATCTCTCTCAAAAAAAGACTATTTCTCATTCAACAACATTTTTTTTCTCAGTGTTCCCCTCTCCAGGGGGGGGCAGTCACCCAGGTCAGGAGGCGGAAGAGCGGTTGGGCAGCTCTCTGAATCTCGCGGGGGCGGGTTCTACTTGAACGTCAGCTCGGTAGGGCGGCTGGGCGAGCCGTGCGTCTCGCCGTCGAAGGGGATGACGAGCGAAGGAGATGTCTGCACCTGCAGGGTGCGTGGGCTGTAGGCACGGAAGGTAATCTCCTCATGACCCGGATTATCGCCCGAGACGTAGAACTCATTGCTCCACACACGGAAGCGGTACAGGGTGCGGTCATCATTCATGGCCTCGCCCAAGCCCCTGATTTCATCATCGTGGAAGGCGGCGAATATCATACGGCTGCCCGGGGCATAACCCGTCACCAGGATATGCGAATACACCACCATATCATTCACGAACCCCCGGCCGTCGAAATCGCCCCAGCGGGGCATTACAACCACCGTACAGGTATCGGACAGGGCATGGCTGACGGATACGGCCACCAGTGTGGTCGTGCCCTCATCGGCGGCATAGATGGTATCATTGCGCACGCCCACTACGCGGTCATCGTTGCTATACATATAGATGGTGGTATTGCTCAACGTGTCGGGCTGTATGTAGGGAGCCAGGAAGAACGTGTCGCCCTTCATGACGTAAACCGTATCGTAGGTGAAATGCATGCTGACGAGCTCCTGCGTCTCGCTGTCGAACTCCATGTCAATGAGTCCGCACCCCGCAAGCAAGCCTACGAGGCAGAAGCATATTAGTTTGGATATTCTATATTTCATATTGAGCATATATGTACCTCTATATTGTTAACTCATTTTACATAACGCCTCAGTTCCCCGGCCGGCTTATCGCAACCCGGTTCGACGACAGGCTCTCGCGTCCGTCCTTGCTGCGCAGCTTGATGTAGTATTCCTCGCTCTGCCCTGGGCCCAACAGCGTAGAGCGGCGCTCACGCGTATCGATGGGCACGGAGATGTGGAAGGAGAATGAGTCGTCGCGCGGCCCCTTGCGGTAGATGCTGATATACCAGTCGCCTTCCACGGGCTTGCCGTCGTTGATTTCCCAGCTGAGCAATGTCTCGTTGCTCTGTGCCTGATAGCTGCCCGTCAGGCGCAGCGGAATACGCGCAATGCGACTTCCCTTGTAGGCAATGGAGAGCACAAGGCTGTGGCCGCTTGACACGTTGAAGCAGCTGAACGACTCCATGCAATATTCATAGTCGCGCTGGCGGTTATAGGCCGGGCGGTCGGTATAGTCGAGCACGTTCTCCCAGGCTATCAGCGAGTCGGCCGAATAGACGCCCAGGGTATCCCATTGTTCCTCGCCCTTGAGGCGGCGCATCAGTACGTGGCGGTCCATTATCTGCTCGTTGCTGCATGCCCACTTCATGTGAATGCCCATTGAGTCGGCACTCGACTCCAGCAGGTGAGGAGCCTCGGGGATGAGCCGGGTAGGACGGATAACCTGCAGGGGCGGGGTATCCTCGCTCTGGTTGGTGGAATAGTCAACGGCTCTCACCTTATAGTAGATGTACTTCTGGTTGACGTCCATAGCTACGGTATCCACGTAGCGGTTCTCCAGCAGCTTACCCTGGTTGAGCTGGACAAAGGAATGGGTGGTGTCATTGGCGAAGAGAACCTCGTAATACTCGATATCGTCATCCAGCGAATCGGGTTCCCAGGTCAGGGTGATGGTACCGTCCTCTATGCTGGCCTCAGCCTTGAAGTTCTTCATGGGGGCGGGCGCCTTCACATCCTTAATCTGTACCATTCGGGGCAGAGAGTAGGCTACGTTCTGGGCTGTGTCGTAGGCAGCCACCATAACGATGCCCGTGCTATATCCCGTCATGTCACAAGTATAGAGCGAGTCACCCGGCGGCAACAGGCCGTGAGTGAGTTCCTTCCACTCTTCACCCGTATGGCGCTGGTTATAGTAAAGCAACTTGAAACCGGTAAAGTCTTCCTCGAGGGTATCCTTCTCGAAGTGGAAGGTCGCCATTACCTTCTTCGCCAGGTCGGTACTATCCTGACGGTCTATCTCCACCAGCACCAGGTTAGGCGCGCGGGGCGCCTCCATATCGGGAACGTGGACGCTCAGTGTGGGTGACGGCTTTGTCAGGTCGCCAAAAGGATCGTGACCCAGGATGCGATACTCGTAGTCACCCGGTGCCGGAACGACGTCGCCATAGAAGCAGTCCAGCGAATCGGGCAGTTCCTCGCCATCAACGACGGGTTGCATGTTCCAATAAGGCTTTGTGGTGAGGCGGTGCCATTCCGTTTCGCCCTTGAGGCGGCGATCAATCTCAAAGCTTGAGATACCGCTGTCCTGCCACCACAGACGCAACCGGCAATGCCCCACGATTGTGTCGCCCATCTCTATATTGAAGTCGGGACGCAGATAGCGTTTGTTCTCGACCTTGAGAATGGCGGGGGCGATGATGAGCTGCATCGTGGTATCATATTCCACCGGGCGTACGATGTATTCATACGTATGCCCCGGTCTGACATTCTTGTCAATCCATCGCAGAGCCATGTGATCGGCCAGGTCGCGACGCCACTCGGCCACCAGGAGACGGAAGGCCTGATTCATCATCTGATCCTGATAGATTTCATAGAGCGAGGCAAGACTACCCGGCGAGGCCTTTGTCTGGTCGGGACGAAGTCCACTCTTGCTGAACATGATACCCTTTGCCATAAGGGCTATGCTGTCACTCTCGGCATAAGCCTCGTCAAACTGCTGCTGAGTCCACGGACGCAGATTGGTAACCAGCGTATCGCAGAAGGGGTCATCGCCCTCGGGATTGTAATCATATCGCACGACCATTACACCCACTTCATCCAATGTCCGCTGCGTCACGTAATCCTCAGCACCCCACCGCAACACTATGCTATCGCCATAAGAACGGGCCAGCAGATGAATACCAGCCTGGACGAGCCCATACTGACGGGGCAAGGAGTCTGAGTCAGCAGGGAGTGCCTTCTGCTTGTCATCGGGGCCTTGCGTGCTGAAGTGCCCGCCGAAGCTCATACCTCGGGAAGGTACGAACAGCAGCAAGAGGCTTATAGTAAAGATGGAGGCAATCGCCTTATTCATTCGTTTCATATCTTCATATATTGCATAAGAGACTTATCTTCTAATCACTTTTGAGCCCAGCGAACGATTTTCCTTCGCAGCCTGCGTTTTCATCTGGGTAGCTTCAGGAACGTACTTTCGAACGTTTTGAGCCCTTGTCTGCATAGTCGGTTTCTTGGTCGACAGGCTCTGAACTGAAGTCCTAATCTGGTCAACCAGCCGGGTGGCTTTCGTGTAGGCCTGCGGGTTCACCTGTGCATTTTCCCGTATGTAGCTCAGTTCTGCGTTTGCATAGGTCAATGATGAAATCTCCGCTTCGGTTATGTCTGCCACCTCAGTGTAAGCCCCTGTAATCTTCGGAGCCAGATCAATCATGATTTGAGCCTGGGCCGTACAATTATTCAGCGCAGTTCTCTGGGAGGACACCGATGCACCCTGCTTGTGCAGCTGCATATAATTACTCCAGTAGGTATTCATCCGATTGCGAGCCGTCATGAAGGACTCAAAGTCCGTGGTATTCGTTCTGTATAGCTTGTTCACCTTGACGGCATCCGCAGCGGCTTTCGCCTGCTGCTGGGTCAGGCTGTTGAGGTATCCCGGAATCGTTATCTCCGGATTGAGCTTCGGTTTCCCGTTCTTATCCAAATAAGCCTGAGCCTCTTCAACCTTCGCCTTCAGCGGCCCGATTTCCTTAGCATAGAAGTCTGGCAGCGTCTGCTGATAGGTCTGTACCAGTGCCTTAGCCGCGTCAATCACCTGCTGACAGGGTTTCGTAACATCTTCTGCCATTGCCTTGGCTGAATTATACAAAGCCTGATAGCTTGGCACAGACGAATTATCACCGGAAATCATATCTATATAGCTCTGTGCTTCGCTGATGAGATTGGATGCCTCCTGAACGCGTTGGGGCCACCCATGGAACTCGTAGAAACGTTGCAGTTCGCCGGCCACATTCTCGGCATTGACACATGCGTCGCTACAACGTTTCAATGCCGCTGCATACTCGTATGAGGGCGTCTGTATGTTGGGCATCAGTGCCTCATAGTTGCTCCACTCCTGCAGGGCATTCTTCTTCCGTGTCTCAAACGACCTGATGCTATTACTCGTCTCAGAGTTGAGCGTCTGCCACATGCTAACGAATAGCTGAGACCGATACTTCATGCCGGACAACTTATCTAATGCGAAGCGTACCGCTTTGGTCTTCAGTTCCACACTCGGGTTCTCCTGGTCTTGCTTAGCCTGACTGTATATACCCTCGACGTTGTCCTCGCCTTTGGTATGATGAGCTTCCATCTCATTGAACCATGCCTTTACCTGATTAAGGCTATTGACGGCCTCGTCGTATCTGTTCTCATCGGTCCATAGCTTTCGTGCTTTCTGCACAGTCTCATGTTTGTCATCGAACCCTGCAGAATGGAAGTCTTCCCATACGGGTTCAGCAGCCGTCTGAATGAACGAAGGTACATGGCTAAGTTCTGTATAGTACTCCTGGTATCTGGCCAGTGCATCCTGGTACTCCTCGCGCCCGTTGATACAGATGGGGATCTTGGTCAGGTCACCTTTCATATAATCCTTCTTGGCCCGAACGATTTTCGAGTAGATGCCTTGCAGCTTATCATAGCCGCTGCGACGCATATCTTCGGTCTCAAACTTGCTGAGTCTGTTCTGCACCACGGCAAGCAGCGAATCAACACGACCCATCAGACGGTCAGCAGTCAGTGTATCACGACCTTCTGCCTGATCCAGTTTGCGCTTGGCGTTCTCGATGTTCTGCTTGACCTCCTCCTTTGTGGGCAGTCTCTTCAGCGCCTTGTTAATATTGGACTGCATGGCCTTCACGCTTTCATCTTTCCGCTGCACCACATTGAGATACGAGTTGGTATTCTTATAGTAGGCGCATTGGTCATTGAAATTATCTTTGACGATCTGCAGGTATCCATCTTCTCTGTTTATTTTGTTCACATAGCCTTCCAGAATCTTATCATTGGCCTTTAAAATCTGAAGGCTGTTGTCAACCGTTTCAAGATCTGAAATGACAGCCTGTTGGTCGCTAATATATTGCTTTAGGTTGGTGATGTTCTTATTCAAAGCGGCCACATAGTTGGCATTGGCATCAGTTATCTGCCGTATGCGCCCCCTATCGGCTTTGGAAAGAGAAGCGACAGGTACTCCCAATTTCAAAGAAGCTGACTGAGCAGTTTCTCCTGTACTAATGGCACCAGCCATAGTCATTCCGCCTGTTCTGTTTTCTTTCTCCGTGGCCTTGATTGAATTCTTGGCCAACTTCTTTTCTGCCTTGACCGCAACCTTCGCTGCTGCCATTTCAGTCTTTAGCACTTTGAGAGCTGCTTTCTTTGAAGTGCCAGGCTTTGAAACCACAATGGGGGTACCTACTGTTAACAGATTACCTGCTGCCGTGCCCATGACATTCGTACCACCGACAGGCGTACTCGTGATATTCGTAGCATCAACACCCATACTTGGATCCATTGCGGGCCGTGTCTGATGTGGGGTAGATGTATCTGACGTCGTGAGTATCATGGTCTTCCCATCAGGAGTCTTGACAATTCTAACGGTTGTCGGCTTTAAGGTGTAATCATTTTTAATATCCCACAATTGATCCACTACGCCACACTTCTTCTTGGCATCATCCAGTGCAGCTTCTGCCTTATCGTATGCGTTATTGCATTTCTCCAAGATGTTGCCCTCTGCCATATTCCTACACACAGAGGCATCGAGGCTGGCCTTTCGGGCTGCATTCTTGTTTTCAGGCTTCATCTTCCATATTTCCTTTCTAGCCCATTCAGCCTTGTCCACATGAACCTTACTATATCCGCCCTCCTTCCAGCGTGAGGAATAAATCGAATCTCGCCATGCGCTCAGTTTTGTATTCCATGAGTTCGCCTCATCCTGCATGCTGCGATAGCGTTGATACTGCGTATTATTCGGGTCACTTTGAGGCGTAATATAGGTATCCATATAGTAGTTCAAGTTCTTCACAATCGCCTCAATGGAACGATATTTTGGAGAAACGAAAGTAGCCTTGGGACTCAACCAATTCATCGCATGGTTTACAGAATCACGCCATTTCTTAGTCTCGTCGATATAGTCCTTCACTTGTGTTCGGTAATGAGTTATATTTGGACGATACCTAACCGAATCCTCACAGTTAGCATAGAATGTCACTGCGTTAATGGCTGTCTTCTCGGCATTGAGTGCAGCCTTGGCCAACTTATCGGCCCACTTTTCATAGCGGGACCAGTAGGGTGAACGCAATTTATAGATAAAGGCGCACGAGTCGTGCATGGCTACAATCAGCTTCATGTATTTCTCCATCTGGCTCGTGCTAAGCGAAGAGGTAGAAACACTCGTGTCAATGCCCGTTACATTTCCTCCCTGCGTAGTTCCAACGGAAGTGCCAGACGTATTTCCGTAATGTTCACTTGTTACTCCGGCGAATGGTTTATCCGTGACAGGATTGTCTACACTCATATTGAAGTAGCCCCGACCATTCAACAAGTTGTTGACCACCCAATAGTGTCCGCTATTTATATCGTAGCTATTCACACGATAAGCCGTCAGATACGCTTCTTTAAATAGTTTCTTGGCCCCGTCTAAGTCGAAATCCTTCCATTCCTGGGCAGGTTTTTCCCTGAAAGTCCATTGTGCATTTTTGGTCCACAATGAACCTTCCCAATGCCACCATTTTGCCTTGTAACCTTCGTACCATTCCCATCCAGTCAGCCGACTCCACACATATCCTTCATATGCGGAACGATCATTGCTATTCGACATGCCCTTATAAGCCATGCCAATAGTCTCAGCTGCACAAATACTCCAAAGGACAGGGAACTGATAGGCCGGAACGAAGAATGAGTGGTCCTCATCAACAGCATGTACATATTCCGCGTCTTCTCTGATATAAGTACCGCGATGATTGGCATACCAATCTCTCAGCATTTCTTTCTTTTTCTGTAAAGCCGCATGCCTACTTGCATTGTTGTCTTTTAAATAAGTCCACTTCTGTTGTTCAGCATCCACAACCTGAGCTATATAATGAATAGCACGATTCATATTGAATGTACGACTATAGAAACGTTTTATACTGTCAAAAACAGGAGCCACTCGTTTGTATTCATTCGGGCTCGAAGTGGGCTGGTAGTACGTAATGCGGTCATCCACATCATGTACATAATCCCAATCACCATAACCGTTCTCATGCCAGTATTTACTCAAGGGGTACTGTATAGGATACTGGTAGCCAATCTTTCCATTGCTCAGTTGCGAATAGGTAGCGGGAATAGTATAGATAACAGTATTCTTTACATCATCAAATCCCCTGTGTGAACGATAGGTTTCACCCTCTGTGTATTTGCCTTCGTATTTGCCACCCTTGCCTGGATCCTGGAACAACAGGGACTCGGAAGTAGTTACCTCAATACCGAAGAAGCCGCGTTCCGTAATTTCCCAGCCTGCAGGGAAGGCATAGTTACTCATATATGAGGTAAACGTAAAAGGACACTTCGTGTATTCATACGTATCCAAGATCTGAGCATCCATCTTTGAACCACTATATGGTCGTTTGATGATCGCTTGGGTCATTTTCTGTGCGATGAAAGGCTGGTCGTAGGTACAGCTCTTCAGGCCGTTGCCGATGGTTATACCAGGACCGGTCCCCCAGTTTTTGTCAGAGGCAAGCGTTTCCACATAGAGTTTTACCAAAGTAGTATCCATCGTTTGCCATTTCTTGTCGTTGGGGTTGAACTCGTCCGTAGCCAAATACTCGCGAGTGTAGTAGTCAAGCTGCAGGATGTACTTCTCACCAGCCTGGGCATTCAGTTTGCGCTTAGGCTCCATGTTAATTGTCTGAATGTTTCCATTCTGTAGCGGAGTGCCTGTCACCCAGGCATTCTCCACGATGTCAAGCTGTTTGCCCATTGGCGAGAGCAGACGCCAATAGAGTTTGCCATTACGGAACGCTTTCGATCGGATATCCTCGGTCAGTGCGATGGTGGGTGCCTGCACATCACCTAAATAAGCCTTGATGTGTTTAACAGCTCCCGTGGCCTTATCAGTATCCGACTCTGGCGAACGCAGTTGGTTGTAATGGCTGGGATAGGCAATGGCTACATAATCCTGTAGCGGGGCCTTATCGTTGACGATATTCTCTTTTTCCGTCTGGAAATAATATTCGGTAGCCTTTACCCATGCTATGTTGCCCTTGTTCTTCCCATTATTATAATAGGTGTAGGGATCCTCTTCTACGCCCTTCTGTATTTCCTTGGCATAGCCGGCAGCCACAAGGCGGTAGAACTTACCGGCCTTTAAGTTCTTGCGCAGCTCGCCCAGATTGATATAATGACGGCTCTTGCCTCCGCCCTTCTCCAGTGGAATGGTGTACATCCTTTTTGCGCCACACCATTGCATGGCTGCACCCTTCTTTGATTCGAAAGTAGCACTTTCGGACGGGGTATAAGCCGGTTGCGTGTAGTCCGAGGGCTTGTCATACTCATAAAGCCATACCTCGCCAAAGTCTCTGAAGATGAAGGTACGCTTGGCCTGCATCTTGCTTCTCTCCCATTCCTCGGAACCCTCACCAAACTGCCCGGCTATACGCTCCAGCTCGTTTTCATCAAGCAGTCGGAAGTGCTCGGTAAGCGGAGCTACAGAGTTGACGTACTGCGGCGTGCTTACGTTCTTCTTCACCTTGGGTTGCATGTCAGCGCTGACAGATGCAGTTTTATTCTTGTCTTCAGTCCATCCTTTGGTGCGGATGGTGTCGCCCAGGGTACAGTCATCGAAGAGGATGAAGTCATCCAGCGGGTTGCCCTTGAAGAGTTGGCAATACTGTCCACAATCAAATTCGAAGCTCTTGTCGCACGTAAAGAGTCCGCCCAGCAGACGGATCTTTGCACGCGCCTTGCCCTGGAAGTAGTTGGGACTGGGACCGCCCATCTTCAGTACACCGCCAATCTCAGCGCTGGCCAGATCGATGTCGTAAGTGACGAAGCCCAGGTTAAAGTGCACGGCAAGCAGGAAATACAGGTAAGCATAGAGCTGTCCCTTTCCGTACCATCCCCGATAGCCAGGTATCTTGCCGAGGTTTACACAAATGCCATTCTTATAATGAACCACAGAGACATCAAAGCCTAAGATAGCCTCAAGTTTTCCCTTGAGGAGACCTAGATTGATAGTAATATCGCCATAGGCCATGGCTCCCATCATCACACCGCCGGAAATATCACCGTTGAAGCCCTGAAGAGCCATCTGGCGGGCAGATTGTGCCTGTGCCGCGTTGTCGCTCTGGAAGTCACCGTGCTTAGAACCATCCAGGAACTTGGCTATCTTGTCGGGCAGTGGCGGCAGCTCACCGTTGTTAGGCAGTTCATTACCTACGCAGACATAGGCATTGGCACCTACGTGACAGTCCACGATACCCGAATCGAAGTCGATAAGGGTAAGCGTACACCGCTTGTCCTCGGCCGGTTCACCCAGATAGACATGCCATTTGGGCTTCGCATAGTTAGTTCCGCCTGCTCGCCATGTAATCTTCACGTCAAGCGAGATGGTAGCTCCCATCTTGGGCAGTCCCCCTTGCTTTGAAGTCTGGGACTTGGCTGCCACATTGGCCGCGCTTTCCTCCGGTGTCGATATCTCATCAGGATCCTTATCTGCATCGGCATCGTTTGCCTTAGCACCGATCTTACTGCTCAGGCCCTGCTTACAGTCGGTAACAATTTCCTGGAACTTATCGCCTGCCAATTGCTGCATCTGCTCCTTGATGGTACCCAGGTTAGCTCCGAATGAATCGAGCGCACCAGCCATTGACTCAGAACTGAGCGAGGCATCTGTTGTGATGTTGATTTGCAGGTAGCGGTCCTTCTCACTGTTCTCATAGACGAGAGTCATCTTGGAATTGATGATACCACCCACAGCCTTGACGTTACCCGTCATGGTGAAATTGGAGAGGCATTTCCTCTTGCGATTGTACACCACGTTGAGTGTAAGTTCGCCCTTGAGGGTCTCACCGTCTGGCGTTGCCATACCCAATTCCATGAATATACCCACCAGTCCGGCCACGTTCTTTGGTTTCTCTTTGTCACCGGCCGGGTTACGGGAACAGTTCATATAGAAGCCGCCGCCCAGTTTGGTAATGGCACAAGGACCAAGCTCTATCTTACCACCTATACTCAGGTGAACCCATCCCCAAGAGTATTGTTCTCCATTATTATCATAGTCGAAATAGCCGCCGTCACCATGAACTGTAAAGAGTTCACCAGGCAAGGTTATGTCAAGCGCTGCAGCAAAGCCTTTACCAACATCGGGATTATCCCCCTTATCAGTGAATTCCACCGACCCTTTGACGGTCATGCCACAGAACGAGGCATCCACGCCGATTGTCTTGAGCTTCACGCCGTCAAACTCACCGCTTATCTTCGACAGGTCGGTGCCGATATTGGTCATCTTGCCGTTTATGTCGAGTGAGACTTCGCCCGCAATGTCAATACCCTTTACGAGGGCCACCTTTCCGGTGACCTCGAGTCCGAGGCTAAGATTGCTGCCACTGAAGTTCTTTTTGATATTATAATCCTCAAGACTGAATTCGAACGGACCCAGTTGTTTCTTGTAGGAAGCCAACGACCAGGAACCAGTATGGAAGAAGAAGGTAGCGTCGCTGCCGTCATCCTTCTTGCCGTTGTGCATTTCCTTACCCTCCAGGAAGAGACCGCCCATGGCCTCCGACTTCTGCTTCTTGCGTTCCTGGTCTATGTCAACCTGAATGTCTGTGTACTTCGACTTCCACGCCTTGCAGTTAGCCAGTCGCATACCCACGAAGTGAATGTCAGGCAGGCTGAGTTTGTAGCCCACTTTGTCCTTACCCCACTGTTCAATGGTTTCCTTGCCGCCAATCTCGATAAGGCCGCCCATGAGCAGTTCACAGCGCGTCTTCAACTTGCTCTCGTCGGCACTGGTCTTCTCCGGCTCTGCCTCCACCACCATATAGGTCAGTTTGTCGTCGAGCACCAGTTTGGCCAGGAACACATCAAGGACATAATCGCCGGTCAGGCTCTTCGTATTGAAGACATAGACGAACTCGTCACCCTTCTTGCCCTTTTCATCGATTTGCTTGCGTATCTGGCAGTTCAGCCCTATCTCCGCAGCCTCGCCCTTCTCGCTCTTCAGCAATGGAACGCTGAGCTTACCATCGATGTGGCAATTATCGAAATTATCCTGGATGAAGGTAAGTCCCACTCGGTTGATCTCGAACGAGAAGTCACCCACCTTAGCCCCGATGAGTTCCTCCAGGTCGGCATCCAGCGTTACGCCACTGCGGTCGAACAGCATGTTCTTGCCCGCAATCTTCAGGCGGCCGTCAGTGCCCGAGATACCCTTTGGCATGGCAACGGAAATCTCGCCAATGTACAGGCCTTCCCATCCGTTCAGTCCATGTTCGCTGAATTCATCTTCGCCTACACCCTCCTGCTTGTCATACTCCTCGGGGAACTTGAAGCTCGACATGGCAGCGGTGTTACTATTCAGCGAGTGGTCATAGCTGATATTGCTGGCCTTGAAGGTAAAGCCCGGCAGGTCTTCCGACTCGAAGGCATCCATCGTGACGTTCTCAATCTTGAAGTCATCCCAGCTGGCAATCTGGCCCACCATCTTCAGGTTAGGCACCTCGTCAGTCAGTTTGTCGGCCTCTTCGTCATACTTCTTCAGATTGGGCACCTTCATGTCAATGTCCACACCCATTACCTCAAACTTATAGCCCTTCCAAGCTACATAGCATCCGTCGTTGGGCTTGAGCAGGTCGTGGGGTGCATTGAATGTACATTCGAAATCCGTGCTGGGATCCTTCACCGTGAAGTTGCCCAACAGGGCCATCGTGCCGGCCTCTGGAATCAGGTGGTTAGGCGAGATGCACAGGCGCGGTGCGCCGAAGACGAGCAGGTCGCTGGCCAGGCACTCGCTGCCAGGCATGGTGAATTCGCCAATCAGGTCCATGGTTGCCCAGGTGGGTGCGAACTTCATGGTCGTAATCTGGATATCTACCGGCGAAGAATTGAGGTCGCTCACCTTATCCTTGGGCAGGCAGATAGGCATATAGATATCGGCCGTGCCGCCCGACATGAGGTCGTAGATGCTTCCGGCACTCTTTGCCAGCGAATAGTAGTTAGCTATACCGTCAACCTTCTCGGCAATGGTCTTCTTGCCTCCCGAGGTTATCTTGTCGGCATAGGGCAAACCCTGACGGGCCAGCATATCCTCCAGCCCCAGGTCGGAGAAGATATTCTCCACAGCCTGATAGTTGGTCATCTTATCCTCGGCATACGACGAGGCCAGGCCGCCAATGGCGATATCATCCGTATTAATGCGCAGGGTGTCAAACTTCACGTGTACCATGGCGGTGCCAAGGGGCAACTCCCACTTAACGCGGCCCAGTCCCTTGAAGCCCTTCTGGGCATCGCCGCTCTCTATCTTGTCGATAGTGAGCTGGTATTCACCCAGGCCTACTTCCTTGCCAATGAAGTCCTCAGCCGTCTTGGTGGTTATATCAAAGTTTTCTATGACAACACTGTTCGAGCACTCGAAGAACTGGGGCGAGATGCGCTCCGACATTGTAAAGTCCATCACATTGATGGAGTCATTTACGAAGTTGATGGAATCCCCCTCAGCCAGATTGGTGCAGCTGGGCTTCACACGGACCACCACATAGTCCTTCAGGTTCACCTTATCCTTAATATCGTCCCAGGGGATGGTGTGCTTGTTTTCCGTAACCGTCTCCGTGTAGATGGGTTCCGTGGCAAAGGCCTTGGCTGTGTCAGCCTCCTGCTTGCCGTTGTACAGCTGCACGGTATATGCCATCTCCAGGTCGTAGGGGTTCTCGCCCGTACCGCTTATGTACCATGCAGGATCCCATGTCAGATATATGTCGGCCTCTTTATATAGGCGCCGCACGTCACCTTCCTCGAAATGCGGAGAGATGATGGTGGGGTTGCGGAAGGCATAGAGCGTATCGCCGCCGCTGGCTCCACCTGCACCTACCATCGCCAGGTCGAAGTCGAAGTCATCGCCCTTCTTTTCATCGTCCTCATCATCTTCGTTCTTGCTCTTATCCACAAGCCGGAACACGCGTAAGGGGCTCTTGCCGCCGTTCGTCATATTGACGTAGTTGGTGGCACTGGCACCCGACTGCACGGCTGTCACCTGTGCCACGTAGGCCTTGCCGACCTCGAACTTCGTCTTCAGCGTGATATTATCCAGGATGAGAATGGGTGCCAACAGGTCGGAGCTCTGATAGACAACAGGGTTATTGTCCATAGCCACATCGGGCTGCTGATGAAGTTCCTCCATCAGTTCCACGATACGCAGGGTATAGGTATAGGCAAAGGCCAGGGGGTTGCAGGTCACCACCGGCTGTGTCCAGGTGAACTGCGGGTTATTTACATCCACCTCGGCCATCGTCAGGTCATTCAGTCCCAGCCCGATGAAGGGGGTCAGGAAGGTGGGTGCCGATGCGTTGTAGCACACCTGGAAGGTATTCCTTCCGCTCATGGGATGGCTGCATGCCACGGGTTCGGCATACTTGGGCATTTTCCACTGGTAGGCCTGGAACCGCACTTCATAGGTGCCCTCGGGCAGCAGGCCGAACGAACCGTTCTGGTAACCGTCCATCAGGCCGTCGGGAATCTGCATGGCCGATGCCGGGATGTGGTTGAACAGGTTCATCATGTCCACCGTAGTCAGGTTGTAGCTTCCTCCGGCGGGGATTATGAAGGGTGCATTTGGCTGGTATTGAGGCGGTGTTGCGATGCTAAGTCCGTCGTTAGGACTAAGATGTTCCAGTTGCAGGCCCAGATAGACGTACTGGTCCTCACTGCTGGTATTTGAAATACTGACATTGAAGAACTTACCGGGGTCGGTCAGATAGAGCAGAATCTGCGGGGGCAGTATCTGCTGCGTGGTAGTCACCGTGATGGACACTTCCTGGGCCATGATGCGCATCGCACTCATCATTACCGTCAGAAGAACCAGCAAAGTCTTATATCTTCTCATATCGCGTATCTCTAAATATGTCTTTTCCTAATACTATCCTTTCAAAGCCTTGTCCATCTTAGCCTGCACCTCCTTGGCACGCCGCTCGGCTTCCTCCTGCTTGTGCTTCTTGCTCTTGATGGTGAGCAGGGTGAAGGTGTAAGCATAGTTCAGGCTCAGCGAGATATCCTTCATGTTCAGGTTGCTGCGCGTCTTGGTGAGGTTCACGTCGCCAAACTTGTTGAACGAGCCCGAAGCACCGAACACATGCACCTTGGCCAAGGTATAGCCAACGCTGAAGTTACAGCCTACCGAGAGGTTCTTCGACTGCTTGCGCACCTCGTTGTAGGCCATGGAGCCGGTAAACGACACCTTGAGGTTCTTCTCCTGCAGGAAGGAACGGGTGGCCGTCAGGCTGGCCACGTCGCTGGAGTACCTCTTCTGGTAGCCACGGCTCTGCTGGTGGCTGAACGAGAAGGCGAAGTTCACCTCCCAGGGATGAACATTTGCACCGTATGAGGCACCAAGGGCCGTAGTACGCACGTCCGACTCGCCCGTAGCGAAGCGGTTCAGGTCGCGGTTCCCGGTTATATTGACCGAGAGGCTGGCACTGTGCCCAATCAGTTTGGTGTCGTAGCTATAGGAGGGCGTGAAGCTGAAGCTGTTCATCACACGCCTCACCTCTGTGGTGTCGTTCACCTTCATCTTACCGTCGCGCTGGCTCTGCAGGTATCCGTTGTATCCGGCAGCCAGGTTCACGTGCTTACCTACGCGCATCGAGGCATTGGCGTTGTAAATGAAGCCCTGTGTGGTGTACAGCTGTTCCTTCGTCAGGTTGTCGGCCTGTCCGTTGAAGGTAGCCGAGAGAGAGAGTTTCTTGAAGAGGGAGCCGCTGGTGCTGATGCCCAACGACTGGTAGTTGTTGCTCATGTACTGGTTGCCCAGCGAAGTATAGTCGGGCTGGATGAACTTATAGGTCAGGCTCGTATTGAAGCCCTTGAGCGTCAGGTTCATGTTGGCATCGCCCGCAAAGCGCATCAGGGTGGAGTAACGCACGTCGAACACCTTGTCAAACGCGGTCTCGGTGGGCACCTTCTCCGTTCGGGTATCGGTGCTGAAGACGCTGGTTGCCGCATTGGCGGTGAAGTTCATCCATTTGAAGGGGGTTACGCATCCCTTGAAACCCAGCACTACGTTATCGTGCGGCGACACCTTGGTAAACCACCGCTCGTCGAGGGAGTTCAGGCAGTCGAAGGCATAGAGCAGATACATGTCAATGTAGTTCTTTCCTGTGCCATAGCCGGCCTTCACGCCCCAGCCCACGCGCCTGTATTGCGGCGAACGGGCAAGCGGGTCGGTGGGGTCGTCGTTGATGGCCTTGCGCAGGCGTCCGTAGAACGCACCTCCGCGCCACCGCTTCTTGTCATTATACTCAAATCCTATTCCCGTGAACGACATGTTCATCACGTAGCTGCTCATCGCCATAGAGTTCTCACCGAAATAACCGGTCCAGTACTTATAGGTGGGATGCAGCGAGAAGGAAAGGAGGGGGTAGTTGAACTGGAAGTTGTTATTCACATAGTAGAGCGAGAAGGGCATGGCAAAGCCATAGACGTTGATGTTCAGGTTGGCATAGATGGTGCTGTTCAGCGGTGAGGCATAATCCTTGCCGCTGGTGTAGCGATACGTGTTTTTCGTACCCACCGCACCGGTTATGACCAGCGGGTCAGCATTCTTAATCTGCTCAATGTTCTGCGCCGCCAGTTGGCATGGCAACAGGGCCACGAACATCAGTACGCAAATGGCTTTACTCGCTCTCATGCTTTACCTTTCGCCTTCGTTACTATTATAATATATATATATATATAATGTAAGGGAAAACTGAACTTGAACCGCCTTGCCCTCAGTGGGCAGGGCAGTTCAAACACAGTCTTATTCTCAGAGTTGTTTACTTAACCAGCACTTTCTTGCCGTTCACGATGTAGATGCCCTTCTGCATCTTCTCCACGCGGCGGCCAGACAGGTCGTAGATATTGTCGTCCGTGCTCTGCTGTGCATCGGCCATCGTTTCCATAATGCCCGTCACAGCTGCACCGCTGAGCACTACAGGTGCCGACAGTGTGCCCTGGCGCAGGGCATATTTCAGGGTGCTGTCCAGATTGATGACCTCGCCGGTGGCATTGTTGGCCAGTTTGAAGGTCATCTGCTCGCCCGACTTACCTACGGCGCTGATGAACATGATGTTGTCCTTCACCACACGTCCGCGGCCACGGCATTCGTCATTCACGAACACACCGACGGTGTAGTCCTCGGGATTCTCCAGTCCATCCACAATGGCTACCATTGCCATATTGTCGGCATAGGCATGGGGGTCATAGGCGAAGACTTCCTCGCCCAGGTCACGGCTCATGCGTGCATCGCGTGACTTCACGGGGGCAGACGTTTCAGCCAAGGGTTCCAGCCCAGTGTTATAATAGATGGTCTTTGCGACATCATCAGTACTGTAGTAAACCAGTCCCTTGCCTTCTCCCAAAACGAAGCCATCGCCCGCAGTCCAAGCAGAACCGTCGTATTGAGCAAAGCCGTCCTGCGTGATAATCATATCGCCGTTGGCAGGAGCAAAGGATGACAAGAAGTTTTCAAGTTCAGAGGCGGGAATGTCAAACTCGAAGGGGTTGTTCATCCAGTTGTAACCCTTGCCAATACTCTTTGACGTTACCTGCTGCGAAATAAGGGCGCTGTTATTACCCCACTGGAATGAAGTGGCCTTATTAGTCTTTACCTTATACATACCACCGTCTGGTGTCAGGTTGATCAAGTCGCCAACGTAGCCATAAGTTGGGTCATTATAAATTAATTCCCGCTGAGAACGCGCCTCAATAATATCGTTCTGGGTAAACGTATTCAATATAGTAGAACCATTATCCGACGTATTGGTCACGGAAATCCAGTTCCAACCATTGGCCAGCTGCTGCTCCAGGCTGATATTGATGGTGCCGCCCAAACGGCCGCCATCAACAGTCAACAATTCGTTACCGTCATACTTCACCGTGAAAGAGATATCCGTACCTGTGAACAGAGGCAGGATGGTGAATACGTAGGCATCGGCATTCTCTCCATCCTTGCCCGCAGCCACAGAGGCCTGCTCGGCGTATGGGAAGGTAGCCCAATCGGTAACATAGCGGCTATCGAAGGTAATAGTGAGCTTCGAGGCATCGAAGGGCTCATTGTTCGGATTTGACACATAGACGTATGCAGGGCTGGCGGTGCTGGCACTGCCGTTCTTCACGAAGTCCGTCTCGCCACTGGCTACAGTCACAATCAGATGACTTTGGATGTTCAGCGTTACGTCTATATAGGGATTGAACACAGCAGTTGCCGAGGGGGTCAGTCCGTTCGTCAGGGTGACACGAGCAGTCACCGTACCGGCCTTCAGGGCCAGGTGTGTCTGCGGATCCACAAAGCCTTCCTCGCCAAAGGTAATCTCCACATCCTGCTTCATGTATTCCATGTCATAGCCAGGCAGATAGGTCAACGTGGTGTCGGCAATAAGTGCATCGTACACATTCTCGTTGACACCGATGTTGAGGGTTGCGTTCTTGGCAGCAATCTGTGTGGGACGTTCCCAGACGGTGACGGCAATGGTGGCAGGCGTCATGGACTGCGTTTTATCTTCTGTAGGCCTTAGCGTGACGGTATATGCACCTCCCTTTGTAAACAGGCTATCTACCTCGTTGTACTGGCCATTATCGTTAGGACTCACAAATACATCGTAACTTTTATTAGTTGCATCTTCGGGAGTAATTGTGACCTTGCCGTTCAGGAACTGATCAAATCTGTCATAAGTGAAGAGTTCAGCCGACTCCACACTGCACGAGATGCCTTCCACTGGAACTGGGGCTGCCACAGCTTCAATTCTGACACGGGCTGTAGGAAGCTGTGTTCTATTATAGGTAACCGTCAGACCGGCAACAACTTGAGTTCCCAACGTGTTTACCGTAGCAGTGGTTCCGCTCACGCTAATAGCATCGGCATTGTCCGAAGTCCAGGCATAGCTCACACCCGTACCGTTTACTACAGAACTCTCTGGTGTTGGCGATGGCGTATAGCCATTGTCGCCATATAAAAATTGTATATAGCTGGAGAGGTCTTCTGTCCAAGGCAGTGGGTTCTGCGACACACGCTTACTGATGGTGATAAGATCCTGGGTAAATTTTACGCCTGTCACCACATCCAAATTCAGCGTAATGTTTGGAACAGTAGAATAATCTGCCGGGAATGTGGTCTGAGTGGTAAACGAATACTCCACATTATCGTAAAAGGCACGGAATGTAACAGTCTTTCCAGCATCTGTTCCAGTATTACTCCACGCTTGGAGTTGATAATAGTTAGGAGTATTATTTACACCAGGGGCGGGGGCTGTAGCTTCGCCACGGCACTCGTCGTTTACGAAAACTGCCAACTTCAAACCGCTGGTAGTTACCGCACCATTCACGTTGACCGTCACATTGAATGGAATTCGATCCGGATAAGCCGTACCTTGACCCGTCGTTTCGGGTACTGTCCAACTCTGCGCCATTGCCGTTACTGGTAACAGCAGCGCAAGGATTAGTAATAATTTCTTCATGTTAGCCATAATAATACGTATTTTTATGATTTTTACTTTCTTTAATTATCTCTCTTTTTCTTTATTGCATACTTCGCGAACATAATATTCTTGGTGCAAAAATACAAAATAATATTGAAACATATTAATCATTTTAAGGAAAAAATACATTTTCATGTTCCCCAACATAAAAAAAAACGAAAACACGACAATTATCTCCCACGTCAAAGCAAAAAAGTCCTATTTTATGCCATCACATTTTGGCTCGAGCCAAAACGCGAATTGGCTCGAGCCATTTGCCGATTTGGCTCGAGCCAAGCAATTGAAGGCCTCAATGCAAACGTTTAAATTGCCCAACTCAAACGCTTAAATTGGTCAATTCAAACGTTTAACCTGGAAAACACATACGCTTGCATAGACCAGCGCCAAAAACTACAGGTCGGCTTTCAGCCTCGAAAGTAGTTCTTGGACTAGCCAAACGGCCGCTCGACATCCCGTAGGGTGGCGCTTGCTACCAACGGGACGCAAGAAAGGACGCGAGAAGGGACGCAAGAACTTCAGAAACTTCAATGAATTATACGTTTAAAAATAAAGGTCGCTGCGCTCAAAATTAAAACAAAAATTATAAAAAAAATCAGACAAACACTAACGGGCAATAATACTTGAAACATTAATTACCATTAATATGCCATTAATTACCATTAATTGTTATTAGAAATTCAGCTTTCGGATGTTAATAAACGAACACGAATTACACGCGCTCGGCTTTCTTGCGTCCCTTTGGTAGCAAGCGCCACCCTACGGGATGTCGAGCGGCCGCTGCTACCAACGGGACGCAAGAATATGGTCTGCATGTATATTCGAGACGTTCGTTACATCCCTTCTCAATATAACAAGATCTGCTTATTCGTGAGATTCGCAGCATCTTTAGATGCATTCGTTACATCCCTTTTCAACATAAAAATATTCGTGAAGATTCGTGGAATTCGTGTTCGAAAAAAGTGCCGCTTCGCTTATTCAAGTAATCGATTATCGGACGAGAACTACAGGAACCTCAACTAATTCAAATTTTTGTTTTGATTTTGAGCGAAGCGACCCCTAAGCAAGTAACTGGCATTGGGACAAAGATCCCCACAAAAGAGTCAGAGTATAAATGGTCGCACAGCTCAAAGCCCCGAGTAAACGAGAGCAGAGTCAAACTTGTTTGATCTTTGCCGAGCGAAAGGGGCTTCGACCTAAAAGGTCAAAATTCTTCGACGAGCGAAGCGGCAGAGCCGAGCGAAAGCAAAAATTATAAGCAAAAATTTATTGAATCGTTGCATAGCTCACCTTTGATTTAATTTTATTTCAAATTTTTGTTTTAATTTTGAGCGAAGCGACCCCTGGGCAAATAACTGGCCTCACAAAAGAGTCAGAGTATAAATGGTCGCACAGCTCAAAGCCCCGAGTAAACGAGAGCAGAGTCAAACTTGTTTGATCTTTGCCGAGCGAAAGGGGCTTCGACCTAAAAGGTCAAAATTCTTCGACGAGCGAAGCGGCAGAGCCGAGCGAAAGCAAAAATTATAAGCAAAAATTTATTGAATCGTTGCATAGATCATTATTGGACCTTTGCATAGCTCACCTTTGATTTAATTTTATTTCAAATTTTTGTTTTGATTTTGAGCGAAGCGACCCTGTTATATAATGAGTGGAAGCATCTGATTCGGGATTTCTGGCGGGGCGGATATATGGCTCGAGTCAATTGATGACTTGAGCCGGCTCAATCGATTGATTGACTCGAGTCAAATGATTAATTGACTCGAGTCAAATGATTGATTGACTCGAGTCAACAAATCAGGGGTGACGGATATTTATAAAAGATGGGCGGCGATTCACATCGCCGCCCATTGATTGTTTCTCCACTACAATCCCTAACGTGAAAAGGACTGGAATCCCGTCAAACAAACCCTTATAAAAGCGGGAAGGCAAAAAGGCCTCAAAGAAACACTACATTACGTTTCAGATCAATCATTTTCCAACAACCACATTCGTGTTGCCCGATACGGTAGCTGTACTACCTAGGCCGCCACCGAAGACATCTTCACGGATGTCCACACCCACAACAGGATTCGTCGACTTGTCGCCCGACACATAGGTTACACTCTCCTGCGTACCGATATTCACATTGGTGTTTCCGATGACGGGAGCAGCATTTCCGCCACCGAAGACCGTGCCGATGGCACCTATCTTATCGGAGGCGTGAGTAGGCAGTGTAACTGTTGAGCCGCCAGGCAGGGGACGTGTAGTGCCAGCATAACTGGATGTTTCACTGGCATTCTTACCAACTATCTCGTCGATGTTCACCGTCGGGTTACCGGTCACAGTGGCTGATGCACCCAGACCGCCACCAAAGACTCTACCAATACTGGTAAACGACTTGATGTTGAGTTCAGGATCGGCAGCACGTCCTCCGTCTTTGTCGTGAACCGAGTAGGCCGCAGCGTTACCACAACCATATAGCTCGCCGATGGTAATGGGGTTACAGCCCGTCTCCTCGATATTCACTTTGATGGAGCCCTTAATCTTACCACCCTGGTTGTTACCGCCGAATACACGGTCGAAGTGTCCGCTGGTAATGGTCAGTGACACATTGTTTCCGACATCTGCATTTCTGGCACCACCATATATCTCCTTCATGTACGTGATACAGCCCAGTATAATCTCGCCGCCGCCAGCCATAAAGGCCTCGTTACCGCCACCATAGACCTCATCGATTTCCAAAGGACAACTTCCAGCCTCATCTAGGTTCACCGTGGCACTTGTGCGTACATTACCCAGCGTATTCGAACCGCCAAAGGCTTTGTGGACAGTACCGCCATTGATGTTTACCGTCGATGTACCTGAACCATACTCGGTGGTACCGTCCGCCCTATAACCGACATTGGCACCCGGATTCGGGTCGCCATTGGGGAGAGCGTCCTTACCGTTACCGCCACCGAACAGCCAACCGATCTCATGCGTGCCGTTCACGGTGACGTTCGTGGCAGGCACCGAAGCAGCATTACCGCCGCCATAGACATAACCGATGCTAGTCAAGTCGCAACCGTCGATAATGACTTCTGTATAAGGTTTTGTTTCTCCATCAGCTGGCTCGTACGCCGCCAGGTTACCGCCGCCGTAGACGGCAGCCATCTCGTAGGTGCCGGGAGTGGCATCGGTGACCTCCGTCGTCTTTTTGGGTTTTTCCTTCAAACTGCCGTCATCGTTCTTTGCCACGGTCTTATAAACATGCACCAGTACATGGCCCGTGGGCGAACCATTCACGTTATTGCAGCCGAATATAGTACCCTTCACCTCACAGTCGTTGGAGGCGCCAGTTATCGAAGTGCCGCCGTTCAGAAGCACAGTCGCATTCCCCTTTACCATGGCAGCAGACAATTCAGATCCCAGGCCACCGCCATAGACATTATGGGCGATAGAGCCTCCGACCAAGTTGACAGACGTACTGCCTTCAACGCTGGCATAGCTGCCGCCGCCATAGACATCACCTCCGATGTTGCCGCCTATGATATTGACGACAGGATTACCTGTCACAACACCCTTCGTACCATCCACCTCGTCACCCATACCGGCACCGAATACGTTGCCCGACACAGTGGTGTTACCTCCCTTGGTGTTCTTGATGTTCACCTCGGGATAGTTGGGCGAGTTGGCAGGAGCGGTATAGGCAGCCAGATTGCCGCCGCCGAAGACGGATCCGAGATAGTAGCTGCGGCAGGCGTAGCTGGAGTTCCAGTCAATGTCCACCGTAATAGTGCCGGAGATATTGCCACTACTGTTGTTGCCGCCGAAGACGCGGTTGATATTGCCGCCCTCGATGTCCAATGTGATATCGCCGTTCACGTTGGCCTTGTTGGCACCGCCATATACGTCTCCTATGCCCTCGTCGTAGTCCTTATCGCCTGTACAACCGATGTGTATGGAGCCAGCATTACTGTCTGCCTCGTTACCGCCGCCATACACCTCTCCGATATGCATTTTGCAACGTTCTTTGCCCGCTTCTTGATTTCTACTGACATCAATGCTAATCTTACCGCCAATAGTGCCTTTCGAGTTACTGCCGCCAAACACCTGACCGATAGTTCCACCATGGATATTGACGGCGACATTGCCCGTGACATTGGCTTCATACTGCGGATTGGAATACTTGTCGCCATGACCGCCACCGAAGACGGTACCTATCTCATTGCCGCCCCAGATGGTGACAGTCGTACTGCCCGTGATGTCGGCAGCGTTACCGCCGCCATACACATATTCTATACTGTTGTCGCAGTTGTGAACGGTCACCTCAGGGTCACCCGTATAGCCGGCCTGGTTACCGCCGCCATAGACGGCGTCGAGGGCATATTTGCGGCCGTCGGCAGGTTTATCGGTACCGTAGATGTCCACCTTCACCGTGCTCTGCGGAGCTCCGTTCACATTGTTACAGCCATACACGGCACCCGAACCCATGTTCGATGTGGCATGTACACCACCACCGTTGACTGTCACCTGAACAGGGCCATAGACATTGGCCGATGCATCGCTGTGGCCCGTACCAAGCGAGGCTCTATCGCCCAAACCGCCACCATAAAGCGAGCCATGTATCTTGCCGGCATTCAGCGTCACATTAGTATGTTTCGAGGTGCTGACAGCCTCTCCATTCACATACCCCATTGCCGAGCCACCATATACGTCACCATATATAGTAACATATTTAGATGCTCTAACAGCCGAGCCGATAGTGAGATCAACATTACCTGTAACTCTAGTTGCAGAGCCATAGCCGCCACCATGAACATTGGCAATATTATTGGCATCAACACCTACCTGCCCGCCATCAATATGCATTTCGACATTGCCTGTAATGGTACCTTTAGAGTTGCTGCCGCCATAGAGTCCCTTTTCAACCAATCCGTCTGTCATATACATCTTTACTTCAGGACCGTCCTTAAGATTGGATCCGCCAAACACCTTTTCCTGAACATCACCACCTAAAACATATACGTTTGTGTTCAACTTTGCATATCCGTAGTTTCCGCCACCATAAGCATTGTTTTCTATAACACATTTATCTGCAACAGCCAGGTTGGTGCCATACGACATTTCTCCAGAAGTGCCATTTCCTCCAGCATATCCTTTCCCAGCTCCGAATACCGTACCAGGTTCGGATCCATTGATATTACTTGTATGCCCCCCTACGTGAGTGTTGCCTCCTACGTAAACGAATGACTCGCCGTATGTCTGCCCACCGTCGTCATCCGTTCCGTTGCAACCAGCGCCGAGCCAACCCTTGACAGTTCCACCGGTGAACACCATCCAACGGTCACCACTGGCAGGAGACTTAGCTGCTCCTCCATAAATAGATCCTTTGACAGTTCCACCCTTCATTCTCAATGTAAGTGAGCGAACATTATTGTTTGCCCAAGCATTGGGCGTACCTTGATAATTAGTAGAAGTAGCTTGATTAAATCCATCAATACCTCCAGCTATATTAGCCAGTTCGCCACCTTCAATGGTAAGACTGCGTTCACCAACATAAGTGTGATCTCCAGCAATACTCATGTAAAAGCTCTGTTGAACGTCTGCATTTCCCATATTAGTACCTATGCCAGTGACAAATCTTCCACTCTTAACGGTCAAATCAAAAGTCTTACGCGTACGATTGTTTGGACTGGTAAGAGAGCAGGCGTAGCCCATAATAGCAGGACCCGTCAACGTGAGTTTTTCATTATCCAATCGGGCTCTATCATAATCGCTGCCAAGAACTCCTTTAATAGAATGTGCTGTTCCTCCAAAAGACAGCGGCTGGGCTGGCTGACCCCAGCCACCACCTGTTGTTGTGTATTGCGACTGACCATTATCATTCTGATATCCATTGATGAACGAGAGGTAATGGAACACTCCACTTTCTATCCTTAGTTTATAATCAAGGTTTTCATTGCTGCTTGCAGCCATTCCTTGTATAACATTGGCACAATAGGTACTAGAAGGTGTCACGCCACGTCCAATAGTTACATTATTGTTAGCCACGGTAAATGTGCTATTATCGCCACTTATAATATAATATTCCAATTTACTATCGCCCGAAGCATTGCCGATACCCATTATTTTACGGTTGGCAAGTGTGGCTACCGTAGTGCCATCCGTGGTGCCATTGGGATAGAAAGAACTATAGGTGCAGGGGGTAGATATGGAAAACACATTGTTGCCTGTACCACTTTGCCCTACATAGAAATTGCGCTCTACAGAATTGTAGTTATAGTTGGCATTGCCTTCAGTATTGCTGAAAGTGCCATTAGTGCTTATGCCTGCCGGAGCCCATAGAGCCTCAAGCTCTATGGTCATCGACTCGGCGTTGTGAACATTGGTCTCGGCGTTGTCCGACGGGTCGAAATAGTACGTAGTCTCGGCGTCGAGCATAGCACCCACGGCAAGGGCGTTGCCACCCGAAGACGCAGTGTATATATTGCCCGTGCCGATGCTCTTGATGCGCCACTTATAGAAGCCGGTATAGGTGGACACTGACTCAGTCCCATGTACCTTGATTGCTGTCAATGGTCCGCTCTGGAGACCCGTGCCAGAGGAATAGGTGCTGTTGTTGTTATCGTAACCTGATACCGTGAACGAACACTCATCGCTCTGCCCGCCGCCGGCGTGCCACGTCAGGGTGAAGGTCACACCTGTAGGAATCGTCTTCGTGACTTCCTTTGAGCCCTGCGATTCGCTAAACTCAATGTTCTCGGTAGAGTGGCCGTTCACAGGAGTGCTATAGTCTATCTTCAGGTAACTGGCACCCCAGCCGTCGCCGCCGGCATCGTTAAGGGTGAAGGTAACGGTCTTGTTGCCCGAATAGTCACGTACATCTGGACGCACATAGAACGGATTCGGAATCAGCTGGTAGGGATAGCGGCCGTTGGCATCGCGCTCCAGCGTCTTATAATATATAAAGGTATGGCCTGGCTCACCGATACCTACCTTCACATCGCCCTGAGTGGTGTTGGTCGTGAAAGTGTTGGCAGCGGGTTCTCGCACTCTGGAGGTACTTAGTGTGTTCTCGCCATAGCCGTAATAGGTAATCTTTACGTTGCGGGGATAGGGCGAGTGCAGTTCATCGGGATAGCCCGTGGGCAGGTCGTCACTGGCCTGGTAATAGCTCCACTCATGGTCCTCATAGTCGTTGAGCGTGATGACACCCGAGTTGTTGGCATCAGCACCGCTGTTCACCTTGTAGTGGGCCACAGCGACAGCAGAGTGACCAAGCACAGCGGGGCTGGTTATATCCACGGCGATGACACTGATGCGTTGGCCGTTGGCCAGCGTTACCCCAGTAGCTGTATCGTACGTCTTCGTGGGGTTCGTACCTCCCACATTGTCGGGGTCAGGATCGCTGCCGTCGAGGGTATAGAGCCATTTCTCACCTTTGTAGTCTTCGCCAAAATGGGCGACGGTATTGTCCGCATTGGCCGCGATGGTCACCACACCATTCTCATCTACGGTAACAGTGGGAATCAACAGGGTGGCTCCGCCTACGGTATAGGTCACGGGGTCGGACAACTCGTAGCTATCTGTCCCGCGGCCACGGTAGCTGCGGGCCATAATTACCGTTCCTGGTGTCACAACGGTGATGGGGGTACTATATGTATGCCACTCAGTCTCGTCGCCAATACGATACTCTATCTCAGAGTTGGCGGCCGTGCAGGTTATCTCATACTGGTTGGTGCCCTCCACACGGTTGATAACAGGTGCGGGGAAGGGCGGATTGGTGAGGATGTGGAAGTAGCAGTACTCTTCCTGAATGGCCTCGGTCTGAGCCTCGTCGTTGATATAAGGTGTGGCGGTGATGCGCACGGAGACCAGGCGGTCCACACCCGGGTCATAGAGTAGCGTGACCTTGTTGCCCACCAGCTCGCAGTATCCCTGACCGTTCACCAGTTCGTAGGTGATACGGATGTCATTGGTGCCCGTAGGCTCCGTGGTCATCGGGGTGCTGGTGTTGGGATAATAATAGAAATATTTCTCCTCGTTACCCACACGATAGTAGGTGGGGCAGTAAGTTCCCGTAAACGATGCAGTAAATGTAGTGGATTCACCCTTTTTCAGGCTTACATATCCTCCTGCACCATCGTCGGGACAAGTCGTGGTGAGTGAATAGCCTCCACCGCCACGCTCCTCGACAGGATAGACAACGGCGAAGTTGGCATTGTCACTCATAGCATAGGCGGCATTTCTACTACTATATCTCTCCCATTTCTTATGACCTGCTGCTGTGTTGTAACCGAGGGTGACAAAAAGATTATAGAATCCGCTCCCGTCATCGAAGGCGGCAGTTATGTTGTTGAGGGTTCCTTTGCCCGATACGCTTCTTGAGTAGAAATAATAAGCATCATAAAAATTATTACCAGGGCTGCCCGTAGTTGTAAGTATATCCTGCCAGCCATTATTTACCATCTGTTCTTGCTCTCCCAAAGGATATATGGCAAGCCATCGCCCGTTATTTTGGAAACGGATGAACGGTTCGTAATAGAGTGCACCACCAAAATAGGTTCTGGCCTCTTCACTTCCATTGGCGAACATAGAGCCTTCCCAAATGACTGTTGAGGGATTGAAGGTCGTGGTGTTGGCAATCATACCGCTATTGTTAGCCATGAAATTGACATTGGTGCCATCGTCGTAGAAGAAGACATAATTGCGGTCGCTCATGTCTGTGGCATTGGCACGGCGTGTAAACACATCCGAGGTGATATAGCCCGTGGTGGCTGTGGCGGCCTTCATGGTGATAAGCTTCACCAAATGGTTCTCCGCAAAGGTGGGGTTCGCGTTACCTGTTGTCCAGGAACTACTGGAAGAGGTCGGCACACCAGGGTCTGTTTCTCCGGTATCCACATCGTAAGAATTGTAGTAGAAGGTCACGCCATCATCACTGCTTTCAAAGGTGGCTGTGGCTATTTTGGCTGAAACAGTGAATGACATATATGGCTTTTCCAGCTTGACAAGCTCATACGTTCCAATCTCTGAGTCAAGATAATCTCCATGTTCTGCTATGGCCTTGATAGTGGTGGCATCGCTTTGCACGAAGGGTCCGCTATAGACATCGCTGCTGGTGGTGGGGTCTGAGCCGTCTGTGGTGTAATAAATGGTGGATCCGGCTGTTGTGCAGGAAATAGTCACCTTATTGGTAGAATTATCAAAGCTGAAGGTCGGGGTTGCTGCAGCCGCAGTCACCTTCACGGTAACTGTCGTAGTTGCCATTACTCCGTCATTATCATTAAGGGCATTTATCGTCAAGGTGGCTGTGCCTATGTCAACTGCCGATACGGTCACCGTGCCGGCATTGTCACATGTAGCTGTAAAGACGTCTGAGTTGCTCGACGAGACAGACACTTTGTTATAGGCATCAGCAGGAGACAAGGTATAGGTTACCGTCCGCGTTGCACTATTTCCCATTTTCAGCGTGGCTGGAGTAGCTGTGATGCTGGTGGCATAGGGCTGGAACCGGGCATAAAGGGTTGTTTTTGTGGGGCTATTGCTGTCGGTAGAAGTGGAGGTGATGGCTTTGGTGTAGCTGGTATTTGTATTTTCAATGCTTCCATCGGCAGCCGTACTCCAACCTAAGAAGTGGTATTGAGAAGTAGGTGTAGCAGTGAAGGTGGCATTTGTAGATGCGGATGTAGAGCTTGATGTTTCACCATATTTGCTTGCCTCTGAAACGGAGGCAGACACCGTGCCCGCACCATCGGGAGCAGAAACGGCTGTGGCAGAAAAATAGAATTGTGGGAGGGCTGCGAAGCGGGCATAATAGGTCGTATTGGTAGGACTACCACTGTTTGTGGAAGTGGATGTCAGTGTGGGGTTATAAGGATTATCCGTACTCACGATACTACCATCAGCCGTTGTGCTCCACCCTAAAAATTCATATCCTGTGTTAGCCGTAGCCGAGAAAGCTATCGCTGTGGTTGTGGCAGAGGTACTGTTCCAATGCTCGCCACGTGCATTAGCAGTTGCTGGGCTTGTTGATGCTGTACCGGCATCCGAGGGCGTCGCTGTTGCTGTGCCACTGAAATAGAATAGTGGCTTTTCGGCAAAGATGGCATAGATATCACTTGTTGTTGCATTGCCCTGTCCATTATTTCTTGCTGCTTTATAGGTCCTCGTGTAAGAATTATTTGTATCTGTCAGATTAGCATTCACATTATTAGTTGTGGACCAACCTTTGAAATCATAGATGTCAGACGATGGAGTAGCAGTGAATGTGAAGGAGACATCACCTTGGCGTTGACTAATATATCCAACTGCTGTACTCGTTGCTCCTGTTTCGCCATTTTGACCATTAGAACTTGCATAAACCGTTCCAGCACCTGTAGGACCTATGGCATGTGCTGTGACTTGAGCAAAATAGTTATTATTATTACCCCACGCCTGAACATTTCCCAAAATTGGGAACAGAATGCAGAGGATAACTCTCAGAAATATATAACGTGACTTCATATCGTGTTTGGTTTTAATGTTCGAAAGATATTTATATACGAGACCATCAAAGAAATGGCAAGCACAATGTATGTACTATCTGTCAGTGTATGAGGCCACAGCCATATAGCCAATGCCCAAATGCCAATGATAATAGCATAAGCCAGGCACCACCGTCTTCGCCATTTCCACAGAAACAGTGGCAAGGGGTTGAAGGGTATAATGAGCCAACTCCATTCGGTACAAACCAAATCGGAGAAGAAAATCAGATACACTGTAACGAAGCCTATCACAGTTTGAATAGCCAAAAGCGCATATTCCATGATACTTGACTTCACGAAAAGACAAATCATTGTCAATATCAAGATTATGGTGGCAACTAATAACGGTGAGCACCAATGTGCCTTAGGATGATGGTTGCTGGGAAGAAGCACTTTTGCCTCGTCTGATAATAGTTTCTGACCTTGCACTGTAGCATGTTGCAGTACATACAAAAGGTCAGCAGGCATGATGGCTTTATCCTCATTGGAGCACTCATCATCAATCTCACCATTACATATAAGATTTAGGAAGAACCATGTCCAGGGGAAGTTCTTTTCCTGAAGTTCTGTCAGCTCTCTGCGTGTCAGATGGCTGAATGTCTCGGGCCATGCCCCATATTGAATAGGTATGGTGTCAAGGCCTTCTTTCAGCATAGTCAAAGTACTATGTGCACATCCTCGCTTGATATAATCATAGGGCAGATATATCCCTTCCATTATATGATTGTCAAGCACACGCCACAGGTTACGCTTCACCTCGATAGGCAGGTTTAAACGGTATTCCTTAACACCTCGCTTATCCGGTCTATATATATCAAGGTATTCTTCAAAGGGAATGGCAAACATACCCATCTTTAAATTACCCGCCAAGAAGGAAAGAATCTTGTGGCGTACATCTTCCGATTCATACGAGAACACGTAATCAAGATGATGGTCGGGACATTGCATGCGAATACCCACATGCCCCACAGTAGAATAGAGCACATCACCTGGATCAGCTACCACAAGTGACGCGATGACGAAGTTCTCATCTACAATGCTATCACCCACCTCAACAGCCTTCACCCCTTCAACTCTCGCCGCCATTATCAGCGCGAGCATCAAAAGGACCTTGGTAGTGAGTTGTCGGTATATCTTATGAGATATAATCATTGATTGGGCCACATTGTGGATCAGAGTATGCACCATCTGCCCTAAGTCCCAGTACATTCGCAACAATTCCTCATTGGCAGCATAGATTGCTCTTTGCTGTGCCAATGCCACACGTCCCTTTACTTGTCGGAGTAATGTGGTGTAGTTCGGGATATTGTTTACGCCTGTATTCATTATTTCATAATATTACTTTTCCTTATAGAACTTCTACTCCCACATTTCCCAGCATCAGTAGGGTGCTGATAAAGTTTAAAGACGAACGTTTAAAGTTTAAAGTGGATCGTTTAAAGTTTAAAGACGTGCGTATCATATCTTTCATATCGTGGGGTGTATTATGGTTCATATTATGGTTCATATTATGGTTCATATTATGGGTCGTTTATATATGCTTATTCTACGCTCTACTTCACTTTTTTATTGCCACCAGCTGTCTTTCTTGCGGCACAGGGCCTGCACGAGGCAGTTAATGGTCTTACAGCGCGGCACATGTATGGATGTGTTGGCATGCCGGTAATGGTAATGCCAGGGCGTGACCATCAGGAGGTGGCCCTCGGCACAGAGATTCATGCGGTCTGCCGAAGGGTGGTAGCGGTCGGCAAAGCCGTTGTCGGCAACAACAACCACAGCAAGACCTTTATTCACGGCTTCATCCATGATTTCCTGCTCGCCACGGGCTATCCGCGCCGAGGCAAGTACGGCACCCTGTGCCGCTTCTTCAAGGCAGCGTGCCTTCTGAATGCCGAACCGCGCCGTGTCTTTGCGGTGGCACACCACGGGTAGGCAACGGCGGTCGGTGAGGAGGCGGCGGTTGCCGAAGGTGTCGCAGGTGATGGTGCCGTCAGGCGCCATCAACAGCTGTCCGTACACCTCAGACCATGCCTCTTCAGTGAGGGCGCTGCCACACTCACGGCTTAGATAGCCGTGGAGGGCCTGTGGGGTGAGGGCGGTGGCGATGCCACCGCGCTGGGTATAGAGCCATGCACGATGGCTGTTGCGTAGCAGCCGCGTGCGCGGGTTATTGCGGATGTATTCGCGCTGCTGCGCCAGCTGCCCGGCGCGCAAGGGCATCACATCTGTGAAGCCGGCAGCGAAGAGCGGGCTGCGCCCGCTGCTGGCAGCCGAGGGTACCTTGTAGGGGGCCGCGGAGGGGGCAGAGGGGGAAACCTGCGGGTAAACCGCAGGAGCGCCAACCGAAACCGCAGGAGCGCCAAACGAAACCGCAGGGGCGCCAACCAAAACCGAGGGGGCAGGAGCACCAACAGAAACCCCAGGGGCGCCAACCGATGACGGAACCGCAGGGGCGCCAAACGAAACCGCAGGAGCACCAACCGAAACCGCAGGGGCGCCAACCGATGCTGAGGGGGCAGGAGCTGTGTGTTGAGTGCTGTTGGTGGCATCAGGTTTTCCCTGTTGCGTTACTCCCGCCTGCCATTGCTGGCCTGTCAGCTCCCAGTAGCGGCGGTTACAGCCTTTCTTGAATCCGGCGATGACTTGGCCGAGAGTGGCTTTCTTGCCGCCCTTTGTGGTGATGGCGCTATGTGCTTCTAAAATGAAATGGATGTGTTCGGGCATGATGACATAGTCCTGAACCTCAATCATCGGATAATAGGCAGGGATGCTGTGTAGCAATTCCTGCTCTATCATCTTCCCAATGGGTGAGAGGGCCACATGCGGCGCCCCCGTCATGCCGTTGGGCACACTGATATCACCTACGACCTGACCGAACGGCTGCTCCTGAGCATCTGCCACCTTTAGTGTGAGGTGGTAGATGCCAGGTAGAGCGTAGTCATGCTGGAAGCACCGTTGGGTCATGTCGTTTGTTTTCATATATTGCTACTTCACTGCTATCTTAATCTTGTTCACCAGATATACGCCGGAGGCCACCTGCGTCTCCATTGTCTCGCCCGGCTGCAGGCTGAACGTGTTGATGACGGCACCAGCCGTATTGACGATGGTTACCTGTACCTCGCTGTTGTATGCCGAGGTGACGTAGATATGCTTGCGCTTAGCCGATACGAGCAGACCCTCGTTTGCAGCCTCGCCCTGGTCGGGATCTGCCTCGCCACCGAACTGGGTGTTGAGGCTATTGAAGACGATGGATCGCGTCTCCTTGACACCGCCACCTGTACTGCTGACTGTGAAGTACGGGCGGAACGGCACGGCATTCGGATAAACTGCCGGCGAACCAGTTCCAGCCACAACCTCGTAGGCACTGCCATCGGCATTGAGCCGGTAGCTACCGTCCTGCATGGACTTGCCCAAATAGTTAGGCGTGAAGGTGTACTTCTTGTTGTCCTTCGTATAATCAGAAGGCGCCAGTTCATCGTCGCTGACCTTGATTGTCGTACCTGCCGGCGATGCGAAGGTAATGGTCTGCTTATTCAGCTTATTAATATCCACATAGGTATTCTTAGGAACGAAATTACCGCTGAGGTCGAACTCGTAATAGGTCTGGCCCGGGAAGCCGACGATGTATGGCACACCGGAAGTCAGATACGGATAATCCTGGAAGGAATGTGCAGCGGCATAGTAGCGCTGGTAGTCCGTCTGTCCGTCCTTATAGCGCTGGTATATGTCTTCGTTCTTATCCTTTCCGTCGTTGGCATTGTAGTAGTAATCCCACAGGAAGGTGTTGGTGTAGCTCTTACTATTGGCTCCGGC
>CAMJQA010000031.1 GCA_946407895.1 uncultured Prevotellaceae bacterium
GGTACTCCACAGGCGCCACGAACATCAAGGCATTCCGCTGCTGGTTTGAGTCGGGTGCCGTGCTTGACAAGGAGACAGACTTCGGTGTGAAGATGTTCATCCATCATGCCGGCGATGAGACGGGAATTGAAGAGGTAACTCCAGACAACGGTCAACAGACAATCTATGACCTGGCTGGTCGCCGCGTAGAGAAAGCGAACAAGGGAA
Organism: uncultured Prevotellaceae bacterium; assembly: GCA_946407895.1. GTDB lineage: Bacteria > Bacteroidota > Bacteroidia > Bacteroidales > Bacteroidaceae > Physcousia. The sequence continues at coordinate 208 of CAMJQA010000031.1, forward strand.
TTTATATTATCAACAATAAAAAGGTACTGGTAAAATGAAGAAGACATATATAGCCCCGGCTTTGAAGGTAGTAAAGCTGAACACAGAGAGAATGATAGCCCAAAGCGTGTCGAGTGACTTAGGCATCGGCTACGGCGGTGTGGACGTAGGCGGCTCGGTTGTTCCGGGCGTAAAGCAGAACAACGGCCTGCTGGATAATCTCTGGTGGTAGGCAAATAGGCAAGACTGCCCGTTAGGACAGTAAGAAGCATAGCAGGAGGATGCATCTCAAAGGCAGGTGCATCCTCCTCTTGTTTTTCTTTCCGGCGTCATGAATAAGATTCAGACAAGCAAGCCTTCGCGCGCGCGTACAAGCCATTTGTTCATTTGGCTCGAGCCAAATCATCAAATGGCTCGAGCCAATCGATGAATTGGCTCGAGCCAACTTATCGAGTCAGCCGGGAGGCCTTTTCCCCCTGTTCCGGATGATTTTTTGTGCTTTGCGAGAAAAAAATGTTGGATTCTCTTTTCTCTTATCCGGAATTTTTGTACTTTCGCAGCCGCAAATCGGAAAATGACACTTAGCATGATAACGAATGACTTGGATTCGGGCCCCGCGGACGCTGCTCCGCTAAGGCATATCCTGTAGGCTCGGGTGGGCGGATTGTATCCCTCCCCCTCTGCCCGCTGCTGCATCCAAGGCATTGCTCTTTGACTTATTGTTAAATTGGACTCGCCCTGCGCTTCGATTGTCGAAGCTGATTGCCTGATGGCTGATTGCCTGACGGCAGATTGTCTGATGGTAGATTGTTATTAGTGTTATTTTCATTTTTTGATTTATTCCCCTTAATAGTATTTTATGAGTTACAGACTTTTTGTAGCATTGTCGCCCAAGGGCGGCAACCGCCTGTTTGTGTATAACGCCGGCGATGTCATTGCCGATGTCACCGCGGAGGGCCCCGCAGAGGGGGGCGCCCCGTATTCCTTCTTCCTCTATAGCCGGCAGCTCGAGCTGCTGGGCCATGCGCAGTCGGGCGACGACGGCGTACAGCGCCACGGCCGCACGTTCACCGTCAGGTTCCCCGCCCCGTACGCCTGGCTGCCGGGGAACTACTTCTTCCTGCTGTGCACGGCCGAGGGCCGGGTGGTGCGGTTCGACCTCTGCCTGTGCCCCGACGGCAGTTTCCGGGTGGGCAAGGGACGGCCGTGCGGCCCCCTGAGCGACGAAGACGTGCTCTCGGGCTACCTGGCCGGGGAGGCGCGCCTGTGGATGCGGCTCACGCAGCGGCCCGGCACGATGCAGCTGAAGCGATGGGTCATCCGGCGCGCCCGCGAGATGGAGCTGAACGCCCTGCGCGTCGGGCAGGGGATGGAGCCACTGGAGTTCTCCAATAACCTGCTCGTGGAGGCACGGCCCGGCGACGTCCCCGGTCCGGCGGTGGTGCTGCTGAAGCATGTGGCTGGCCTGGAGGGCGACCTGAAAGCGGGCAACTGCGAGTCGTTCTACGACACAACCTGCGCCCTGCCGTACGAGAAGCTCACCGAGTTCTTCTCCCAACCGGCCAGCGACGATAGTTGCCTGTTCCCCCCGTTGTCCAGCCAGGAGCGGTGTATCTACAGCTTCTACAACATAGGCGCGCTGACCGGGAATGGCGGCCCGACGATTATGAGCCGCATCAGGGCTCACTGGCCCGGCGGTCGCAGCTCGGCCATCTTCCGCGGCACGCGGGCCGAGCTGGATGCCCTGCTGGAGACGAACCCTACGCTGGGGGCGCACTTCCCCGCCTGCAACCGCCTGGCCTTTGAGCCGTACACGAGGGAGGAGGTAATCCGCACCTTCCTGCACGAGGCCGAGCTGGCCCACCTGCAACTCTCGCCCGAGGCCGCCGCCCGTGCCTGCTGCCTGCTTGGCGAGGCGTACGACGGAGGCGTTGCCGACAAGTGGAGCTGGCTCGACATCCGCTCCTGTGTGGAGGACAGGTTGCTCCCCCTCCACACCGGCAGCGCCATACGGGCCGTGCGCAGCACGGCGGAGCCGGACGCAAGGTTCCAGGTGGGCGCGGCCCAGGTGGAGCAGTGCCTGGCCGCCTGCCAGACGGATGACCTGGCCGATGCACTTGGCGAGCTGAACCGTATGGTGGGGCTTTCCGGCATCAAGGGCAGCATTGTCACCCTGACGCACCGTATGCACTTCTTTGCCGAGAGGCGGCGCCTGGGCCTGCCCGTCCGGGACGGGGCCACGCATCATGCCATCTTCACCGGCAATCCGGGTACGGGCAAGACTACGGTGGCCCGCCTGCTGGGCAAGGTGTATCGTGCCCTGGGCCTGCTCTCGCGCGGCGAGGTGGTCTGCGTGGACCGCTCCAGAATCATCGGCCGCTACATCGGCGAGACGGAGGAGAACATGGCGCAGATTCTGCGCGAGGCGCGCGGCAACGTGCTCTTCGTTGATGAGGCCTATACGCTCTACAACAAGGACGACAGCCGCGACTTCGGACGCCATGCCGTAGAGTGCCTGCTAGACGTGCTGAGCCGCAAGAACCCCGACATGCTCATCATCTTTGCCGGCTATCAGCGGGAGATGGACAACCTGATGCAGATGAACCCGGGGCTGGTGGGGCGCTTCCCCTACAAGTTCCACTTCCCCGACTACACGGGCGACGAGCTGGTTGAGATTGCCCGGCGCATCCTCTTGGCCGACCAGTACCGGCTCACGGACGAGGCGGCCTCCTTCCTCAGTCGCTCGGTTTGCGACACGCTGATGGCGCGCCCGCCGCATTTTGCCAACGCCCGCTGGGTGGAGCAATACGTGCGCAACGGCATCATACCGGCCATGGCCGACAGGGTTGCCGCCCTGCCCGGGCGCCCTGGGCGGGAGGCCTACAGGACGGTGGAGCTGAGCGATGTTGAGACGGCCTACCGAATGTTCAATGCCCAGTCCGTCGAGCTGAAGCAGCGCAGAACCATCGGGTTCTGCGCCTGAGCCGGGCGTTAGTTTATAGTTTATAGGTTATAGTTTATAGGTTATAGGTTATAGGTTATAGTTTATAGGTTATTATCCTCCGTTCTTCTTGTAGCTGCGCACAGCCCAGCAGGCCATAAAGAGGCCTATGCCCAGCAGGGCCAGCAGCTGGTGTGCAATAGCTGCGAACCCGCCGCCCCGGATAAACACGGTGCGGATGGCGTCTATAAAGTAGTGCATTGGGTTGGCATAGGTGGTCAGACGGGCCCATTCCGGCATAGAGCGGGTGGGGGTGAACAGGCCGCTTAGCAGGAGTATGCATACCACAAAGAACCACATGACGAAGATGGCCTGCTGCATGGTATCGCTGTAATTGCTGATGATGAGACCCAGCGATGAGAAAAACAGCGCCAGCAGCATGGCCAGCACGTAAACCCAAACCAACGGGCCGGCGCAGGTGATGCCATAGACGGCCCAGGCCAGAAGCAGGCTGACGGTGATGACGAACAGCGCAATGAGCCAGTACGGGATGAGCTTGGCCAGGATGAAAGCCCATTTCCGCACTGGCGTAACATTGATCTGCTCAATGGTGCCTGCCTCCTTCTCGCCAACAATATTGAGGGTTGGCAGGAAGCCCGTCATCATCATCATGATGATGGCAAATAGGGCGGGAATCATATAAAGCTTGTAGTTCTGGTGCTTGTTGTACAGGATGAGTGAGGAACTGAGGGCCGGGGGCGAGGCGCCTTCAGCCGCTCCGCTGACGATTTGCGAGAGGTAGGCGCTGCCTATTGAGCCCTTGGTGCCGTTTACGGCATTTGCGGCTATGAGGTACCGGCCCTCCCGGATCTCGAGTATTACGTCCGACTCCCCTGACTCCACCTCGGCCAAGGCTGCCCGGTAGGATGGCTTCCGGCCGGTGAAGATGAAATAGTCGGATGCTGCTATTTGGTGAACGAGCCGCTGCGAGTGTGTAGTGCGGTCGTTGTCCACTACGCAGACACGGATATTCCTGACCTCCATGCTCATCACCCATGGCATAATGCACATGACGACGACGGGGAACATAACAATGAGGCGGGGCAGGAATGCGTTGCGCCGTATCTGCAGAAACTCCTTTTGTATCAGATATCTTATCATTCGGATAATTGAACTTTTGAACTTTTCTTTACTCCAACCGTGTATTAAACTTCTTCAAGGCAATCGTCAGCAATACGATGACCATGAGCATGAGGATGAGCACTTCGCGAGCGACCTCCCTGATGCCAACACCCATAATCATCAGCTTGCGCATGGCCGAGATATAGTAGCGGGGAGGCACGATGGCCGACACCCAACGAAGCACTTGCGGCATCGACTCAACGGGGAACAGCATGCCCGAGAGCATTACTACGGGCATGAGCAGCACCATGGCTGAAAGGAGCAGGGCCACGAGCTGGGTCTGTGCCAAGCTGGAGATGAGCAGTCCCAGTGAGAGGGCCAGCAGGATATAGAGTATGCTGACGGCCACAATCCAGAACAGGGAACCGGCGAGCGGCACACCCAGCACGAAGCGGGCCATGAGCAGGATGAGAACGAGTATGAGAACCGCCAGGAGCAGGTAGGGCACGGCTTTGGCAACGACAACCATCAGTGGACGGACGGGCGAAACGAGCAGAACCTCCATCGTGCCCTTCTCCTTCTCGCGTACAATTGAGATTGAGGTCATCATGGCGCAAACGAGCATCAGTAGCATACCCATAATGGCGGGCACGAAGTTGTAGGCCGAGCGCATTTGGGGGTTATAGAGCATCTTCGTGTTGACGGCAGACGATTGCGGGCCGGCTGTTACTTGCGCGGCATAGGCCGTCCACTGCTGTGCCATATTGGGGTCGGAGCCGTCGACGATGAACTGAATGCCACCCCGTTTTGGCGCAAAGACGACGGCCATGTCGGCCCTCTGACCGCGAATCAGCAGCTCCGCCTCCTGGGGAGTGGAGACCGTGGCGGTTATGGTGAAGTACTCGGAGGCGGCCAGCCGCCCGACGGCCTGGCGGCTTTCCGCCGACAGCGGGGACGCGACCACTACCGTGCGAACGTTCCTGACATCGGTGGTGATGGCAAAACCGAACAACAGCATCAGCACGATGGGCATGCCGAAGAGTATGAGCATCGTGCGGCGGTCGCGCAGGATGTGCTTTGACTCCTTGATGATGAATGATACAAACTGCTTCATGTATTCGGTGAATTTGATATTGTCGGCATTGCTAATCAGACGAACGCTTTGCCCTACGGGCCAGGTAGGTGAATACGCTGTCCATATCGGGCTGTTGGAAGCGTTGCTTCAGCTCGGCGGGCGTGCCGATGGCGCTTATCTTCCCGTCAACCATGATAGAGATGCGGTTGCAATACTCCGCCTCGTCCATGTAATGCGTCGTCACGAAAACCGTGATTCCCCGGCGGGCCGCATCGTAGATGAGTTCCCAGAACTGGCGTCGAGTGGCCGGGTCGACACCGCCCGTCGGTTCATCCAGGAAAACCACGCCCGGCTCATGAAATATAGCCACCGAGAAAGCCAGCTTCTGCTTCCAGCCCAAGGGCAGGCTTTTTACCAGGTCGTCTTTGTGATCCTCGAACTTCAGACGGCGCAGGAGCTCCCGGCTCTTTACCGTTATCTCTTCGCTCTTCATGCCGTAGATGCCGGCAAAGAGGCGGATGTTCTCGCTGACGGTCAGGTCCTCATACAGCGAGAAGCGTTGCGACATATAGCCGATGTGCCGCTTGATCTGCTCATATTCGGTGCGGATGTCGAATCCGGCTACGCGACCCGAGCCGCTGGTGGGCTGATTCAGTCCGGTCAGCATATGCATGGCTGTGGTCTTGCCCGCTCCGTTGGCGCCCAGGAACCCGAATATTTCGCCCTGCCTGACGGAAAAGGAGATGTCATCGACGGCGCGAAAATTGCCGAACGTTTTTACCAGGTGCGAGACTTCGATGACAGGAGCGTCCTCGCCTGCATGGCTCGCGCTTGATGCTGCAATATTGTCATCCGCGCTTGTCGGCATGCCTGTTTTGCAGAGCGAGAGGGGGGGCGGATTGAAGATGTCCTTAAATTCGCTGAGGATGTTTTCGGGCGTGCCGGTGCCCCGGATGCGACCCTGCTCGAGAAAGGCCACACGGTCGCATTGTCGCACTTCGTCGAGATAGGGCGTCGAAGCCACGATGGTGATGCCCCGTTCCCTCAGCGAAGCGAGCATCTCCCAGAACTCCTTGCGGCTGACGGGGTCAACACCCGTTGTCGGTTCGTCGAGCAGCAGCACGCTGGGACTGTGAACCAGTGCGCAGCAGAGGGCCAGCTTTTGCTTCATCCCGCCCGAGAGCGCTCCGGCTTTACGGTTGCGAAAGCGCTCAATCTGCCGGTAGATGGCTTTTATGCTGTCGTACCCCGCCTCGACCGACGTCCCGAAGAGCGTGGCGAAGAATTTCAGGTTCTCCTCCACCGTCAGGTCCTGGTAGAGCGAGAAGCGGCCGGGCATGTAGCCCAAGCGGCGGCGTATCTTCTTCATCTGGCTGACCGTATCGAAGCCCTCCACCGTGGCGCGGCCTGTTTCGGGGATGAGCAGGGTGCACAGGATGCGGTAGAGCGTTGTCTTGCCGGCGCCGTCGGGCCCGATGATGCCAAATACCTCTCCCCGGGAAATTGAGAGCGACACGTTCTCGAGGGCCGTTACGCGCCCGAAATGCTTGCTCACCCCGTTTACTTCGATGATATTCATGGGCGCTCAGAACTTTACCTGGCCGTACATGCCAATCTTGATGCCTCCGTCGTTCCTCACGGCCACTTTTACGGCATAGACCAGGTCGGCCCGCTCGTCGTCGGTGAGGATGGTCTTTGGAGTGAACTCGGAGCGGCTCGAAATCCAACTGACCGTTCCTTCGTAGGGCTGGCGCCGTCCTCCGCCATAGTCGGCGAAGACTTTTACGCTCTGACCGACGCCGACGTTCTGCAGCTGGGCAGATGTGATGTAGGCGCGCAGATACATCTGGCTGATGTCGCCCATCTTGAAGAGCGGCTTTCCCGCCGTGACGTACTCGCCGCATTCGGCGTATTTCTCGAGCACCGTTCCGGCCAGGGGCGAGCTGACATGGCATTTACGGAGCAGGTCTTTGAGGCTTGCTATCTGCACGTCGGTGGCCTCTATCTGCCTGTTGAGGGCGTTGGTGTTTGTGGTCAGCAACGAGACCTGCGCATCGAGCTGTCGCTGCAGCAGGAGCACCTGGCTGGCTGCGTCGTCGAGCATCTTGCTTGGCGCCGCGCCGTCGGCCACCAGTTCGCGGTAGCGTTGCTCCTCGGTCTTTGCTTTTTCCAGCTGCTGGCGCGTTGCTGCAATCTGTTTTTCGCGATTCGGCTTCTGGCTCTCATATACGGCCTTGGTCGCCTCGGCCTGGCGTATCTTCAGCCAGATCTGCGTAGTGTCGATGAGGCCTACCTGTTGGCCGGACGCCAGGTTGTCGCCCTCCTCGAGTGCGAAGTTGAGCAGGGTGCCGCCTTGCTGGGCCGACACCGTGGTCTCGGTGGCTTCAAACGTGCCTGTTGCGTCAAAGGCTTCCTCGTCTTGGTGGCATGCCGTAAACGTTGTGCAAACGGCTGCGAGCAAAAGTATCTTCTTCATGTCTGTGTTTTTTTGTGTTTGCTTATTGGGAGATGTCATTGTTCTGGGTAAACTTCAGGTCGCAGATTTCTTTGAGCATTTGTATCTCGTGAATTGTATGCTCTACTTGCGCACTGCTTTCCGCATTGATTTCCTTGAGCAGGTCGTTTACGTCGATGATGCCGTGGGCCAGCTTCGACTCAGCTGCCTTGCGCACGGCGGAGCGGAGCGCGATAATTTCCTCGTCGCCCTCCATGAGGCGTCGGTATCGGGCGATATTCTCGTCCTGCTGAACCTGTTGCAGGTTATTGTTGAAGAGGAAGACGTCGCGGCTGTTCTGGGCCATGTCGCGCTGCATCTGAATCTTTGCCCTGTCATTCTTGATGGTATATAGGGCACCGATGTTCCACGCCAGGCGCGCGCCGACGATGCCGTTCAGCGTCCACTCGTGGCGCGTCATGTCGCGGAACAGGTTCAGGCCCGGGTAGCCGTAGTACCCTTGCGCGAAGAGTGACAGCCTGGGCCGGAGCGATGCCCTGAGCGAGCGCTCCTGTGCGTCGGCCAGCCGCAACCTGGCGCCGACGGCTTTCAGCTCCGGACGCAGGCCGGGGGTTCCCCCGCCTGCTACAGACGGTTTCTGCGGGGCTGTTACCTGAATGCCGCAGAAGGTGCTCAGCAGCGTGCACAGCATGCGCCGCTGCGCCTGCAGGTCGGCGCCCTGTTGCTCAATCTTCAGCCTCTCCGCCTTCACGCTGAGGTAGTCGCTCTCGGCGGCGGTGCCCTGCCGGTGCATGCTGGCCAGTTTCCCTTCATTCCCTGATAGGAGCTGGCGCAGGTCGGCATTGAGGCGTATCTGCTCGTCGAGCAGCAGCAGGGCGAAGTACATTTCGTTCACCCGGCGGCGCACCTGGTAGAGGGTCACCTCGGTATCGGCCTCGTCGACGTCTCCCTGGCGGCGGGCTATTTCCTGGCGGAGCCGTACGGCCCCCCCGTCGTAGAGCGTCTGGCTGACGTCGATGCCTATCCTGTACTGGTCGCGGCGGAGGCCTTGCATCGCTATGCCCATCTGCTCGTAGAGCGCCTTCATCTGCTGAGGCCAGTCGGTGACATCGCTCTGCAGGGAGGCTTGTGCCGATGCTGAAATTTGCGGCCACCACGCGCGGGAGATGTTGCTTACCGTGATCTGCGTGGTCTGCCGTATGAGGTCGTACTGCCGTATGAGTGGGTAGTTTTGCCCAGCTGCGTCCTGGCATTGCCTGAGCGTCTGTCCGCGTGCCGCCAGGGGCAGCAGCATGATGATGAGTAGTTTCTTCATATCGCTTTTGTCTTTATCCGGCTGCAAAGTTACGGCCTCTTCCCCGCGCTTGCGCTATCCAAGATGCCTGAAAAATGTTCTTTTTGTTCGATTTTGGGCCAAAAATTGCGGTGTCACAGCTTTTTTCGCTATCTTTGCATCCTGAAATTGCTAATCGCGCCCGCTTCCCCGAGCCGGGATTGCTCTTGATCACGATCAACGCCGCCTCCCCGCCGGCGGGCGCATAAATGTCTGACGTATGAACCATCCTCCCCGACTGATGAGCCTGTCGCGCATGCGCAGTCTCTTTGCCCCGCACCTGCAGCTGATACGCGAGTCGATCTTCTTCGACAACCACCTGGCTGTTCTGCACGGTGACGCCACGATGTTCCGTATCGTCATGCAGCAGTCGCCCCCCTTCAGCATCAACGACCACCGCCTGGGCATCGTGTTGCGTGGCTCCATCTGCGCCAGCATCAACCTGGTGGAGAAACGTATCACGGCCGGCACGCTCGTTTTCCTGGGCCCGGGCAGCATCATTACGCCGCTAAGCATATCTCCCGACGCCGAGGTCTTCGGCTTCGCCCTGGCCCCCGACTTCGCCATGCCGTTTGCCGAGGGGCAGCTGCCACCAGCCTTCAACGGGCAGGTGAGGGACTTTCAGCTGCCTGCCGAGGAGGCCGACGCGGCGCTGGCCCTGCAGATTCTGGAGACGCTGTGGCGCGCCGTGCGCCAGTCTCGGTATGACCGCGCCGTGGTGGCCTCGCTGGTGGCGGCGCAGATGCAGCACTACAACACGCTGTTCCTCCGCTTCGCCCAAATCCGCGAACAGGGTCTGACGCGTGCCCAAACCGTCTTCGACCGCTTTATCGCGCTCATCAACCGCCACGCCGTGCGAGAGCGCCACATGTCGTTCTATGCCTCGCGCCTCTGCCTCTCGGAGCGCTACCTGGGCACCGTGGTGCGCCAGGCCAGCGGCATCACGGCCAAGGAGTGGATCGACCGCGCCGTCATCACGCAGGCGAAGATTCTGCTGCGCCACAGCGAACTCTCCGTGCTGGAGATCTCCGAGGAGTTGGGTTTCCCCAACCCCTCCTTCTTCTCGAAGTATTTCCGCCGTCTTACGGGCCTCACCCCCCTGGGGTTCAAGACGTCGCGCGGCATCTGAGCCGCCTCCAGCCTCCGGGCGCGGTTTTTCCGTAATTTTGATTATTTCTTCCGTAAAAAGGGTAGGGTGCATCCCGGTTTTTATGCCTAACTTTGCAGCCGGAAACATGGATTACGATCAAAATTACGAAACAAGATGAGACACAAGAGTATTAACCTGTTCCTCGTGGCCCTAATGCTGGCCGCGGGAACGATCTTAAACGCACAAGATATGACAGAGAGTTTAGACTTCAGCATCTGGCCGAAAGGCGAACCCAACACCGCCTACGCCAAGTATTTCACAGGGCAGAGCTACCTGGCTCCGCTGGAGGCCGAGAAGGGCGGCCCGGTTAACGTCACCTTCGAGCCGCGCTGCCGCAACAACTGGCACATTCACCACCGCTCGGTGCAGGTGCTCGTCTGCGTGGCCGGGCGCGGATGGTATCAGGAGTGGGGCAAGAGCCCAGTCGAGCTGCGCCCCGGCACGGTGATAGCCATCCCCGCCGAGGCAAAGCACTGGCACGGCGCCGCGCGCGACTCGTGGATGCAGCACCTGACATACATGACCCGTGTGGAGGAGGGCGCCTCGAACGAGTGGCTGGAACCCGTGGCGGACGAGGATTATGACCGCTTGCCAGCCACCTGCGCCCCGCAGCCCACGGCCGAGGCCGAGCAGATGCTCCGGCGCATGGGCGGCGCGTATCATGCTGAGTTCAATCGCACGGACCCCGAGCTGATGGAGCGGTTCCACAACTTTGCGTTCGGCGAGGTGGTGGAGCAGACGGCCGACCTGCTGGACGACCGCACGCGCTTCATCTGCTACCTGGCCACCCTGATAGGCTGCCAGGGCATCGACGAATATCGGGCCCTGCTGCCCGCGGCGCTGAACGTGGGCGTGGAGCCCGTTGATGTACGCGAAATTGTCTACCAGGCCACGGCGTACCTGGGCATGGGCCGCATCAGTCCCTTCCTCACGGCCACGAACGAGGTATTCGCCCAGCGCGGCATCGCCCTGCCCCTGGCGCCGCAGGCCCGCACCACGATGGAGACGCGCCGCCCGGCCGGCACCGAGGCTCAGTTGGAATGCTTTGGCGAGGCAATGCGCAACTTCTGGCAGAGTGGGCCCGAGGACTCGCGCCACATCAACCGCTGGTTGGCGGCCAACTGCTTTGGCGACTATTACACGCGCGGGGGGCTCCGTCCCGAGTCGGCAGCGCCCGGCGAGCCGGAACCCAGCGCCATGGCCCTGCGCGAGCTCATCACCTTCTGTTTCCTGGCGGCGCAGGGCGGGTGCGAGCCCCAGCTGCGCGGGCACATCGCCGGCAATTATCATGTGGGCAACGACCGCGCGCTGCTCATCGCCGTGCTGTCATCCAACCTGCCCTACATCGGGTACCCGCGCACGCTCAACGCGCTCAACTGTATCCGTCAGGTGGACGAGGCTGAGCAGGGAAAATAGCGCCTCCCCTTAATGAGGATGCCATTGATTGCAATCAGAAGTGCCTCCCCGACGGGAGATTGGCATTGATTGTGATCAACGCCATTCTGAAAATGGCATTTCCATCTTGGTCTCAGTCAATTACGCCTCCCATGAAGAAAAAGCGCGGCGCCCCAGATTGGGGCGCCCGCGCTGCTGTAAGGTGCAGAATTTCGCAGTCAATCATATCTGCGCCTACGGGCGGCGGAATTGGCTGAGCGCCTGGCCGTATTCCCGGAGGCAGGTCTTGTCCGGATACGCGGCGAAGTAAGCCGAGTCCATATAGACGGCAAAACTGGTGACGTTGCGGATGCCCTGCGCGGCGTAGGTCGCGAGATCGGCGCGGAAAACGTCTCCCCGCCAGGGCAGCTCCACGGCCGGCTTCTTCCAGCCGCTCGCCATGGAGACGTCGAGCCAGTAGTCGAGCACCACGGCCGTCTCCACGGGGAAGACCTCCAGGTTCTGCCTCAGGTACTCCAGATTCCGCGCGTTGCAGCCAATGCCCGCGACTTCGGCCAGCGAGTCGGTGAGGGGGCGGTCCAGCCGGCGCTGGAAGGGTGCGAACTCCAGGAAGATGCCCTCGCGCGGCGTCACGTGCCGGGGTGCCTCCAGGCTCGAGTAGTAGGCCAGGTGGGCGAGCATTGCGCGTGGGTCAGAGGTGCGAATCGAGTCGAGCATGCGATTCTCTATCATGAGGGCCTGTTCGCTGGGCGTCAGCTCTGCGCAGTCGGGGCAGTGGCAGACGGGAGCGCCGTCGTCGAGCCAGAAATAGTAGCGGTGGTTCGTGGCCGGCAGTCGCTGGGCGTACCACTTGGCGCGGCTGGCAATGGTGTCGAGCGCGCGCGCCGAGCTTGCGCAGCAGTTGAAGTCGGCCGTGCGTCGGCCGTGCTCGTCCATGCGGAACATCGTTGAGTCGAGGCTGAAGAGGCTGCGCGGCAGCAGGGCGCTCATGGCGTGCAGCTCGTGCTCCACCAGTATGCCGTACCGCCGGCAGTCGCGTTCGAAGCGGCGTCCCCGCTCCGACTGCCAGAAGCGGAGCACCTGGTCGGGCGTAATGTGCGTGCCCAGGGTGTTGATGCCCATCTCGTGCGCCAGGCGGGGCCAGTCGGCTGTTTCTAGGTCCTCGGTGGCCAGCACCGCGCCGCGCATCGTGAACTGCCCGCCTCCGCGGCCGCATGCCGTTAGGGCCACCAGGGCCACCACAGTCAGCGCCGCCCTGCTGATGTCAAGTCTAATCCTTTTCATGATTCTCATTTGTTTCTATTCGTTATATAATATAATTCCTGGTCAATATTGCGCGGCATCTGAGCTTTCTCCGACTACTCGGGTACACCTCGCATGCCAACCGAAACCTTGCCGCCTCGCCTGGTCAATTTTGCACCCCCGCGGCGGCCATGGTAAGCCCTATGTCGCCGTTCCCCGTAACGGGCGCATCTGTCGTGCCCGAGGTGGGCACATGGCGCGGAAAGCGAGTGAATACTGCGCGGAAACGGTCTATCTCCGCGCTGGTATAGGCCTGTGCGACCTGGCTCGCAGCCATCACGAGCAGCAGGGCGAGCAAAAAACCCGATTTTTTCATCTCATAACGTGTGCTGGTCATCTTTTATATGTGCTGTTCATCTAATTCTTGGCGATGGCCCTGCAAAGTTACATTTTTTTTCGCATTCCCAGGGCGCGGATACAAAATTTTTATCGTATATTTGCATTGCCGTAAGCATATTACCATTGATTATGAAACATTCTACCCCCCTGATCGTGCTGGCATTCATTGTGCTGTCTGCCTGCACCCCGCGCGAGAAAGGCGGCACTGAGCCCGCGCGCCCCATCTTCAGCATGCCGCGCCAGACGGCAGAGCCCGACACGGGCAGCATCATCTCGGCAACGGTGTGGCAACGCGTGCCGGTGATGAAGTCCTTCTGCGCACCCTGGACCGATGACCTGCAGGACGAGACCCAGTTCCAGTGTTACCTCTCGCCCCACTACATGTACTTCCGCTTCCAGGTTCCCGACCAGACACTCACGCTGAAAGAGCCTTTCCGCGAGAAACTCGACGTCTGTCCCGAAGACCGCGCCGAAATCTTCCTCTCGGCCACGCCGGGCATGGACATTTACTACTGCATGGAGATGGATCCCAAGGGACGGACGCTGGACTACGTAGCGTCTTTCTACCGCCAGTATGACTACGAATGGAGCTTCGCCACGCTGCAGACGGAAACGCAGATCTCAGCCGATGGCTACATCGTGGCCGGGCGGCTCTCCACGGCCGAGATGCTGCAGCTGGGCATCCCGCTCGACGGCTTTTACATGGGCATTTTCCGTGCCGACTTCGACGGACCGCAAAATGTGGTGTGGTACTCCCTCCTCCGTGTGGAGCGCGAGCAAGCGGACTTCCACATACCCGAAATGCTCTATCGGGTAGAGGTGGAGACCCCCCGCACCACCGCGCCCTAAGTTTGCTGGCTTTCCCGATACCCCTCTCTCTGGCAATCAGAAAGCGCGCCTCTAGCAATTCCCCGTCTGAAGCACGCCGCCCCCGTCGGGGAAGTCCTGCTACCGGTCTTTGCGGCCCTCGCACAGCTTGTGGTATTCCGTGAGGCCAAGCAGGTAGCATCCCGTGCCGTAGTCCTCGAAGTCGGGCGTCGAACTGAACGTCACGGGCTGGCCGGCCGACGGATCCTTGCCCGTGCCCTGCGCCCAGCCGAGAGAGCCGTCGGGCCGCAGGCAACTGCTCAGCGCCTGCCAGGCTATGTCGCAGGCCCGACCGTAATCCTTCTCGCGGAGCACGCCGTGGTTGATGCCCCACGCCATGCCGTACAGAAAGAGCGCCGTGCCCGTCATCTCCGGCGTGGGATAATCGGCATCGCTCACCAGCGAGGCGTGCCAGAAACCGTCCGCGTGCTGACACCGCAGCAAGGCTTCCGACATCCTTCGGAAGTCTTTCCGCAGCATCCTGTACGTCTTTCCCCTGGCCGGCAACTGGCTCATAGAGCGAGCCAGCGCTGCGTAAACCCAACCGTTTCCGCGGCTCCAGTAGCAGTTTCGTCCGTCCCTCTCCTTGTAGGGCGGTACGTAGTCGGCATCGCGCCACCACAATCCTTCCTCCTCGTTGAAGAGACCGCCGCCGCACGTATTGCGGCTCCACAGATACATGCGCATGGCGTGGCTGCTGTACTCCTTGCGGCCCGTCAGCCTGGCAACCTGCATGTATAGGGGCATGGCCATCTGTATTGCATCGATCCACGTCCACCATCCCAGCAACGAGTCCTGTGCCGAATTCTTCTCCTTCTTGGTGACAATCTTCCTCGTGTTGCGCGTCCGCATCTGGTGGTCCAGGTTCGCAATCACGTTCCGCAGCACGTCGCCGTACTCCCGACCCGTGTAGGGGAGCAGCTCGACGTACGTTTGGGCACAGCACTGGTCGTCGGCGTCGCATGTCTCAGGGCCGTTGCGCGGCGTCCAGCGGTGAAACTCGGCCCACCGCAAGGCGTAGTCAACATACCGCTGCTGAGGGTCGATGCCCTGCAGGGCCATCAGCCCTTCGTAGTAGACGGCTCGCGTCCATAGCGAGGAGGGCCGGATGCGCCCTACGTTGGTGGCCAGTGTGGGGTCGGAGTATTTGTTCATGAAGTAGTCGTTTGCCTGCCGGGCGGCACGTAGCATCTCAGACTGCGCAACGGCCGCCGCGATGTTGCAGAAGGCGAGGATGATGAGGAAAAGACGGTGCATAGGGGTTCGAAAGAGATTTATTGGGCTTCCAGTTTCAGCGTGATGGGCTTGAAGGCGTCGGATGAAACCTTCAGCGTTACTGCGGAAGGCTTCAGGCCGCTGCGCAGAATGACCGTGGCCCGTCCCTGCCACAGCCTGCGACGGTTCGTGGCATTGAGCTCGTTGCTGCTGATGTCTCCGTTGGTGACGGCTACGATGCGGGCGTCGCCCTCCACCTCAAATGTCATCTCGTCCTGGCTCGCGAGGCAGCGGCGTCCCTTGCTGTCCACAGCTGTAATGCTTACGTGCATCAGGTCCATACCGTCGGCCTTCCAAGGATTGTTCGCGGTCGGACTGGGATTGTTCCCCTTCGGAGTGAGCGTGTTCCCCGCTGCGGGGCGGTCGGCTTCGGCTATGAGCCTGACGGGTTTCCCCGTCGTCTCCAGGGCGTGGCGGGCCACTGGCCGTCCCTCCCTGTAGCCTATGGCCTCCAGGCGGCCGGGGCGGTAGGCAATCTTGCCCCATCGTATCTGGTTGCGCAACTTATCGTCGGCCGGGTTCTGCTTTCGGCCCAGGCTCTTGCCGCCCAGCCGAAGCTCCACCTCGTCGCAATTCGTATAGACGATGATGTCTGCCTCGGAGCCTTCGGGACGGTTCCAAAGCTCGGACATGCGGTCGCCCGCCATCTTCACGCCGTTCCACATCTCGGCCTTTTCGCTCTCCAGTATGCCAATATGCACAACGGGCTCCTCCGGCTTGAAGATGGAGCGCAGGAGGTAGGCCTTCGGTTTGGGCTCGAGGTCGATGTAGAACACGCCCTGCGCCCATCCCTTCTGCGGCCATCCCATGCTCTCGCCCAGGTAGTCGATGGCTCCCCAGTAGGCCAGGCCGATGACCTTGTCGAGGTTCATGCCGAAGTAGTTCTGTCCCATGGCCTGGGTGGATGCCTCGCTCTGGTAGAAGGTCATCCAGGGGAAGCGGCGCCCGTCGCCGGGGAAGTACATGTACCTATAGTTATATGACTGCACATCGGTGTGCATGGCCAGGTTGCAGGGCAGAGAGTCGGTCTGCCAGTTGCGGTAGCGTGGGTGCATGGCCACGGTGACCAGGCGGGTGGAGTCGTAGCGCGCCAAGGCGAGGCGCATCATCTTGTAGCATGTTACGCCGAAGTCGCCGAAGGGCTGGCTGGGCTCTTGCTGCAGTTCATTGCCCAGACTCCACAGCACCACGGAGGGCGAGTTGCGATCGCGCTTCACCCACTCGGTGATGTCCTGCGCCCAGTGGTTCATGAATGGTGCGCGGCCTCCGGAATGCTGGTCGGTCCATTTGTCGTAGAGTTCATCGACGATGAGTATGCCGTAGCGGTCGCACAGCCTGACGAAGTCGCGGCTGTATGGGTTGTGCGAGGTACGTATGTGGTTCATGCCGAAGGCCTTCATCAGCTGCAGACGCTTCTCGATGGCGCGCGGGTAGGCTGCGGCGCCCAGTGCGCCCAGGGTGTGGTGGTTGGCGTAGCCTTTCAGGAGGACTTTGCGTCCGTTCAGCTTGAGCCCGAATGCTGGGCCGATCTCCACGGTGCGTATGCCGAAATCCTCAGAGAATTCATCGGCCACCGTGCCGTCCTGGCGCAACAGGGCTACCTCGGCCCTGTACAGGTTGGGATGCTCTGTGTCCCACAGCATGGGGGAGGCTATCTCCACCTCCTGCAACCTGGTCTCCTGGGTCCGCGCCGGCGTCTGACGGGATACTTCCTGACGGGTCTCGCTCACCAGCTTCCCCTGCGGGTCGTAGATGCGCAGGCGGGCGGTGGCCTTCTTGGCGCGCCCGGCAAAGGTGATTTCGGCGCTAACGGATACGTATCGGTTCTGGCGTGTGGTGATGTAGAGGGGGTGGCGCGCCAGGTAGAGGTCGGCGGCTGTGGTGACGATGCTGACGTTGCGGTAGAGTCCGCCGCCCGTGTACCACCGCGAGGCCCGCTCGCCCATGGTGTTGGCCTCCACGGTGATTTCGTTGGGCTGGCCGTAGCGGAGGCGGTCGGTGATGTCTATCTCGAAGCCAAGGTAGCCGTAGTCGGTGCCGCCAATGCGTTCATTGTTGAGGAAGACATCGCCCACGAGCATGATGCCCTCGAAGTCGAGCAGCACGCGCCGGTCCTTCCACTCGAGTGGCGGCGTGATGGTCTTGCGGTAGTAGCCGCGGCCCACCTCCTTGAAGCCGCGGGCCGAGAGTCGGCTCTTGATGTTGGCGGCGGCGTCGCTGTTGTCGGCCTTCTCGTCGGCCGACGGAGCCACCCACTGCTGCTCAATCTGGAAGTCGTGGGGGACATCCACGGTGACGGCGCCGGCGAAGGAGGCGTCGCGGCTGAACTGCCATCCGTAGTTCAGACATTCCGTCTGGCGGGGCGACGTGCCTTGTGCCAGGCTCGCTATATAATATATAATGAGTGCCAGGGAGGCCAGTGGTCGTTTCATCGTCGTTCGCGTTAGGGTTTCCTATTTTCCGGCCTGCTCCTTCGACTGTGCGGCCCACAGGATGCCCCGCTTCATGATTTCCATGGCCTCGGGCACGGCAAAGTCGCTGGCCGAATGGCAGAGCGAGGAGTAGAAGACGCGTCCGCGGCCATACTGCTTCTTCCATACCACGGGCATGACCACGCCTTTTATCCAGGGCGTGTCGCCTGCGCCGCTGAAGGTGGTGGTGGCCAGCACCTTCACGCTGGGGTCCACATGCATGTAGTACTGCTCCGACTTCATGTGGAACGTCTTGAGTCCCTTGGTGACGGGGTCTTTCTTGTCCTTGATGTTTACGTCGTAGTCCACCTGGCCTCCGGGGTGTGCCACCCACTGTCCGCCAACCATAAACTGATACTCGGTGTTGTTGCGGAACGAGTCGCCCAGCCCGCCGTGCCATCCGGCCAGTCCGGCTCCGTTGCGCACAGCCTCGGTGATACCCTTCTCCTGTTCGCCGGTAAGGCTTCCCATCGTCCATGTCTGGATAATCAGGTCCACGCTAGCCATCAGCTCCTTGTCGGTATAGGCATCCAGGTTGTCCCGCAGTTCCAGCACGGCTCCCTGGCTCTCCAGCCACGGCTTGAGCAGCTCCATGCACTCCTTGGGTTGATGACCGTCCCATCCGCCATATACGAACAGGACCTTCTTGCCCCGCAGGGCACTCTCTTGTGTGGCGGCTTGGCAGGCCAGGCAGGCCACGGCTACTATGGTCAGTAGCGAAAGGAATAACTTCTTCATGTTGGTTGTTGTTTTTTGTTTGATGTTGAAAGTTTATGTTTCTTGTCTTCAGAAGTCCAGTCGGTAGAAGAGGTTGGGCAGCGAGATACCCGTCTTGTCCACCTTCACCGAGCGGGTGCGTATGTCGAAGCGCTGGGCAAAGGGCGTCTCGTTCATGAGCATGTTAATGCCTTCGAAGGCTATGGTATGGCTCACCCTCCGCTTGTTTATCTTGTAGCTTACGGTCAGATCTACGGTATGCTCGGGCTTGTACTGCTTGCTCATAGCCTGGTCGTCCAGGAAGATCTCTTCCTCGGGCATCTGCCCTGCATCCAGGAGGGCGTTCATGGTTGTCAGGTCCATAGGCGTATATCGCAGTCCGCCCTGCAGGGTGTACTTGGCACTCACGTTCAGCACATTCTGCCTGCGGCGTCCCACCATCCATTCCTTTCCGGCCAGCACCTTGGCTGTATATCGGCGGTCATATAGCTGCGAGCGCCAGATGCGGTCCTGCGCGCGGTATTCCGACTTGAAAACCGATGCGTTTACCTGGCCGAAGAAGCCATGGCTCATATAGTGTTCCAGGGTGATGTCGGCTCCGTAATTGCGAGTATTGCCGTCGTTCACCATTGCTTCGTCGAAGTAGTTCAGGAAGCGGTTCACCGAGCAGAAGGTAGAGCTGCCCACGCCCACCGGTGTATCGTAGCCGTACTGCCAGAAGGCATTCAGCCGCAGGTTCAGGTTGTCGCTGAACTTATACCTGTATGAGGCCAGCAGGTGGTGAGCCTTGGTCAGGCCGAGGTCCTTGTTCAGGCGCTGCCCGCCCTGTTCGTAGAAGTAGGCGTCCAGGCGCTCTATCATGGAGTGGAGTCCGTAGCCCAGCCCAAAGGCGTTCTTCTCGTTGGGTTCCCATTTCATGCTGGCTCTTGGCTCCAGGCTCTTGTCCTTCGAGTATGCGAAGTAGGTGCCGGAGAGGCCCAGGTTCAGGCTGATGTGGCTTGAGGCCTTGATGATGTTCTGCCAGAAGAGGCTTCCCAGTCCCGTATTGCCGTCGGCCTTCACCCAGTCGGTAAATGGGGCGGGGGAATAGACGTAGTCGGTAGCGCTGTAGGCCAGGTCGAAGAATCGCTGCGAGTATTCGCCTCCGAACTGCATGAGCCAGCGGGAGGTCAACTGTGCCGAGACTTCTGTGTTCAGCAGTATCCGGTCTTCGTTCATCTTCTGGCGACTGTAGGGCGCTGTCGCAGCCGGGGCCGAGTAGGCAATGGGCCTGGTCAGTTCGCCGGCGGCATCGTGCTGAAGGTTCCAGTAGCCGATGTCCGACTTGATGTGCTGGGCGTTGTAGGCTGCCGTAGTGCGCCAGGTCCATTTATCGGCAAAGTGTATCTTGTGCGCCAGGCCGCCCAGCAAGCCCCAGAGGTGCCCCTTCTGGTGCGATGCGTCGTAGAGGCTGGAGACATCCTCTATGTCGGGCTGGTTGTCATCGGCCCCGTCGTAGTATCCAAGGGCGAAGACCGAGAAGGTACCGGCTCGCCGCGTGGGCAAGTTCAGTTTCAGGGAGAAGTCGTGGAAGTCGAACTTCGTATCGTAGTCTATGATGCCCAGCTTGTCGGCCAGCGAGGTGAATCCGTATCGGTAGTTGGCGATGTAGCTGCCCTTACCGTTCTTGGAGAGCGGACCCTCCGAGGTGAACTCCTCCGATACGGTGCCCACCTGGATGAGGTTTTCCACCTTGGCGTTGTTGCCCGCCCGCATATTCACATCGAATACGCCGCTCAGCGAATTGGCGTAATTGGCGTTGAAGGTCGAGGTGAAGAAGTCCGAGTTGCCTATTACATTGGCATTCAGTGCACTGACCATGCCGAAGCCTGCCTCATAGAAGTCGTTGTAGTGGTTGGGCGTAAAGGCCTCCACACCCTCTATGCGGTACTGCATCATCTGTGGTGCATGGCCGTGCACAGACACGCCGTTGCCGTTCGAGCTGCTAGAGATTCCGGCGTATGCCGAGACCAGCCTGGCCGGGTCGTTTCCGCCTCCTGCAAAGCGGGTGGCCTCCTCCATCGAGAGCATCACACCGCCTACGAGGGCCGTGGGGTTCACGGTCGATTCCTTGTTTACGCGCGGGCGCACCGTCACCTCGCCCAACTGTCGGTCATTCTCGCGCAGGGCTATGTCTATGACGCTCTCCTTGGCTCCCACAATCTGTTGCTCCTTCAGCACACTGGGTTCGTAGCCTACATAGGAGGTCTCTATGGTGTACCGGCCGGGCTTCTCCAGCTTTATCTGGTATTTCCCGTCTATGTCGGCGGTTGCTCCGATACCTGGCAATTCGGCAATCTTTACCGTAGCACCCGTCAGGGGCTCGCCGCTGATGGCATCGGTCACTGTGCCGCGGAGCGTCTGTGCGCTGGCGGCGGAAATCAGGCTGCAAAGGAAGAGCAGGGCAGCCCACTTGCCGGAGGGGAAAATATTCTTTTCTTTCACTTTAATCTTTCAGTTGCCGTACGGGGAAGGTGAAGTAGGTGTCGGGGAAGGGTTCGTCCTTCAGGGTGAAGTGCCACCATTCCGTGTCCAGTGGCTTGAAGCCGTGGGCAAGCATGGCCCTGCGCAGAATCATGCGGTTGCGGAACTGCTCGGCGGTGATGCTCCGGCCGGTGGGGCTCTTGCTGTTGTCGCCCGTGTACTCTCCCGTCTCGGGGTTGCCGCAGAAGTCGGGGTGGCTCTCGGGCCCGAACCAGTCGAACGTGCCGCCCATGTCCAGTTCCTTCTCCGTCTGCATGTCGAAGAGGGTCAGGTCCACGGTAGAACCGCGCGTATGTCCGCTCTTCTCCATGATGTACTCCTGGTCGAAGAGCACGGCCTTGTTCAGGTCGGGGTAGAAGTAGCGCTTCATCAGCGTGTCGGCCACGTCGTGCGACCACCTGACGAAGTGGTCCACGCCCTCTTGCGGGCGGTAGGCGTCGTATATCTTCAGCCTGTAGCCCTGGGCCCTCACCTCGTCGCTCACGGCCCTCAGCGCCTGTGCCGCCTGCCTGGTGAGCAGGGCGGTGGGCTCCAGGTATCCGTCGATGCGCCGGCCCACGAAGTTGTACGTGCCGAAGTATCGAATCTCCAGTATGGCATCGGGCACGGCGTCGGTCAGGGTGACGAATCCGCTGCTGTCCTGTGCCGGTGAGCCGGGGGCGTCGTCGTCGCCGTTGCAGCAGGTAATCACGCATGTGCCGCAGGTAATTGCAAGGATGGCGGCCAGCATCCACAGTCTCGTCTGTCTCATCTCGGTATCGTTTAGGAAGTTTAACTTATCGTTTGCCGATGCAAAGGTAAGCAAAAAAAACGGTTCTGCCCCCCTTTGCGGCCCGGAAAATCGTGCTTCGGGCCCAAAGCCGCCTGCTTCAGGCGTGAAAAAGTGTCCGAATCGGGCCGTTTTCCTCACTTTATGCCCTCATTTGTAATCTGTTCTCGAAGAAAATCAGTATCTTTGCAGGCGAAAACGGTTAAACCTACAGAAAGATTTATGAAGCGACTGCTAACCCTATGCATCCTTGCCGTCCTGGCGCTGAGCCTTGCGGCCCGACGGCCCGCCGGAGAAGCTATGCCCCCCTTGGCCGAGGAGGAACTCAGCATCCCACATGCCGGCCGGAGCATCTACGGCGTGCTCAGCAAGCCCCTCGACGGGCAGAAACGCCACCCCCTGGTCATCGTCTCGCACGGATTCAACGGCACCCACCACTCCGGGCGCAGCTACTTCGATATGCTTGCCCGGATAGGCTACATGTGCTACACGTTCGACTTCCCTTGCGGCAGCACGGCCAGCCGATCGGATGCCAACACCCTGAATATGTCCGTGCTCGACGAGCAGAAGGCTCTGGAGGCCATCGTGCGATACTTCCGCTCGCGGCCCGACGTCGACAAGCGGCACATCATCCTGCTGGGCGAGAGCCAGGGCGGCCTGGTCTCCACCCTGGCGGCCGCCAGCATGAAGCGGCAGGTGGAGCGGCTCGTGCTCGTCTTTCCGGCCCTGTGCATCCCCGACAACTGGAACCAGCGCTATCCCCAGCCGGCGGACATCCCCGATACCACGCTCCTGTGGCAGGTGCCCCTGGGCCGCCGCTTCTTCATGGAGCTGCGCGATATGGATCCCTACCGGGCCGTCCAGTCCTATCGCCGCCCCGTGCTCATCGTTCACGGCGATGCCGACCCCATCGTGCCCATCGACTACTCGCGCCGCGCCGTCCGCCAGTTTCGCCATGCCAGCCTGGTGGAGCTCCCTGGCGCCGGCCACGGCTTCAGCCCGCAGGACTTCCAGACCTCGCTCGTGCATATCCGCCGCTTCCTGACCGGCGAAAAACGGTAGGCCGGGCCCTTCGCGTCAATCCACATCCGATAATATTTAAATACGTATCAATATGAAACGTCTCGCCCTCCAGTTCCTCCTCATCCTGCTTGCAGCCGGCCATCTTTCGGCTCAAGTCGGCTCAAGTCGTTCGGCCGAAGCCGAAGAGTTGCTGGCCATACTGCAATCCATTCAGGGGCAGAAAATACTCAGCGGCACCACTGCTAACGTTAACTGGAACTTCAACGAGGCCAAGTGGGTGAACCAGCATACGGGCAAGTGGCCCGCCCTGAACTGCATGGACTTCATCCATCATCCCTTCTCGTCCAAGGGAGGATGGATAGACTATACGAATGTCTCCGACGTCTATAACTGGCATCGCCAGGGCGGGCTCATCCTCATCCTGTGGCATTGGAACGTTCCTGCCAACGAAAGCGGAAAGTACGCCTTCTACTACGGCACGGAGCCCGACAAGACGACTTTCGACGTGCGAAAGATATTCGAGCCAGCGAGCAGCGAGTACAAACTGATGCTGAAGGATATCGACCAGATTGCGTCCTACCTCAAACTGTTGAAGCAGAGAAAGGTGCCCGTGCTGTGGCGGCCGCTGCACGAGGCTGGAGGCATGTGGTTCTGGTGGGGGCGCGATGCCGAGGCGTGCAATGAATTGTGGCGGGTGATGTACGACCGCCTGGTAAACTATCATAAACTGGACAACCTCATCTGGGTATGGACGCAGGCCGCGGCCTGGAACAAGCCATACAGCGACGGCTACCGATGGTATCCCGGAGACGAATACGTGGATATCGTCAGCATAGACATCTACAACAACCCCAATGCCGCTAACATCAATACCTCGTGCTACAAGTTCCTGAAGCAGTATTCGCCCGAAAAACTTGTGGCCCTGACCGAATGCGGCAACGTAGCCACCATAACAAAACAGTGGAATGCAGGAGCCAAGTGGCTGTTCTTTGCCCCGTGGTACGACTACGGGCGCACCAATAACCCGGCCAGCGCCGACTTCAAGAGCACAGACCACGGCAATTGCAACGCCGAGTGGTGGAAGGATGCCTTCTCCAACGATTACGTGCTGAGCCGTGACGATTTCAGGGCGCTGAAAGCCGATTTCGTTGGCGTACAGAACATTCCTGCTTCTGCAAGGACAGACGAAACTTCGGCAGACGCAGTTTACGACCTGAGCGGACGGAAAATTGCCGGCCCTGAATCATCGGGCGGCATCCGCATACGGAACGGCAGGAAATACTATGACAAGTGACAATATTATATAATAATAAGGTATAGGCTTATGAAACACTACACAATCCCTGCAATGCTTCTGGCACTGTCCATGAACGTTGCAGCAGCCACGCAGACCATTCGCATCACCGACCTGCAGAAAGGCAAGACTTTCGACGGAATCGGTGCCGTCAACGGCGGAGGAGCCACGTCTGTCCTGCTTAAGGACTATCCCGAACCGCAGCGTTCACAGATTATGGACATGGTTTATAAACCCATGTTCGGAGCCAGCGTCAGCGCCATACTGGTAGAGGTGCCCGGCGACGGCAACAGCACTCAGGGCTCCATGCCCTCGCACAGTCATTACCGCGGCGACAATAACTTTATGCGCGGCTATATCTGGTGGGTGATGCGCGAGGCCCAAAGGCGCAATCCCCAACTGGCGCTCGATGCTACGGCCTGGAGCGCACCTGCCTGGGTGGGCAACTTCTGGTCGGACGACATGGTGGATTACTACATCGCCTGGCTGCAGGGCCTTCGTCAAGTACACGGGCTGGAACTCGACGCCCTGGGTTGTCATAACGAGAAGGGGTGGAACGGCGACTTTGCCAAGCATCTGCGGCGGGCCATGAACGAGAACGGCTTCAATGATGTGAAACTGCATGGCTTTGGCAACTGGGGCGATTCGAAAATGGATTTCGTAAAGGCGATGCAGCAAGACAGGGAACTGGCCGATGCACTGGATGCTGTCTGTGCCCACACCTACAGCGAGATTCCTCTCTCGAAGGAGCAGCGTGCAGCAGTCGAAGCTATGGGAAAGCCTATCTGGAACAGCGAGGACCATGTCTATCTCAAGGGTTTCAACTGCCTTATCAGCATCGTCAAGTGTTTCAACGAGAACTACATCGTAAGCGGTGCCACCAGGGTGATCAACTGGTATGACATCGCTGGCGTATATCCCCTGGAACCCTACAGCTGTGATCCTGCTATGTTGCTGGCCCGGGAGCCCTGGAGCGGCAACTACGAGGTGCGCGAGGCGCTATGGGGATACGCCCACTACGGACAGTTCTCGGCCGTTGGATGGCAGTATGTCGATGAGGGATGCCTATCTCTTGCCGGAGGAGGCAGCATGGTTACCCTGCGCAATCCGGCTTCCGACGACTTTAGCATTATCATCGAGACAAAGGATGCCACGAGCGCCAAGACCGTGGAGGTTCGTCTGCCTAAAGGGCTCAGCCGCAAGCACCTCTGTGTTTGGCGCAGCAATGCCCGTGAACAGTTCGTGCGCCAGAAGGATATAGCACAGAAGGGCGGACGCTTTACCATCACCCTGGAGCCAAACACCGTCTATTCTCTGTCCACCACCAGCGGCCAGCAGAAAGGTTCCTTTGCAGATGTGCCCGCCTCGGCACCCTTCCCCCTCCCATACTCCGACAACTTCGACCAATATGCACAGCCCGCTTCTTGGGGCTACCTGCCTCGTTATCTGGCAGACCTCATTGGGGCTTTCGAACTGACTCCGCGTCCTGACAGCAAGGGCCAGTGCATTCGCCAAACGGTTGGCGAGCACACACTTAGCTGGGCACCCGAGTGGCATCATTACACCATACTCGGCGACTCTGCCTGGCTAGATTATGAGGTGAGTGCCGATGTCTGGCTCAATCCAGGCGAAGAGGCAGGCGTAATGGGGCGCCTTTGCGACGTGGGCTCTGGCTACGGCATTTGGGCAAAGGGATATTATCTGAAACTCGATGACCAGGGCCGCTGCACCCTCGTACTCACCCGCGGCAAGCCCGACCCCAAGGAACTCATCGGCGATGCAGAGCAGCAGGCGCTGATTCTGGCGCGCAAGGATGTGGAGATAGGAGGCGAATATACCCTGGCCGCGGCGCGAGCTGAAGGCGTATCGGCCCTCAGGTGGCACAACCTGGCGCTGCGCTTCCAGGGGGATAAAATCACAGGCTTGGTTGATGGCCGGGAAGTTGTCAGCACCAACTCCAACCATTACAAGAAGGGTATGGCCGGGCTTTTGGCTCCCCTGCATCAGAAACGCGTCTGCACCCCCTATTTTGACAACCTCAGTATAAAGCCTTTGGGGCGCAATTCAGCCACCTCTCCCCTGACGGCCAGGGACCATCGGCCGCTGTACCCTCAGCATTGACAATAAATTCCGCATTAGCAATAAATTCCACCGAGGAGGGGTCTTCCCTCCTCTTTTTTTTCTTTTTTCCGAAAATGTCCTCGGATAATTTCTCCGTTCAGATGAAATTTTGTACTTTTGCCCTGTAGATTTTCCGTTCAAAGACTTTGAACGTATGTTTCAGGTCCTTGAACGTATGTTTCAGGTCCTTGAACGTACGTTTCAGGTCCTTAAACGGAAAATACTCCTGGCAGCCGGGAAATTTTCCCTTGGCAGAAAGGATAAAAAGATTGGATAGAAATGTAAAACCAATAATAGAAAGGGCTTGAACTATGCTAAAGTACGTATTACAGGAAATGCCCGAGATGCGAGACGGGCACAAGAAGATTTACCCCAAGCTGCTCTCTGCCGGGCTGATTGGGAACGAGAAGATAGTGAACCGCTACCAGAGCACGGGTACGGCTAACCGGAATGTGGCCGAGTTGGTGCTGAAGTCGCTGCCCGACATCATCGAGGCCTACCTGACCGAGGGACATAGCGTAAAGGTGGACGGCCTGGGCACCTTCTCCCTCTCGCTGGAGTTCGACGACGAGAAACCCGACGAACTGACTGCAGGCGGGAGCGAGGAAGGCTACCGCCACGTCCGCGTGAAGGACATCAACTTCCGGCCCGACAAGGATTTCCTCCGCCTGGTGCAGGCGAATGCCGAGTTCGAGCGCGGCGAGAGCCATGTGGTACGGGTCTCAAAGCCGAAGTACACCCCGGCCGAGCGCCTTTCGCGCCTGCAGAACTATCTGCAGGGGCACGAATCCATCACCCTCAGCCAGTACTGCTCCCTGAACAAGCTCAGCCGAGCCGCTGCCAGCCAGGAGCTGAAGCGTTTCTCACTCGACCCCGACAGCGGCGTCGTGCCCAGGGGGGCAGGCTCCCACAAGGTCTGGGTGCGAGGGAAATAGGCGAATAGAAAAATCACACCTCATAATTTATCAACACTACTTGTAGATGAAAACATTTTTCTCCTCCGTGCTTTCCGCCTTTCTGCTGGCTATGCCCGTCAGCAGTATGGCCTCCAAGTTTATCGGCATCAGGGTGATTGACAAAGACTACCTGATGCTGCAGTTCCGCGACGGCGAAGTACATTATCGTGATAGCGGTACGGGCAAGAGTGCCTACCTGGGGCACTCGTTCGTCGAAGGCGACGATACGCTGCTGGTCCGAGAAAGGCTGAAGGCCGCAGAAGCGCAGAGGGCTGGGGCGTGGCTCGTCAGCTCGCCGGACGACAAGGCCTTTGCCACGGCTCAGCCTCTGGCTGTCTGGCGCAAGTCGAAGCCGATGAACACAGACCATACTCTGACCAGCGAACTCGACCACTGGCTCTTCCTGCACCTGCCCCGTTCCATGAGGCAGGGATGCACCTACAGGGTGTCCATCCCCTCGGGTATAGGCTCAGACAAGGCCGAGGCCTCCATACGCTTCGATGTCTGGAACTGCATGTCGGAGGCTGTCCACGTCAATATTATCGGGTATTCGCCCGACGAGGTCGTTCATGCCGCCGACCTCTACCAGTGGCTTGGCGACGGTGGGCAGCGTGACTATAAGGCATTTGAAGGTAAGGCGGTATGGCTGTATAATGTGGATACAAAGGCAAAGCAGAAGGTGGGGCGGGTGAAATTCTGGCTGCCTGCCTCGGCTTCATCAAACGAAGCAGGAGGCAAGAGCCTTATAGGAACCGATGTGTGGAACATCGATTTCGGCGCCGAAAGGCCCGGCCGCTATCGCCTGGTGGTTGAGGATGTGGGCTGCAGCATGGACTTCCAGGTGGGGCGTGATGTATACTACGAACCCTATCGCTATTCCGTTCGCGGCTACTACTATATGCGGTTGGGTGAACCCATTGATACGGCGCATGTCAGGCCTGTGCCGCGCCAGCCACAGTTCATACCCGAGACCGACCCGAAGGGGTTCACCGTCTATAAGACAGACTTCCACCCCTGGAGTCCCGAATGGCGGGCGCTGAAGACGGATGTATGGGACGAGCCTCACTTCAAGCCGCTCAAGCAATCAATCTTCTGGCAGCACCGTCTGCCCGGCAACCCCGTTAATACAGAAGTGAGGGGAGGCCACTCGGATGCCTTCGACTGGGACCGTCATCTGGCTCATGTCAGTAATATATACGACATGCTGCTGCCATACATCCTTTCGGGCGGTAAGCTAAGCGAAGATGGGATGGGAATCCGTGAGAGTGGCAATGGCATACCCGACCTTATTGATGAGGCCAGGAACGAGGTGGACTTCTTCCTCTCCATCCGCGACGGCGAAGCTTATTCCCAGGGTGTTACCAACCCCTGTGCCGACTGGAGCGTGATGTTTCAGGCCGGTTGCACCACTATGGCTGCCTGGGCTAACGCCGCCAACTGTGCCATTATGGCCGAGGCCTTCAGAATAGGGCAGAATGATTCGCTCTGCAAGTACTATACTGACGAGGCCGTCAAGGCCTTCCGCTTTGCATCGCGCCAGGAGAATCAGCAACTTGATGACCGTCAGGATATCGGCTCGATGCAGATGCGAGGCCGTGACTTCCGCCAGATGGCTGCTGCATACCTCTATAATGTAACCGGTGACGAGCAGTGGGAGAAGGTCTTTGCCGAAGAGAAGTACCAGGTGAATATAGCAAATGTGTGGACGGCTGCGGCCTACATCGTCTGCCCCCGTCAGCGCCATTATGCCGAATTCTATGAAAGTCTGAAAACAGACATCAGCGCCGAGGCCGAGAAATACAACACCAGCCACGTCAGCCAGCGTCCGTCGCGCCGTGCTGCTAATGACCGTCGCTGGCAGACTTCGCAGAACCTGCAACTGGTTATGTTGGCTCACTACCTGGCCGACAAGTCCATGCGCAAGCGCTTGGAGCATATCATGTACACAGAGGCTGGCTGGGCTATGGGGCGCAATCCAGGAAACATCGTTGAGATGACAGGATTAGGAGAGCGCCATATCACCGATTGCTACTCCACAGGGCGCAACGACGGCGAGCCTGGCACTCACCCGGGCCAGACGCCATTCAATGGTACTGAAACATGGTCGGCAGGCCATAACGGCGGCGATGCCCGTGTGATTCTGAAATACTGCTATCCTGATTGGAATAATGGCGGCTGGCCACGCCAGGAGTCATACTTCAACCAACGTTACTTTTGGGTAAACGGCGAGTTCACTCCCCGCGAAACTATGCGTGGCAAAATGGCCCTGCTGGCGTATCTCTACGCCATCAGATAAGCTTTCTGGCCCTTCCGAAAGGCGAACGCCGACAGACCTGAAAATTGATTCAGCAGCAGGCTACAAAGCAAAAAGTCGGGAAAAAGAAATAAAACGGCCAAAAATTTTGCTGTGTCGAATAAATTTCGTTATTTTGCACTTCGTAACGCTATGGAGTGAATGTACTTCGCGCGCGTACATAATATTATATAATATATGCAGCTAAAGGTAAACATATCTCTATTCTTGCTTGGCTTAATGGCGGTTGCAGCCCTGCAGGCACAGGTTATCTATAAGAACGGTGCATATCAGGTAAAGGCCAACGAGGTAGTTCAGGGCAAGTTCCACGGAAAGGCTCTCTCGGCAACGCGTATGACGAGCGATTACGAACCATTGCCGCCTAAAATGGAGGTTTGGAATGATATGAACCCGAAGGAGATTGACCGTCGTGAGTGGACACTGAGAGCGGATATCGGTCACCTGCCTCATTACACAAGCAGCTGTGTGCTGGACAATGCCCTATACAACATGGCACTTGAGGAGAGCGTATTGGCCATTGAGCCAGACTCTACGTTCCGTACAGGTATCGCATGGGGTGGGGTGTGGACACGCGACGTGAGCTACAGTATCATCCACTCGCTGGCTCAGCTGCACCCCGAGGTAAGCATGAAGTCGCTTCGCGCAAAGGTGAATGCCCGTAACCGCATTATTCAGGATACAGGCACTGGCGGTGCGTGGCCATGTAGTACGGACCGTGTAATATGGGCCGTGGCTGCGTGGGAGGTCTATAAGGTGACGGGTAATGACAAGTGGCTGGACTATATCTATCCCGTCATCCGTAATACGGTACAGGACGATATGGCTGTGGCTTACGACCGAGAGCATAGGCTGATGCGCGGCGAAACAAGCTATATGGACTGGCGCGAGCAGGAGTATCCACAGTGGATGGAACCGGCAGATATATATAGTAGCGAGGCAACGGTGAACAATGCGGTGCATTATATGGCTATTAAAGTACTCTCGGATATCTGCCGAGTCAAGGGACTAAACCGTGAGGCCGAGATGTGGCTGCGATATGCCAATGGATTACGAGACGGTATTAACGAGCACCTCTGGCTTGAAGAACAAGGGTACTATGCAATCTATCTCTACGGCCGCCGTTTCCCGGTGTTAAGCCGTCAGTGCGATGCAATGGGCAGTGCGCTGACTATCCTCTCCAGCATAGCTGATGAGACACGGGCGCGCCGCATCACACAGTGTCAGGTGAATGAACCGTTTGGTACGCCGTGCATCTATCCCAACCTGAAGGACCAGTACCCGTACCACAATGATGCTACATGGCCTTTTGTACAAGGATACTGGATGAGGGCTTGCGCCAAGGTCGGCAATGAGGAGGCCCTGTTGCATTCCATCGGCGCCCTTTATCGGGGTGCTGCGCTCTGGCTTAGCAACGAGGAAAACTATGAGATAAGCACAGGCGACTACCAGTTGACAAAACTCAACTCTCCGCGTCAGCTCTGGAGCGTAGCAGCTCAGGCAGCTGTCGTTACCTCTGTCTATTTTGGCTTGGACTATCAGGCTGAATGCCTGCAGTTCCGCCCCAATGTGCCAAAACCGCTCAAGGGCGAACGCCACCTGACGAACTTCCGCTACCGCGATGCCGTGCTGGATATCTCTCTCAGCGGCTATGGGAACCGCATTAAGACCTTCTTGTTGGATGGACAGGAGACGGAGCCAAAGCTGGCTGGTACGCTGAAGGGGCAGCATACAGTTCAAATCATCCTGGCGGACAACGCAATCGAGAAGATGGGCATGATGATGAAGGAAAATTCCTATCTGCCTCTGACGCCGGTTTTGAAACTGACTGGCAACACCCTGACGTGGCAACCCACAGAGGGCAGTGCCCGCTATCAGGTGGTGAGAAACGGAGAAGTGGTTAAAACCCTGACGGAAACACAGGTGACCCTGACCGAGGATGGCGAATATGCAGTTCGTGGTGTAGGCCAGGATGGTACTGAGGGATACATCAGCGAACCGCAGGATTTCTATCATGACGAACTCGTTTATCAGGCTGAGAACTACGGCGATCCGACTGGCCATTATCTGGAACTGGGTAGGCAGAAAAACATCAGTGTAGTCATCCCTGTCGATGTGCCCGTTGAAGGAAACTACAGCATTGACTGGTGCTATAGCAATGGTTCTGGACCGGTGAATACAAGTAATAAGTGTGCTATTCGTCTGATGCGTATTGGTCGTCAGCGCATGGCTGTAGTAATGCCACAGCGCGGTGATGGTGAGTGGGACAACTGGGGCTTCACTAATAAGCACAACGTCCACCTGACCGCTGGACGACACATAGTGACGCTCGACTTCACCGACCAGACGGAGAATATGAATTACGATAGCAATAATGCACGGCTGGATTATTTGAGGCTAATTAAGCAATAGCATGAGTTATACATATTTTATTTATAGTTAACAGATAGAAAAAATCCTATCCTACAGTTCTCCCTGGACGGAGCAAATGTGGGTGGGTCAATGAAACAGAGATGAAAAAAATCTTTTCGCTGGCAGTCCTGGCTGCCTTAATTGGTCTTTCTTCCTGTGGCGGACGCACTTCTGCTGATACGACTGAAGAAGATTCTCTAAAGATAGATACTGTGGCTGTACTGGACGAACCAGTCGCTCCTACCGTGTTGAACAAACTGACCGAAGTAGTCCAATCGGGTGATGCTGCGAAGATTGGTACATTGGTGGATCAAGTTGTAGAGCATATTCAGGACCTGGTAGCTGATGGCAAGATATCCATAGCTGCTGAGTACGCTGGTAAAGTGCAGGAATTTATTGAGGTAAACAAAGAAAAACTACAGGACCTGAACATTAATACCGCAACGATTACCGAACTGGTTAATAAGGTAATGGCTCTGCCTGCCGAAGCAGTCGAGACAGCTGATGCCTCGGCTTCTACTATAAAGGCTGATGCTGAGGCCGTGAAGCAGGCAGTTAAGGAAGCAGCCAAGCAAAAGGCCGATGAGGTGAAAGCTGCTGCTGACCAGAAAGTGGATGAGGCAAAGACAAAGGCTAATAAGAAAATGGAGGATGCTGCAAATAGGGCTGCCGAGAAAATTGATGAGGCTATCGACAACGCCGCTGCAGCTGCAAAGAAGAATCTCGGGCTGTAGCTGATTCTTTTCTCTGTTATTAGGTAGGTTTACTTTGCCCATCCTCCACTCTGAAGCGGGATAGTACAAAATATCAGTTTGCAGATAGTGTGAATTATAGGCAAACAGTTGTATGAAATGTCATCTTTTGCTCAAAAATATCATTAGGAAAGCTTTACAAAAGTTAAATATTCTTAAAATATGATGCTTTTGGGCATAAAACGCCCCTAATGTGGCCTTTTTCGGCATTAGGGATATTGTCAATTCAAATATTCTTTGTACCTTTGCACCCCGAATAGGCTTATTGTGCCCGTTCGAGATATAAATTTGAATATAATACATAATATATAAATAATAAAAACAAAAACAATGCCTACAATTCAACAATTGGTAAGAAAAGGCCGAAAGGTGTTGGAGGACAAGAGCAAAAGCCCCGCATTGGACTGCTGTCCGCAGCGTCGTGGCGTTTGTGTGCGTGTCTATACCACTACACCTAAAAAGCCTAATTCCGCGATGCGCAAGGTCGCACGTGTGAGATTGACCAACTCAAAGGAGGTCAACAGTTACATTCCCGGTGAAGGACACAACTTGCAGGAACACAGCATCGTGCTGGTTCGTGGCGGTCGTGTAAAGGATTTGCCCGGTGTTCGCTATCACATTGTACGTGGTACTCTGGATACCGCCGGCGTAGCAAACAGAACTCAGCGCCGTTCGAAATACGGTGCCAAGCGTCCCAAGAAAAAGTAAACAGTATTAATTAACATTGTTTGTGGCTTGTAAACTAAGGTTGAGTAAATCCTCAAGCGCGAGGATTGAAGAACGCGAGAATGCAGCCCTAAACGCAAAACAAACAAAACAATGCGTAAAGCAAAACCAAAGAAACGTGTTATCCTTCCCGATCCCGTATTTGGTGACGTGAAGGTGTCCAAGTTCGTGAACCATCTGATGTACGATGGTAAGAAGAGTATCTCTTATGACATCTTCTACAACTCACTTGAGATTGTGAAGAAGAAGATGGCAAACGAGGAGAAGGAGCCCCTGCAGATTTGGAAGGAGGCTCTGGACAAGATTACCCCCCAGGTGGAGGTAAAGAGTCGTCGTATTGGTGGCGCTACCTTCCAGGTGCCTACTGAAATACGTCCCGACCGTAAAGAGAGTGTTTCAATGAAGAACTTGATTCAGTATGCCCGTAAGCGTGGTGGTAAGACCATGGCTGACAAGTTGGCTGCTGAGATTATGGATGCATATAATGAACAGGGCGGAGCCTTCAAGCGTAAGGAAGATATGCATCGTATGGCAGAGGCTAACCGTGCCTTTGCACATTTCCGCTTCTAAAGGTAAGTTAAGGTAAAAAGAAAAGATTGTAAAATGGCAAAACAAGATCTTCATTTGACGCGTAACATAGGTATCATGGCACATATCGATGCCGGTAAGACCACTACCTCTGAGCGCATTCTGTTCTACACAGGTAAGACCCACAAAATTGGCGAAGTACATGACGGTGGCGCTACAATGGACTGGATGGCTCAGGAGCAGGAACGTGGTATTACCATTACCTCTGCTGCCACAACAGCATATTGGACATGGAATGGGCAGAAGTATAAGTTTAACTTAATTGATACTCCGGGCCATGTGGACTTTACGGCAGAGGTGGAGCGTTCCCTGCGTGTTCTTGATGGAGCAGTGGCTGCATATTGTGCAGTAGGCGGTGTGGAGCCTCAGTCCGAGACTGTATGGCGCCAGGCTGATAAGTACAATGTGCCTCGTATGGGTTATGTGAACAAAATGGACCGCTCTGGTGCGGACTTCTTCGAGGTCGTTCGCCAGATGAAGGATGTCCTGGGAGCAAATCCTGCAGTTGTTGCTGTGCCCATTGGCGCCGAAGAGAACTTCAAGGGTATCGTGGACTTGATCCGTATGAAGGCCATTCTGTGGCATGATGAGACCATGGGTGCAGAGTATGATATAGAGGATATACCTGCAGACATGAAAGATGAGTGTGATGAGTGGCGCGCCAAATTGATAGAGCAGGCAGCGGAACAGGATGAAACTCTGATGGAGAAGTTCTTTGAAGATCCTGATTCCATCACAGATGAAGAGTTAATTGCAGCCATCCGTAAAGGTACGCTGTCCCTGGACCTGGTACCCATGACCTGTGGTTCCTCTTTCAAGAACAAGGGCGTACAGACATTGCTTGACTACGTCTGCATGTTTCTGCCTTCTCCCCTTGATACCCCCGCTATTGAGGGAACCAATCCTGAGACCGGTGAGGTTGAGGAACGTAAACCAAGCGAGGATGAGAAGACCGCAGCTTTGGCATTCAAGATTGCAACCGACCCGTATGTGGGACGACTGACCTTTTTCCGTGTCTATTCGGGCAAGGTGGAGGCCGGTTCCTATATCTACAACGTGCGTTCGGGCAAGAAGGAGCGTGTGAGCCGCCTGTTCCAGATGCACTCCAATCACCAGAATCCTGTAGAGGTAATAGGTGCAGGTGACATTGGCGCAGGTGTTGGCTTCAAGGATATCCGTACAGGTGACACTCTTGCTGAGGAAGATGCTCCCATCGTGCTGGAGTCTATGGACTTCCCTGATCCTGTAATCGGAATTGCTGTAGAGCCCAAAACACAGAAGGATTTGGATAAATTATCTAATGGCCTGGCTAAGTTGGCTGAGGAAGATCCTACCTTTACTGTGAAGACTGATGAGCAGAGCGGCCAGACAGTCATCTCTGGTATGGGTGAGCTTCACTTGGATATTATCATAGACCGTCTGCGTCGTGAGTTCAAGGTTGAATGCAACCAGGGTAAGCCTCAGGTGAACTATAAGGAAGCTATTACCAAGACTGTTAATCTGCGCGAAGTCTATAAGAAGCAGACCGGCGGTCGCGGTAAGTTTGCTGACATTATCGTTAATGTAGGGCCTGTGGATGAGGATTATAAGGAAGGCGGACTGCAGTTCGAAAATAAAGTCACTGGCGGTAATATCCCCAAGGAATTTATCCCCTCAGTCCAGAAAGGCTTTGAAAGTGCTATGAAAAATGGCATTCTTGGAGGCTTTCCCATGGATAGCATGAAGGTTGAACTGTTGGACGGTAGCTTCCACCCAGTGGACTCTGACCAGTTGTCTTTCGAGATTTGTGCCTTGCAGGCTTATAGAAGCGCTTGCGCACAGGCCAAGCCTGTTCTGATGGAACCCATCATGCGCCTTGAAGTGGTAACGCCCGAGGAAAATATGGGTGATGTCATTGGCGACTTGAACAAGCGTCGCGGCCAGGTGGAAGGCATGGATACCACCCGCACTGGCGCTCGTCTGGTGAAGGCTACTGTGCCCTTGGCAGAGATGTTCGGTTATGTAACTGCATTGCGTACCATCACCTCTGGACGTGCTACAAGTTCAATGACGTATGATCATCATGCCCCCGTGAGCAGCAATATAGCCAGGACGGTACTTGAGGAAATCAAAGGGCGTGTAGACTTGGTTTAGAAAAGAATTGTGATGGAGAGGGTCGCCCATGAGCAAACGACTCTTTATGGGCGATACCCCTCCTTTGCAGATAAAAACATTAAATAAAACAATTAAAAAGAAAATGAGTCAGAAAATTAGGATTAAGTTAAAGTCGTACGACCACAATCTCGTAGATAAATCTGCCGAGAAGATCGTAAAGACGGTAAAGGCTACCAATGCAATTGTCAGCGGTCCCATACCACTGCCAACGCGTAAGAGAATCTTTACCGTAAACCGCTCTACTTTCGTTAACAAGAAGAGCCGCGAACAGTTTGAGTTGTGCTCTTACAAACGTCTGATTGACATTTACAGTTCTACAGAGAAAACTGTTGATGCCCTCATGAAACTGGAATTGCCCAGTGGTGTGGAAGTGGAGATTAAGGTATAAGAAATATTATCAAATTACATTTTTAATTAAGAATAACAGAAATGCCAGGATTATTAGGAAAGAAAATCGGAATGACATCCGTATTCAGTGCCGAGGGTAAAAATATACCATGCACTGTTATCGAAGTTGGTCCTTGTGTTGTTACTCAGGTTAAGAGTGTTGAGAAGGACGGCTACAAGGCTGTTCAGCTCGGTTTTGAGGATGCAAAGGAAAAGAATACCACTGCACCCTTGATGGGACACTTTAAAAAAGCTGGAGTAACACCAAAGAGACACTTGGCCGAGTTCACAGGTTTTGGTGATGACTTGAGTTTGGGCGACACGCTAACTGTTGAGCTGTTTGCTGACAGCAGTTTCGTGGATGTAATAGCCGTCTCTAAGGGTCATGGTTTCCAGGGCGTCATGAAACGTCATGGATTTGGTGGTGTCGGTGAGATCACTCACGGACAGGACGACCGTCAGCGTAAGCCCGGTTCTATCGGTGCTTGCTCATATCCCGCCAAGGTGTTCAAGGGTATGCGCATGGGTGGACACATGGGTACTGACCGTGTGACAACGCACAACTTACAGGTTTTAAAAGTGATTCCCGAGCACAACCTGCTTTTGATTAAGGGTAGTGTTCCAGGTTATAAAGGTTCAATCGTTAGTGTTATCAAGTAATGGAAGTAAGTGTATTAAATATTAATGGTCAGGACACTGGTCGTAAGGTGTCTCTGAACGATGCCATTTACGCAATTGAGCCCAATGACCATGCAATTTATTTGGACGTTAAGTTGCTGATGGCTAACCAGCGTCAGGGTACTGCTAAGTCAAAGGAAAGAAGTGAGATAAGCGGTTCAACGCGTAAGCTTGGTCGTCAGAAAGGTGGAGGTGGTGCCCGTCGTGGTGACATCAATTCACCCGTATTAGTAGGTGGTGGTCGAGTATTCGGTCCTAAGCCCCGTGATTATGGTTTCAAACTGAATAAGAAAGTGCGTCAGCTGGCTCGTAAGTCTGCTCTCACTTATAAGGCTCAAGAAAATGCTCTGATTGTTGTAGAGAACTTCACTTTTGAAGCTCCGAAGACAAAAAAAATGCTCGAAATCATAAATAATCTTAAAGTTTCTGGTAAAAAGACCCTTTTTGTTTTGCCAGGTGCAGATAAAGTTGTATATTTGTCGGCTCGTAACATCGAACGCGTTGATGTTATGCCTGCAGCTGCGTTGAACACCTACAAAGTGCTTAATGCAGATGTTATGATTATGGCAGAAGGCGCTGTTGATGTAATTAACGACAACCTAACCAAATAAGAAGTCGGAACGATTATGGCAATAATTATCAAACCTCTGGTCACTGAGAAGATGACCGGCATTACTGAGAAGCAGAATAAATTCGGCTTCATTGTGCGTCCTGACGCTAACAAGATTGAGATAAAGAAAGAGGTGGAGGCTCTGTATAATGTGACTGTTGTTGCAGTCAACACAATGAACTATGCAGGCAAGAGCAAAAACCGCTATACCAAGTCTGGTCTGATTAAAGGACGTACCAACGCATTCAAGAAAGCTATCGTCACCTTGAAGGATGGCGATGTAATAGATTTTTACAGCAATATTTAAATAGAAGATGGCAGTACGTAAATTTAAGCCCACAACACCGGGCCAAAGACATAAGATTATAGGTACCTTCGAGGAGATTACTGCATCGGTACCTGAGAAGTCTCTCG
>CAMJQA010000032.1 GCA_946407895.1 uncultured Prevotellaceae bacterium
TGAACTTGATGCCTTGCGAGTCGTTGTCCTCGCGATAGGGACGCTCCTGCATGATTATTCCGTTCGCATACTTCATGGTGAGGTGCTCTGCACCGTTATATCCCTTCGGTATGAACTCAACGGGACCAAGTCCGTCCATTCCCAACGCCGCCTGGGCGATGTCGTACATGTGAGCCCCCCAATCTGCCGGGTATCCGTTGCCAGTCTCCTCATACCAGCGCCATGCTCCCCACAGCTTCTCGTTCTGGTCCGGATCTAACGTCACCACAGGGCAAATATCGCTGTGGTAGTGGATCTTCGGGTTGTTAAGAGGCCCCAGCCACAAATTGAAGTTCAAATTCTCCGGAACTGGCATCTCCGGCAGGTCGAACGGCTTTGGAGGGTCGCCTACACGGCACCAAACCTCCTTGATGTCGCCCAGTGCGCCCGAACGAACGAGCTGGATGGCCGTAATGAACTCCTGGCTGCTCCGTTGCTGGCTCCCCATCTGCAGGATGCGACCGTTAGCCCGCACTGCGCGCTGCACGGCCAGGCCCTCGGTGATGGTATAGGCCAGAGGCTTCTGCAAATAGACGTCCTTGCCGGCCTGAAGTGCATGAATAGCCACCAGCGCATGCCAGTGGTCGGGAGTGGCAATCGATACAGCGTCGATGTCCTTGCGCTCAAGCAACCTCTCGTACTCCTCATACAGGTCGCAGCGCTGCGGCATGCTCTTCTCCTTTTGCCATTTCGTCACATAGCGGCGGAAGCGCTCACGCTTGATGCTGTCCACATCACAGCCGGCTACAACCTGCACACCCGGGCAGCCCGTGAAGCTGCGGAAGTCGCTGCAGCCCTGCTGACCAGCACCAACAAATCCCATCACAACGCGGTCGCTCGGCGCAATACGCACACCATCGACGGTGAAGCTGGGAAGAATCATGAATCCGGCCAGCCCGGTAGCGGTGGCCGAGATGAACTCACGGCGAGTCATGCCCTTTTTCTGAGCCTGCTCTTTCTTTACTTTACTTTTTTCCATGGATTAAAAAGCTTTAAATTGTTTGATAATTATTTCCGGAAGAAGCGGCCCACCACGGGCAAACTCCTGAGAGGAAAGTCATGATGAACTATATAGGCCACAAAGGCCAGGATATATATTGTATTGCACGCCAACCGAGCCCACATGGGCAGGCTGCGCGCTCCGAACAGCATCAGCGCCAGCAGGATAAGCGTCAGGCCTGCGTAGCAGGCAATGTCCCGCAGCGGATAGTCTATCTTGTAATAGTGCTGCCCAATGAAATAGGAAAGCAGCATCGACGAGGCATAGGCGGCAAAGCCGGCCCAGGCGCAGGCCATATAGCTGAAACGGGGAATGAAGAGCACATCGACGGCAATGAGCACCACGGCCCCTATGCCGGAGAAATATGCGCCCCAGATGGTCCGGTCAGTTAGCTTGTACCAGAACGACAGGTTGAAGAAGACACCGAACATAATCTCGGCAGCCATGACAATGGGCACCACGCGCAGGCCCTCCCAGTAGCTGCGGCCGATAACGTACTTCAGCACCTCCAGGTAGCCCATGACACACAGGTAGGCCAGCAGGGTGAAGATGATGTAGAACTTCATGGCCTGCGCATAGGTCTGGCGATTGTCCTTGTCCTTCGACTTGCCAAAGACGAACGGCTCGTAGGCAAAGCGGAAGGCCTGGGTAATCATAACCATAATCATAGCTATCTTGATGCAGGCCCCGTAGATGCCCAGCTGCGAACGCGCCTCTTCGACCGTACCGTCATAGAGGTAAGGGAACAGTATCTGCGAAGCTGCCTGGTTGAGCTGGCCGGCAACGCCCATGATGAGCAGGGGCCAGGTATAGCCCAGCATGCGACGGCAGGCGGCTCGGTCGAAACCGAAACGTATGCCGCGCAGCTCCTTCCAGAGCAGCAGCAGCGAGCAGAGGGTGCAGACAAGGTTGATGTAGAAGACGAAGCCCACATCGAGCGTGAACTGATCGTCATAGATGCCCAGCGGATCCATCCGCAGCTTGGGCAGCACAATGAGATAGAGCACGTTGAGCACGATGTTGAGCAGTATATTGAATATCTTCAGGGCTGCGAACTTCACGGGTCTGTGCTGATAGCGCAGGTAGGCAAAGGGAATGGCCATGAAGGCATCGATGGCTACGGTTGTGTACATCACTCCCACATACTCCGGATGGTCGGCATATCCGATGGCCGAGGCGATGGGATGCAGCAGGGCCAGCACCACGGCAATGGAGCCCAGCGAGGTGAGGGCCAGCATACGCAGCGTGGTAGAATATATGCGCCGGGGCTCCTCGCCCTCGCGGTTCATGAAGCGGAAGAAGGTGGTCTCCATGCCGAACGTAAGCAGGATGATAAGGATGGAAACGTAGGCATAGACATTCGTGATGACACCATACTCTCCACCCGAGGCTGCAAAACGGGCCGTCTGGATGGGCACCAACCAGTAGTTGATGAACCGGGCAACGATGCTCGACAGTCCGTATATGGCCGTGTCCCTGGCCAGGGATTTCATGCTTGCCATACTACCCGAAGAAGATATAAGCCACCATCATAGCCGCTATTACGCCACAAATATCTGTAAGCAGTCCGGCCGAGACGGCGTGGCGGGTGTGGCGAACGCCCACCGAGCCGAAATAGACGGCCAGGATGTAGAATGTTGTATCCGTGGCTCCCTGGAAGATGCAGGACAGACGCCCCACGAAGGAGTCGGCTCCGTAGGTCTGCATGGCATCCACCATCATGCCACGCGCTCCGCTGCCGCTAAGGGGCTTCATGATAGCTGTAGGCAGGGCGGCTATGTAGTCGGCATTACCGCCGCACCATTCCACCAGGCGCCCCAGCCCGTCCACGATGAAACTCATAGCCCCTGATGCACGGAACACACCGATGGCCACCAGGATAGCCACCAGGTATGGGATGATACGGACGGCCGTCTCGAATCCGCCCTTGGCACCCTCTACGAAAGCTTCATAGACGTTGATGCGCTTCCTTACGCCCGAGGCGATGAAGGCTATGATGACAGAGAATAGGATAACATTGGCGACCACGGAACTCCACTGGTTCATCGTCTCGCGGTCAACTACCGATCCCATCCATATCACGCCGCTTACCAACAGGCAAAGACCAAGAATGGTACCTAGGATGACGCGGTTGAAGAGGTTGATGTGCTGGTAGAGACTGGTTATGACCATGCCGGCCAGGGTGGCTACCGTAGTGGCGATGAGGATGGGAATGAACACATCGGTGGGCTGTGCTGCGCCCATCTGAGCGCGATAAACCATTACGCTTACGGGAATCAGCGTCAGGCCGCTGGTGTTCAGCACCAGGAACATAATCATTGGGTTCGTGGCCGTCTCGTAGCCGCGCTGCCTTTCGGCCGCATCGGTTGTCTGGTTGTCCACCCTCTGACGGTTCAGGTCCTGCAGCCCCTCCATGGCTTTCAGTCCCAGCGGGGTAGCGGCATTGTCCAGTCCCAGCATATTGGCACTGATGTTCATGAAGAGGTGGCCGAAGACGGGATGCCCGGCTGGAATGTCGGGGAAGAGCTTCACCATCAGGGGCGAGAGCCATCGGGCCAGCAGATTCACCAGTCCGCCCCGTTCGCCTATCTTCATGATGCCCATCCACAGGCTCAGCACGCCTGTCAGTCCCAGCGAAATCTCAAACGCCGTCTTGGCATTCTCGAAGGTGCTGTTCATAATGGCTGGAAAGACTTCCGTATTTCCCATCATCAACTGAACCAGCGCTATCAGGAACGCCACTGCAAAAAATCCTATCCAAATATAATTCAGTACCATAAAATAGAGTTCAAAAAGTTCAAAAGTTCAAAAAATCTTGGACGAGCCAAGCGGCAAAGCCGAGTCTTAGCCCGGCACTTGTCGCGACTCAGCCATTCGTAAGCAAGCTTCCCGATGGCTCTCGCTGCTCCAAGAGTTCAAAGATCAAACAGGTCGCCCTGCAGGGGATTGCCGAAGCGGGCGCCCATTGTCCGTCCCAGGTGGCTGTATGCCAGTTCCGTCACCTCGCGTCCGCGCGGAGTCCGCTTGATGAAGCCCTCCTTGATGAGGAAGGGCTCATAGACCTCCTCCACCGTGCCGCCGTCCTCGCCTATAGCTGTTGCTATCGTATTGATGCCGACGGGGCCGCCGCGGAACTTGTCGATGATGGTGAGCAGTATCTTGTTGTCTATCTCGTCCAGCCCGTAACGGTCGATGTTGAGGGCTTCCAGCCCGTAGCGGGCAATCTTCATGTCGATGCGTCCATCACCCTTTACCTGTGCAAAGTCCCTCACGCGGCGAAGCAGGGCGTTGGCTATACGTGGTGTGCCGCGACTGCGGCTGGCAATCTCGCCAGCGGCCTCGGCATCGATGGGCAGGCCCAGGATGCCAGCACTGCGCACGATAATCTTCTGCAGAGTGGGTGCATCATAGTACTCCAGGTGCAGGTTGATGCCGAAGCGGGCGCGCAGGGGCGCCGTCAGCAGACCGCTGCGCGTTGTGGCGCCAACAAGGGTGAAGGGGTTCAGGTCTATCTGTATGCTGCGGGCACTGGGCCCCTTGTCTATCATGATGTCTATGCGGTAGTCTTCCATTGCGCTGTAGAGGTACTCCTCCACAACGGGGGACAGGCGGTGTATCTCGTCAATGAAAAGCACGTCGTTCGGTTCCAGGCTTGTCAGTATGCCTGCCAGGTCACCCGGTTTGTCCAGCACGGGTCCGCTGGTCAGCTTGAATCCCACCCCCAGTTCGTTGGCTATGATATTGCTCAGGGTAGTCTTGCCCAGCCCTGGAGGGCCGTGCAGCAGGGTGTGGTCGAGCGGTTCGCCGCGGTATCTGGCGGCATCCACGAAGACGCGCAGGTTATCCACCACCTTCTGCTGACCTGCAAAGTCCTCGAAGCGCAGGGGACGCAGAGCGTTCTCAAAGTCTTTCTCCTTGAGCCGGCCTTCTTCGCGTATGTCAAAGTTTGAATCGTTCACGTATTCCTTATTTAAATTGTCAATTCTGTTCGTCCTTCATCGCCTCGAGCCGGGCCAGTGCCTTGTTCTCGGCAGCCTCCATAATCTCGCGTTCTCCAGGGCCCTTGTCGTTGATGCCGCACAGGTGCAGTATGCCGTGGATGATGACGCGATGAAGTTCCTGCCGGTAAGGGAGCCCAAGCTCTTCGGCATTCGAGCTTACTGTATCCAGGCTGATGAAGAGGTCGCCTCCGATGATTGTGCCTTCGGTATAGTCGAAGGTGATGATGTCCGTATAGTAGTCGTGCTGCAGGAACTTGCGATTCACCGTCATGATGCGCTCATCGTTGACAAAGATGTACGTCACACGGCCCACCTTCTTTCCGTAGGAGCGCGCTACCGCTTCCACCCACACACGGATCTGTGCCTGATTAATTGCAGGCATCTCCACGTCCTCTGCCAGAAACTGAATGTTAGAGTTCATAGTTGCTCGTCAACAGTTCCACAGCCTTCTTTACCACTTCGTCCTCCTCATAGATGATGGCGTAGTATTCGCTCATGTCCCACAGGTCGCGAGCTATCAG
This sequence comes from uncultured Prevotellaceae bacterium, assembly GCA_946407895.1. Taxonomy (GTDB): domain Bacteria; phylum Bacteroidota; class Bacteroidia; order Bacteroidales; family Bacteroidaceae; genus Physcousia. The sequence goes on from CAMJQA010000032.1 coordinate 5,562, forward strand.
GCCTTTCATTATCAGTTGTATATTCTCTATGGTGCGGGTCTTCTCAGCCTCGTCCTTGGGCTTTATCTCCTGTTTCTCTCCCTCAGAGAGAATGCCGTCGATGACGTCCTTAGGCACCTTGAACTCCGCCTTGAACTTCTCAAAGGTGGGATAGGCCTTTGTCAGCTTCTTGCGGTGCTTGTCCATGTATTTCAGGCTTGTGTTCAGGATGAGGTTCTTGGCCGAGAGCTGTCGGTAGGTCTTGCTGAAGCGTGTGGAGTCGAGCGGTACGAAGTAGTCGGGCATGATGCCGCCACCGCCATATACGGTACGTTGCTTGCGCAGGGTCTGATAGCGCAGCGAGTCGGGGAAGTGGATGCTGTCCTCGTTCGTCAGCTCGCCCCTGTTGTAGCGGTTAATGATGTCAAGGGCATATTCCCTCTGCTTGCCCTTAACGTAGGGTTTCTGTATGCATCGTCCGCTGGGTGTGTAGTAACGGGCCACGGTCAGTCGTATCATACTGCCGTCGGGCATGTCTAGCGGCCTCTGCACCAGCCCCTTGCCGAACGTGCGTCGCCCTACTACCAATCCGCGGTCCTGGTCTTGAATGGCACCAGAGAGAATTTCGGCAGCCGAGGCGCTGTAGTCATCCACCAGCACCACCACCTTGCCTTCGCTGAAGGCTCCTCCGCCAGTGCTGCGGAATTCCTGGTCGGGCACCCTGCGACCTTTCGTATATACAATCATATCGCCTTTCTGCAGGAACTCGCTGGCAATGTCGGCCGCCGCCTGCAGGTATCCGCCACCGTTCTGTTGCAGGTCCACTATCAGGTCCTTCATGCCCTTCTCCTTCAGCTTGCCAATAGCCTGTACCACCTCGTCGTGCGTTGTCTGTGCGAAGTTGTTGAAGCGTATGAGCCCTATGGAAGGCGTAATCATATAGGCGGCATCCACTGAGTTTACGGGAATCTTGTCGCGCACCACATCAAACTTCAGCGTATCCTTGATGCCCGAGCGCAGCACGCCCAGGTGGGCCGTGGAACCCTTCGGGCCGCGCAGGCGTCGCATAATTTCCTCGCGGCTCATCTTCACGCCCGCAATGGCCGTGTCGGCAACGCTGATAATGCGGTCGCCGGCCAGTATGCCCACCTTCTCGCTCGGTCCCTTGGGCACGGGCTGTATCACGATAAGCGTGTCTTCCAGCATATTAAACTGTACGCCTATGCCCTCGAAACTGCCTTCCAGCGGTTCCGTAAAGCGTTTCGTCTCCACTGCGTTTGTGTATGCAGAGTGCGGATCCAGCTTGGAGAGTATGCCGTTTATGGCGTCCTCCACCATCTTCTTGCTGTCCACGCTATCCACGTAGAGTTGGTATATCATGGCCGAGGCGTTCACCATCTTGCTGATATTCGCCCGCAATTCCATCTCGCCTGCTGAAGCCTTCTGGTTGCTGAACCTCACTTGTGCCGCAGCACTTGCAGCTAAGCACAATAGCAGCGCCACGCATGTTATTTTTCGTCCAAAAATCATCTTCTTTCCCACATTTATTGTGCAAAAATACGAATAAGCGAGCGATTATCCAAATTTCCGAGCTGCGAATGCACGGAAATTCCGAATTTCTTGTTTGGAAGGCAACTAATTAGGGGAAATCTGAGCGGCAAGGATTTAGGAAAGAAGTTTCAAGGGTGACGCAACCCGAATAAAAAACGAAAAATAATTCAGTTTTTTGTTTCCGATTTGTCATTTGCCCCCAAAATGATGCCTCAACACCGTATTCATGAAATTGCGCAAGGGCCTTCCAAATTTTGCGGAAAGGCCTTTGCGCAAAATTTGGAAGGCCCTTGCGCAAAAAATCCAGTACACCTTCCCGAAAAAAGACTCCAAATGTTAAATCCGCATAATTATAGAAGTTATTTTGCATAACTATGTCGTTTATACCGAGAAAAGGAGTATATTTGCGCGTTTTAAATAATTTAAAAAAGCTACAATAAATAATTACATTTATGAGAACATTAGTGAATGTGAAATTTTTGCCCACAGGCTTTGGAAAAGAGGGCGCATTGTACTACTCTGTGGACTTCCACCAGGAAACAAGGCTCTTGCCAACAGGCTTCAAACTATTCGCCTATGAATGGGACGAGGAATCGGAATTGGTAATCTACCCTCAAGAGTGGTGTGAAAGGACGGAAGAACTTATGACAATCCAAGAACAAATTAGGTGGGACCTGCAGCGCTTCAAGCATATCATTATGGGTATGGCCTATGATATCATGCCATATACAGTGGATGATGTGGTTGAGCATTACAGGGAAAGAACGATGAAAGTATCTCTGAAGCGCTTTGCATCTGAGACAATCCTGCAGATGAAGCGTTGCTCGCAGTTTCGGACGGCAGAAAACTACCAGACGGCCTTGAGCAGTTTCCTCCGTTTCCGAAAAGGGAAAGACCTGCCCCTTGATGCCCTGAACAGCGATATGCTGGAGCGCTACCAGTCATACCTGCTGGCAAACGGAAAGGTAAAGAATACATCATCATTTTATATGCGCATCCTGCGGGCAATATGGAACAGGGCCAACGAAATGGAACTCATCTGGCAAAAGAATCCATTCCAGCGCGTTTATACGGGCGTTGACAAGACGGTGAAGAGGGCTGTGCCCTTGGAAGTATTCCGGGCACTGCGCCAGCTGAACCTGAAGCATCGTCCGTCGCTGGCTTTTGCACGCGATCTCTTCCTATTCAGCTTCTATACGCGTGGCATGTCGTTTGTGGATATATGCTTCTTGCGCAAGACGGACCTCTGCCTGGACACGCTGACTTACAGGCGCCGCAAGACCGGGCAACTTCTCAGCATCAGGTGGGAGCGTTGCATGCAGGAGATAGTGAACCGCTATAAGTACAAGGATCACGACAGTCCCTATTTGCTCCCTATCATACAGGGAACCAGCGACGAGTGGAGGCTGTACCGCAACGCTCAGCACCTGATAAACACACAGTTGAAGGCCGTGTCGGAGATGCTGGGCCTCACACAACCACTGACGATGTACGTTGCCCGCCATTCATGGGCCACCATCGCCTATAGCTCGCAAGTACCGCTCTCAGTCATCAGCGAGGCAATGGGCCATGGCTCAGAAAACACTACACGAATCTACCTGGCATCGTTGAATTCGAGTGTCATCGACAATGCCAATCACATGATTCTGGAACAGATAAGGCCTACTGCAGCATCGTCTGCTGGAGATATTTCTCGTAATAGGGGGTGAGCAGCTGCAGCTTCTCGCCTTCGTGAGTCTCGAAATAGGTTCCTCCGTAGTAGAAGCAGGTGAAGCCTCCGGATACGATACCCCAGCGGCACGCTTCCTGCAGGTCGAAACTTTTCCGCCCGGCATACATTTGCCGGGCTACGGAGGCGAGAACGCCACCGACGAAGTTGTCGCCACAGCCTGTGCTGTCGCCTCGGCGACCGGCCCTCAACTCTATGCCTACCTCTGCCGAGACGGGCATCGTCTGCATCTCAACCCGACCGAAAGCCGGGCTGTCTGCCCACAGGTAAACATCGTGTGCGCCATTTGTAACCAACACGGCGCGTACACCTTTCTCGCGGAAGAAAGTAATGGCCTGGGGGATGCTGCCCGTGCCGCTCAACCTAAGGGATTCCTCATGATCTACAATGAGCAGGTCAATCAGTGGGTAACTCTCGTCGGAGTCGCCCAAGAGCCATCTCCGCCCTGGGTTCTGCTTTTCGCTGAGTGAGTCATAGACGGTATTTACCACGGTGAAGGCGCCATGTCTGTGAGCCTTCTGCAACATCTCGCACAAGCCCTGATGTATCATTGGCACGATGGCCGTGCCGCCGAAGACGCAGATGTCAGACTTATAGAAACTGTCATCTACTTCGCTGGGCAGGTATCTCCACGAAGCGCCAATGGTATTTACGAAAGTTCGCTCGCCATGTCCGTTGTCGTAGTGGGGGTCCGAAAGGACATTTGTGGAGGCCGTCTCGCTACCAGCCTCGCAGCGATAATGGGTCAGGTCGATGGGTGTACGCCCCAAAGCTTCACACAGGCGGGTACCTACATGATCATCGCCGTGGCAGCCATAGAAGCTAATGACACTTTCCTTGTAAGCCAGCTGGGCCGCACCAATCAGGGCTACGATACAAGGGCCGCCGATGTTTTCCTTGTCAGGCTGACGCCCTTGGGTGAGCTGTGGCAGGATGTCGGCAAAGTGCTGTCCGGCGAAGCGCTCAACCTCTTCCTCAAAAGCTAACTTACCTGGTTCGAGTCCGCCGTCGCCTGGCTGACGGCTCATATACTGCCGGAAAGTTGGCGAACAAAAATCGACATGGTCATAGATGCGGTCCAACAGGCAGCATCCTACGCCAGATACTTTTACTGGTTTCATGAGGTGAAATAACGTTGTTTCTTGATGACGGATATAATGATTCTCAGAGGAACTTTCCGTAGTCGGAGCAGAGAAGGTGCAGGGGTTCTTCGTCTTCCTCTATCTCCGGGAAGCGGCCGACAGGCTCGTAGAACCGGTTGTCGGTATTGTCGTCGTTACACTGGCTTACCTCGCCTACCATTACTTTGCCGTGGCCGGGTTCGCCGTAGAAACGGTGATAGAGATACTGCTCCATGCAAATGCTCTGTCCCGGATGAAGGACAATGCGGCCGCCTGGTTCCATGACATGTTCTATTCCGTCGATGCGGAAGTGTACCGGTGTCTGGGCAAACTGTTCGTCCTTGCCGGCATTATAAAGTTCGATGACGAGATTGCCTCCTCCGCGATTGATGATGTCTTCCATCTTTGACCAGTGGAAGTGCATAGGTGTTTCCTGATTCTCTCCGACAATCATGATTTTCTCGGCATAGGGCTTCTTATCGACGCCGTACTTTCCGTTGCGGATGGTGAACAGGAAGAGGCCGCAGTGCAGGAAATCGCCCGAGCCGAAGTCGGTGATGTCCCAGCCAAGCATACGCTCGGTGATGTACTCTACGCGGTCTTTGTTGGCCTGCCAGTCGGCCAGGCTCCAGTTGGCCCATTCGGGCAGTACGAACTGGCGGGATGCCAGGAACTTCTCGGCATCGCGGATAATCTGGTTGATTTCGCTTCTTTTCATTGCTATATGATTTAATGGGATTATGTGTTGTTTTGTCTCTTATTTAGTGTTGTTTTGTCTCTTATTATATATTATAATATGGTATAGGGGCGTGCTGTTTTCTCTATTTTATTGATGATGAAGGGCGGTCTTCGGGCGAGGCGGCCCAGTCTTTGTTCGGGCGCGGGCCCATGACGAGCTCCAGCGTGCCCCCGGCCATGAGCTGTTCGTGACTGAACCAGGAACGGGTCCATTCCTGCCCGTTGAGGCGAGCACTCTGGATGAACTTATTCTCTGCCGAGAGATGGCGGGCCTGCACGGTAAAGGTCTTCCCGTTGGGCAGGTGCATTGTGGCCTTCTCGAAGAAGGGACTGCCGATGGCATAGGTGGTGGTACCCGGCGTGACGGGGAAGAAGCCCATCATGGAGAACACGACGAAGGCCGACATGCCACCGCCATCCTCATCGCCCGGCATACCCAGGTAGCTATCGATGAAGTAGGTATCGATGAGGCTGTGGATGTATTTCTGCGCCTTCCAAGGTGCACCTACATAATCATAGAGATACGGAATGTGGAAACTGGGTTCGTTGCCCATCTGGAACATACCCATGAGGCCAGTAGCATCGGGCAAGACGTGGTAGAACCGGAATTTGGCTATTCCCACACCCATGTGGAAGAGCTCATCCAGTTTTGCCTCGGCCTTCTCGCGCCCGCCCATCAAGTTGATAAGGCCACTCAGGTCGTGTTTCACATCCCAATTGAAGATGTAGGCATTGTTCTCGGTGAAGTAAGCCCGCCCGTCGTGACGCGGGTTAAAGGGTTCTATCCATTCGCCCTTGTCATCCCTGGGCCACATGAGACCGCGGTCAGTACGGAATACGTTACGGTAGAACTTCGAGCGTTCCGTGAACAATTTCTCGTCATCGTTCTTGCCCAGCATCTTCGCTATCTGGGCGATGCACCAATCGGAGTAGCTGTTGACAGTGGTCAGCGAGACAGCCTGGCGGCGTTCCCAGACCGTATCCACCTCGGATATGGTCTCGCGCTCTCCCGGTCGTAGTGCAGGATAGTAGCCGTGGGCATTGTAGAACGTATCGAGCGGTGTGGCCGGCCCGGTACGCCAGGGCAGCATAGTACGCTCCAGCGAGTTCTTGCGGAAGCCCTCGTAGGCGGATTCGATATCGAAGCGGAGGCCCTTCTGCCAGGCATCCCACATCCAAACGGATGCGAAATTGCCCGTCATGGCGGCCCATTCTCCTGAAGTGAGGACGAAACGCGGCATCACTCCGCTCTCCTTATACATCTCGATGACTGAGTTTATCTTCTGCACCTCCATGTCGGGATTCAGGATTGTGTGAAGAGGCTCGAGGGCGATATGGGTATCCCACAGCCAGTTATCAACGAAGAAAGGCTCTGTGGACTCGTGAACCTTATGGTCCCAGGCGCTGAAGTAACGGCCGTATTCGTTGATGTCAACCATGCGTTCGGAGCAGCGATAGAGTGCGGTGTAGAAGGTCCGCTTATGCGCTTCGGTGCCGCCGCTGACCTCTATCTGACGGAGGCGTTTCCCCCAGGTCTGCCGGGCCAGTTTCCTGACACCGTCGAAGTCGAACTGCGGAATCTCGCGTTCCATGTTGGCCCGGGCCTGTTCGATGCTGATATAGGAGATGCCGTAGCGCATCAATACCACCCGGGCATCGTCATCGGCTGTGAGCATGAAGTGCCTGGCGTCATTGCCCAAAGGATGGATATCATGCATGTCGCAGTCGAACTCGGCATAGAGATAAGCCGTCATGCACTCGTTCTCGGGCAGGCCAAAGCATGCCGTACCCGTCACTATGCGCGGCTCCTGAGCGCTATATTCGCCCTGGGAACCCAGCGTGTTGAAGCGCATGATATGCCGGCCCTGTCCGTCGAACGTCATGCGGACGATGCCGCTCTTGCGCGACGGTGTGAACTCAAAGGTCACGCCGTCTAGCTGGGCACGGTAGTAGTGGGGATGCGTCTCTTCGTTATTACAAACCCCGGGCAGCGACCATACGCTCTCCGGCTCGTCCGTGCAGAAGGGCATGAAACCGAAGACCCAATGGCGTCGGTGGTTGGGCATCTGCAGGGCGAAGTCGTCTATCCAGTCGTCGAGCATGCCGTCGCGGAACGGCATGAAGCGCAGCATCTCGTTGGGCAGATGTATGGTCTGGCGCGTGGTTTCCAGCAGGACGCTGACGCCGCCGATGGTAGGGTCGGCATAGTCGGTTACATCCCTTTTCGAGTCGCCGCCGCACGAAATGAACAGCAGGCAAAAACATAGTCCAAATAGCTTATAATACATGGTCGAATTGTTTTATGATACATGACTAAACTTCTTGTTTATAGGCCGTCCTTATGCTTTCCCGTCGCTCTCGAAAAGACGGATATGGTCGGCTATGACATCGCGCGAGGCATCAGTCATCACCTGCTTCAGGGGGATGTAGCCCTCCTCGGGCTTCTGCGCCAGGCGCTCGGTGATACGTTTCATAATACCTCGCTGTATGGCGGTGGCCACGTTGATCTTGCAGATGCCGTTATGGATGCAGGCCTTGAAGTCCTCGATGCTGGTCCCGCTGCCACCATGCAGGACAAGTGGCAGGCGGTTCGCCTCGTGAATCTCGATGAGACGGCCGATATTGAGTTGCGGCGTATGGACATAATGCCCGTGCAGATTACCGATGGCTATGGCCAAGGCATCAATGCCCGTGGCCTGAACGAAGCGCACAGACTCCTCGACGTCAGTAAATACATCGGCCGTATCGACACCCGAGTCGCCCACCTTCCCCAGCTCGGCCTCGACATCGACACCGGCCGCCTTGGCTATGCGTGCCACCTCGCTGGTAACTGCCACATTTTCCTCGAATGGAAGGGCTGCGCCGTCGAACATCACCGAGGTAAAGCCCAGGCGAATGGCCCGCACACAGGTCTCGAGACTCTGCCCGTGGTCGAGATGCACACAGACGGGTACTGAAGCTTTGTGCGCAGCATGGAGATAGAGGGGGGCCATCATGTCCAGAGGCGCCTCCGGAAACTGCACCTCGGCCAGCTGCAAAATAATGGGGGCGCGTAGTTCTTCGGCAGCCTGAATGGCGCCCATGACATTCTCCAGGCTGAGGCAGTTGAAGGCGCCTACGGCATAGTGCCTGGCGTTGGCGTCCTTCAGGATTTCACTAAGTGTAACTAACATGATGTACTATATATAATGATAACTATTACTTGCTCTTCATATACACCGATATAGGAAGGTAGTCCGAGGGATGCCGTCGGCCCGAGGGTGGGCATGCACTGGCACAGCGCCCACAAAACCGGAATCAGCAATACTATCTTCATGGTTCATATCTCTTACGGGTCTCAAAAATACAACATTTTTTTTATATCCCATAAATTAGCTGGCAAAACCTTGACGTAATTGCGTTTTTTTTGTATTTTTGCAGCAGAGAAGACGAAAAAGAGATAAGTATGCTGACGGAAATACCGGATTTTATCGTGTTGAATTTGGGATATGCACAAACTGTTCATCACTGGGGCAACGAGGATATCTCCTCGCCCTTTGCCCGCATATACTACGTCAAGCAGGGGCGGGCCATCCTGCACATGGAGCACTGCGACGTGGAAGCCGTGCCGGGAAACATGTATCTGATTCCGACCTACATGCCGCACTCATACGAATGCGAGCCCGGCTTTGGCTTCTATTACCTGTTTGTCTACCAGATGTTGCGCCAGGGCGGAAACGTCTTCGACATCTATGATTTCCCCCTGGAAGTCAAGGCCAACGAGGCTGCCCGCCTGCTTTTTGAGAACTATTGCCATCTGTACCCGCAGCTGAACCTGCCTACTTATGATGCAACAGCCTTCGACCGTCATCAGGCCTACAGAGACTATGCCGCAGCATTCGGGAAGATGGAAATCTATGAACGCATGCAGTTAAAGGGCCTGGTGGTCATCCTATTCTCCTACTTCATGAAGCGCGCCCATGTGCGCGAGGAGGCCATCGACGAACGGTTCCTTCGCGTACTGGAGTTTGTCAGGCAACACATATCCCGCCCCATCAGTATAGAGGAACTGGCCGACTGCGCCTGCCTGACGAAGTCGTATCTCATCCGCAGCTTCCGGCAGACCATGGGTATAACGCCCTTGCAGTACGTGCTTCGCCAGAAGATCCAGCATGCGCAGTCACTCCTGCTTGGCACGAATGATAGCGTGGCCTCAATCTCTCTGGCAGTAGGATTCCCCGACGCATCCTATTTCACCCGCCTGTTTCATCGCCAGCTCGGCTTTACGCCACTGGAGTACCGGAAGAAGCTGATTGGATAGCCGCCATGCGGAAGACTGCTGGGAAACGACTAAACTATAAGACGCGCAAACCGCAGCCAAACATTATACTCTACATACCTATTTATATATAATAAAAGAGAACGAAAATGAGTAAGAGAACAACAAGCGCCTTAATCGTATTCATGGCCCTGCAAGCCGTGGCCCAAGAGGTAAAATACATGGAAAAACTGTACGAATGGATAGAGAATCCCGCACGGTATGCATGGAACCAGGAGGAGGGCCGCAGCTACTACATACCGCAGAAGCACCTCTCGCTGAACGGGACGTGGAAGTTCTTCTACAGCGATACCCCCGAGGGAATACCCCGGAAATTCTATGAGCCGGGCTTCAACGACAAGCGGTGGAACAACATAGAAGTACCCTGCAACTGGGAGATGAAGGGCTATGGCGACAAGCTGTTCCGCAACACCAGCATGCCCTTCAAGACCACGCCGCCCTCCGTGCCGCGCGAGTACAATCCCACGGGAGCCTACCGCCGCACCTTCACCCTGCCACGCGAATGGGGCAAGGACTGCCAGGTCTTCCTGCGCATGGAAAAGACGGCCTCAGCCTCGTTCGTCTGGATAAACGGACAGGAGGTGGGCTTCAACGAAGGCGCCCAGGAACCGGCCGAATACAACGTGACACCCTACCTGCGGCCGGGACGTAACACAATAGCCGTGCACGTAGTGAAATACAGCGACGGAGTATATCTGGAGAGTCAGGACTACTGGCGGCTGGCCGGCATACACGATGAAGTGCTGCTCTATGCCACACCGCAGATACGACTCTTCGACTGGTACGTGAGGACCGACCTGACCGACGACAACCGGCAGGCCGCCGTACATATAGACGTGGACGTAAAGAACTACTCAGACCAGAAAGAAGCCGACTACCGCGTGAAAGCCCAGCTGTTCCATGCCGACGGACGACTGATAGCCGAGACGGAAAGCCGCCCCCTGCGCATAGGGAAAGCCGGAAAGCAGAGCGTACAGATGGAACAGAACGTGGCAAACCCCGAGACATGGAGTGCCGAGACTCCACGGCTCTACGCCCTGCGCCTCCTGCTCGTGGACGAGAAGGGAAATACCTGCGACACCATAGGGACAAAGATGGGATTCCAGGAGACAGCCATCCGCGACGGCGTATTCTACCTGAACGGCCAGCCAGTGAAGGTAAACGCCCAGAACTCCCACATGCAGCATCCCGAGAAGGGGCATACGATGGACGAGGCAACCATACGCAAAGACTTTGAACTGCTGAAACAATTCAACTTCAACGGCGTGCGAACCTCGCACTACCCGCCCGTAAACCGATACATGCAACTGGCCTGCAAATACGGGCTCTACATCATCGACGAATGCGGCGACGAGGCACATGCCTTCGAGAACCTGAGCCGTGACCCGGCATACAAGGCCATGTATCTTGACCGCGTACGCCGTATGGTCCTGCGCGACAGGAACTACCCCTGCGTGCTCTTCTGGAGCGCCGGCAACGAGAGCGGCGAGGGAGAACACATCGCAGCCGTAGTGGAGGAAGGGAAGAGACTGGACTCCACCCGATACTGGATGTACGGCGGCAACGCGCCCGTCCATCCGGCCGAGGACATCATTGGCCCACGCTACCCCACCCCGCTGGAACTGGAGATGATATACGGCAAGCGGGAAGGGAACCAGGACATGCGCCCCTCCTTCATGGACGAATACCTGTCGGTAGCAGGCAACGGAGGCGGTTCGCTGGATGACTTCTGGCGCGTGGTAGATACCTACCCCCGGCTGATGGGCGGCGCCATCTGGGACTTCGTAAGCCCGGGCGTAACCGAACAGACACGGCGCATAGACGACAGCAGCCCATGGAAGACACCCGCCCACCTGATGGGCAATGCACGGCTGGCAGAAGGACGGCACGGGAAGGCGCTGGACCTGAACGGCCACGACCAATGGGTAGAGGTCTATCAGCAAGAGAATACCGAGATTAGGGGACGGGAACTGATGATATGCTGCGACGTCATGCCGCGCGACCTGGCCGGAAGCTACGGGGCCTACCTGACAAAGGGCGACTACCAGTACGGCCTGATGCAGCGGGGACGCGACTCGCTGGACTTCTACATCTATACCGACGCAAAGAAGGTGCTGACAGTGCCCCTGCCCGACAAATGGGAACACCAATGGCACCAGATCATAGCCACCTACGACGGCAAGCGCATGGCGGTGAGCATAGACGGACAGGAGAGGGGACAACGGCCGGAAACGGGAAGCATACGCAACCTGCCCTTCCCCGTAAACATTGGACGAAATGCCCAGCGCAACAGGGCCGAGACGCGTGTATATCCCTGCGATGCCCTGATAGACCGCGTGGGCCTCTTCGACCATATCGTCCCGCCCGACAGCATGGATGCCCGGCACGCCGCCCTCTGGCTGGACTTCGAAACAGAACATGCCGAGGGGCAGTTCTTCTCCTACGGCGTGAGCCCACGTACCTACGGCAGCATCTGGCCCGACCGCACCGTGCAGCCTGAGATGTTCCAGATGAAAAAGACGGGACAGCCGTTGTACTTCCGCCTGACGGATGCGAACGAAGGGCGCATGGAGGTATGGAACCGCCTGTTCTTCACCAACGCCTCGGCATACGAGACACGATGGACGCTGAAAGCCGACGACGAAGTACTGGAAGAAGGCACGCTGGAGATTGACGTGGCACCTAGGGCCAGGCAGGAAGTAAGCATCCCCCTGCACCGCCCCGCCATCGTTCCCGGACGGGAATACTGGTTGGAAGTGAGTACGACACTACGCAAGGACGAGGTGTGGGCACCCAAGGGACACGAAGTAGCCTGGGAACAGTTCCGCATGCCGTGGTTCTCGGCTCCCGCTCCAGCAGCTGCGGCAGAAGGGCCTTTGACTGTAGAGGAGGATGAGGAACGGCTATGCGTGACGGGCCGGGACTTCGCATACACCTTCGACAAGGAGAGTGGCTCGTTATGCTCCATACGCATGAAGGACAAAGAAATAATAGGCGAGCCCTTAAGGCTGAACTTATGGCGCGCCCCGCTAACCAACGAAGAGGACGGGTGGAACGCATATAGCCTCAGGCCTGCCACAGTGAACAAGATATATGGCGAGAGGCTGGCCTCGGAATACTATGCCAAAGGACTGGATCGCCTATCCTTCTGCCCCACATCTATAACAGCCAGTAAGGAGAAGGAATGCATCAGCGTGAGCATACGCCAGATTGCGCTCATCGGCCAAAGCCAGAAAGAGCAGCAGGACCAGTACATCTTCAGCCTGTCATGCTCGGGCTACGAGAACCTGTTCACGTACGAGATACACCCCGATGGCGAGCTGGTCATCAGTCACCAAATGAATCCGCAAGGGAGCATGCCCATGTGGCTACCGCGTGTAGGACTGACCACAACACTCCATGCCAGCCTGGACCATGTGGCATGGTATGGGCGCGGACCGCAGGAGAACTACCCTGACCGACAGACTGGCTACCGCATGGGCATCTGGAAATGCCTGGCCGACGAGATGTTCGAGCCCTACCTGCTGCCCCAGGACTATGGTCTGCGAACAGAGAACAGATGGCTGACCCTGACAGACGGCGAGGGGCACGGACTGAGGATAAGCATGGACCAACCCTTCAACTTCAATGTCTACCCCTACAGCACGGACAACCTGACCAAGGCTCAGTATCCCTACCAACTCATGCGACAGGAAGGACGGACACTAAATCTGGACTACGAGACATCGGGCGTAGGCTGTACAGCACGAGGCATACTGCCGGGCTATCGCGTTGCGCCCCGAGCAATGAACCGAACACTAATCTTGAAGCTCTTACGATAGGAGATTGTCATCCTCGGATAGAAGAAAATAGGCTAAAATGCTTCTGTAAATCATTTTTTATAGGATTTTTTTCATGCTCCCACTTTTTTGCTCTACATTTGCAGTCATGAAACAAAAAAAGCAAAAATCATGGAACAGAAAAAACACTTCATTTGCGTGCTACTGGGTAGCATGCTGAGTATTTCAGCCTGGGGTGGTGGCCTGATGACCAACACCAACTACCACATAGCCTTCGACCGTATGATGGCCCGTGGAGCTTCATTTGACATTGACGCTATCTATAGTAACCCTGCCGGACTTGCCTGGGGTCACGAGGGGTGGCAGTTGTCTTTCAACGTGCAGAAGCCTTTCCAGTACCGTAATGTGGAGGCAACGCTGGCTCAGCCCTTCGCTGCTGCTGTTGGTTTTGAACAGCATAAATTCAAAGGCAAGGCTTCCGCAAATCCATTCGTGCCTGCCTTGTTCGCTTCTTATAAGCATGACAAATGGGCACTCGGCATTATGGCCGGCATTGTAGGCAGTGGAGGCAAGGTGACGTACAAAGAAGGTATCCCCATGTTCGTGGTGCCTGTAGGCGGTATGATGAGCCAGGTGGCAAGCGGAATCAATGCTCAGCTGCCCGCCGGCTACCCACAGGTTCCTGGCGATTTCTATAATCTGGATGCCTATATGCAAGGGAAACAATATATTTATGGCATCCAAGCCAACTATTCATATCGCTTTGGTAATCATTGGGCGGCTGCAGTAGGTGTTCGGGCCAATATCTATAATGGCTTTAGTCGCGGACATGTTATTGCCACAACAGCCAATCCGATTGTACAGAATGCTATGGGCAGTGGCGACCTGTTGGGGCTGAACCTTGATGTTGATCAGAAAGGTTTTGGCGTGGCCCCTCTTCTCAGCCTCAACTATCGCTGGAAAGGACTCACTTTGACGGGCCGCTACGAGTTCCGCACCCGATTGAATATACCCAATGACACAAAGACTTTACAGGTTAGTGCTGCACCCACCCTACAGCCACAACTTGCAAGTGTATCGCCAATGGCCGCTCCCTATCAGGACGGAGTGAAGACGCGTTACGACATGCCTGCATTGCTGTCGCTGGCTGTAGGATATGAGATCAGGCCTAACCTGCGTGTTACCTCCGAGTTCCATTTCTTCGATGACAAGAATGCCAAGATGGCCGGCAACCGGCAGAATGAAATCGGACGCGGCACCCTGGAATACCTGTATGGGCTGGAGTGGGATATTAACAAGACGTTTACCGTAAGCTGCGGCGCTCAGCGTACAGACTATGCCGTGAACGACGAGTATCAGTCAAATACAGCCTTTGCCTGTGACAGTTATTCAGTCGGTTTGGGCGGAGCAGTAAACATCACCAGTCACCTGCGTGTAAACCTGGGCTACTTCTGTTCCATCTATAGCGACTATTTGCGCCAGACGAGCTACATGAATATTCCCGTCGGAGAGACTTATTCACGTACTAATCACGTCTTCGGATTAGGTGTGGACTATAAGTTTTAGTCGGTTACACTTTCTGCCTGCCGATCTTTAGCTCAGAAATCTAATAGATATTCTCCGGAGCCTAGACGGATATAGGTTTTCCCTTCTTCATTGATGAGTGGAATGTTTACGGGCAGAGGCTTGCTGTCTATTCGAATCTTATTGCTGTCATTTGTGGAGACGCGTACCAGAGCTGTGCTGTTCTCGGGGATGACCAGTTTCATGTGCATGTTCTCCCCCTGCTTCTCCCATCGACAACGAACCAGACCATAGGGCGTAGCATACGAGGTCTCTGCCTGAGTGATGCCCCCTACAGGCTGCGGATCGATAAGCAGTTCGCGGTACCCTACGGAACCAGGAGTCTGACGTATTCCGCCCAACCAGGCATAGAGCCATTCCATCAGATGACCGAGCATGAAGTGGTTATTGGAGACAAATCCATAGGCTTGCCACGATTCGGTGAGGGCCGTGGCCCCATGAGCCAACTGCCATCCGTAGCCAGGTACATCAGTACGGCTATTCATGTCATAGATTACGTCGGACCGCCCGTTTTCGGCCAATGCAGCCAGCACATATCTGTAGCCTATGTCGCCTGCGGTAAGCGCATTACCGCGAGATTGAATGTCTGCAACCAATTGCTTCAGGGCTGCCACTTCTGTATCCCGGTCTAAAAGCCCTGCATAGAGCGGTAATGCACAAGCCGTCTGGCTGCCTTTCTCGATGAGCTTGGTCTGAGGGTCCACGAAACGTTTCAGGAAAGCATCCCTGACCGTAGCTGCCTGTAGGGCGAAGTGTGCCTCGTCCTCTCCTTTCCCCATCAGGTGGGCTATCTGCTTCATCACGCGAAGGTCCATGAAGAGATAGGCTGTGGCTGTGAGTGCTGTACTGGTGAGCTGAGATCTTCCTGGCGATGCAGGACCTATATCAAACCAGTCTCCCAGCCCGTAATCGACGATGCCATTCTCGGCTCTCGAATATAGGTAGGCGGCATACCGCTTCATCTCCTCGTAATACCGCCGCATAGGACCCTGGTCGCCATAGCTCAAATAGTGCTGCCAAGCCGAGATGATGAAACTTGATCCCCATTCTGGCGAGTCTTCGAATCCCCCCTCGAAACGCACGTATTCGGGCGTAATGGAGGGTATGCATCCGTCTGCCCGCTGCGAGACAGCCATATCATCGAAAATCTTGCCATACAAGGCAGAGACATCATAACGATACTCCACAGAGGGCTGCATAAGGTGGGTCTGTTCCAGCCATCCCAGTTTCTCCCGATGCGGGCAGTCGGTAAGCACGCTGACCATATTACTGCGAATGGCCCAGTCTATGAGATTATGAATGCGGTTGAAGAGCGTATCGCTGCACTGGAATGAACCGGCCTCGGGAGCTGCGTTGCACAGATGCAGGCCCGTAATGTCCTCCACCTGGGGTGTGCCTTCTGCTGCATCCTCGCCAGCCGGCACGGCACCCTCGACTTCTACATATCGGAATCCATAGTACGTGAACTGCGGTTGCCAGGTGACTGTGCCTGGCTGGCCCGACGAGGTATAGGTGAAATGATAAGGGGCTCCGGAGGCCGACTGATTAACCGTACTGTCGGGGTTAAGGAGTTCGGCCGGACGGAAGACAATCTGCCGGCGTTCTTCAGTCCGAAGCCTAACCCGAATGATGCCCGAGAAATTCTGCCCGAGGTCATATACCCAATTCCCCTTCTTGTTCCTGAAAAAACGCTGAGTAGGTATTTCCCTGCGAACAGTTACGGGTTCGCATAGCTGCGCCCGCAGGAGAATGTCGCACTTGGTTTGCTGGGCTTTCTGCCAGGCGGAATCATCGTAGCCGGGTTCCAACCAGCCCGGCAGTTGCCGCTGGGCATCATAGTCCTCGCCGCCATAGATACTGCTGAAGGTGAAAGGACTCTCCGTAACCTTCCACGAAGGGTCGGAAACCACATATTCCTTACGCCCGCTGGCATATTCTACCTGCAACAGGAAACGCATTTTAGGGGCTCCGAACGAGGTGAGCAGCTTAAAGTAGCGCTCCAGGTCATAGGGCACATTATAGAAGCCATTGCCAAGCATCACTCCGATGACATTCTCTCCCTTCCTGAGGCACTCGGTAACGTCGAATCCCACATACAGGGCTTCGCGGTTATACAAAGTCCATCCGGCATCCAGGAAGTGATTCCCCACCTTCTTTCCGTTCAGGAAGAAGTCGAAATGACCCAGGCCGCATACGAATGCTGTGGCGCGCCGGATTTTTTCCACGGCCGTATAATTTTTGCGGAACTGGGGTTGCGCATAATCGCCAAGTCTGATATTGCCCAGGATATGGCGTGCCGCTCCTGCAGTATGAATCCCAGGCACCTGGGTACGACGGTCCTGTTCCATGGCAATCCATTCGGCACCGTGCCAGTCTGTTTCCTCGGATAGTCCGGTGGTGAAGCTTTGGGGCTTGCACCATTTTGAGGCCTCGCCTGCGGTGCTCCATGTACGGACGGTCCAGTAGTAGGTGGTGGCGGGCGACAGGGAGGGTCCGTCATAGGGAATCAGAACAGACTGGTCAGACTCTATGCGCCCACTGTCCCAAAGAGCCTTTTTCCCGTTTCTCAACCCGCTCAGGCTTTGGCTCACAATAATTTGGTAGGCCTGCTGGATGTATCCCTTTCTTGACGATTTCACTTGCCAGCTGAATCGGGGATGCGGGTCGGTAATGCCAATAGGATTCTGCAGTTGCTCACAGGTGGCATGGCGAATCTCGCTGCAAAAACCTGTCAGGCTCAACCATGCAAGCGCGACTGGGAGTAGGTGCCTTATTGTCTTTATCATATTCATTGTGTGGGTTTAGATAATAATTTTACTTTTGTGATAGTTCTCGCGAAAGGCCGAGGGGGAACAGCCCTTCTTCTTCTTGAAGATGCGGTTGAAGTTGCTGATGTTGTTGAAGCCGCAATCGTAGCATATCTCTGCAATACTGGTATTCGTATCGACCAGGCTTCGTGCTGCATGTCCCAGGCGGATTTCTATAATATAGTCCGAGACGGTCTTGCCGGTTTGTATGCGGAAGTACCGACTAAAGGCAGCCGGCGTCATTCCGGCAATGTCTGACAGCTGCTTGAGCCGGATCTCGGTCTTGTAGTTATTGTCAATAAATTCTTCTACTTGCCTAATACGCCTGTTCTCGGGCGTGTTCTTCACGCTGGCAAACGACTTGCTGGTCAGCAGATGATAGTTCTCCTGAAGCGATAGTTCATACAGAATCTCAAGCAGGCCCAATACGCGGTAGAAACCGGGCTGGGAGGTCGTAAGGTTTGTCAGTTTATTGTAAACCTCCAGTATGGCAGGCATCTCGAAGGCAATTCCCCGTTTGGCATTCTCGAACATCACCCTCATGCTTGTAAGCTGGTTCTTGGCAAGGAACTGTTCGCTGAGCAGGTCGGTGGGAAACTGAATGGTAATCTCGTGTATGGATTTGCTGCGACAGTCATATTGGTCCCAGGTGTGTTCAAGCCCTCCGCCCACCAGCGCCAGGTCGTATTTGCCTAATACTTCTATGGAGTCGCCCACAATACGCCTTGCACCGTCGCAATTCCTTACGAAGTTCAGTTCCATTTCCTCGTGCCTGTGGAGCGGATAGGTAAAAGAATCCTTCTCGCGATCGACGATATAGAAGCAATCTTTCGCAGACAAAGGTGATACTTCGGTGATGATCTTTTCCATAGGATATGGCCCTCGTTTATTGAATTTGTGCGTAAAGATATGATATTTTGCCGAGACTGACAAATAAATTGGGGGAAAAGAAAACGAAGAAGTGTGAAATCAGCATAAAAAAAACTTGCTCCAACCGTTTTGGGGTTGAAACAAGCTTTTCTTCGCCGCTTAACTCATATCGGAGCCATATCGAACGCTAATTGAAGTCTAATCGAACGCAGTCTCCAGGGGTAGGATTATTTTATGGCACACGAGTTTATGTCAACAGACAATTATATTTCTTCGAACTCACGTTACTTTATGTGGCTATACCAAGTGGCGGATGATTTCCTCGCGGTCGCCAGGCAGATAGTCGATGACGGGAATCTCAATCATTGTGTAGGCACCGGGTTGCTGCTTCATGCTGGCACGGGCAACGTTCACCAATACCTGGGCCGTCAGGGCCGGGTTGTTTATCTTCATGTTGAACTCGAAGAGCTGGTTGTGAGTCTGACCGCTCACTCCTTTTCTCACAAGGTTCACACCATGACCGACATCGTTAAGATCGGCCACGCAGGGTACTTGTGTGACGTGTGTTTCATCGTTCACGAAGTACGGATCGGCCAGGATGGCTTTCTTAACACTCTGGAAATCTGCGCCTTCCTCAAGCTCCACATACACCATGCGACGATGAATCCCGGTGCCCAGGGGAATAGTCACGCTGAGCGCATCGCGCACGCCGTTGATAGCCCTCACGGCTACACTGTGCCCCATGCTCCGCCCAGGACCGAAGTTAGTGTATGACACGCCTTTGGGAGCCAGGCTTTCCATCAGCGTACGCACCACGCTGTCCGAGCCAGGATCCCATCCGGCACTGATGATGCTTACGGCACCCGCCTTGCGTGCTGCAGCATCGAGCGAGCGGCGCAAATCCACAATTTGGGTGTGGATGTCGAAACTGTCCACCGTATTGATACCCAGAGCCAAAATGTCCAGGGCATACTTTTCTACGCTGCGGGTAGGAGTAGCCAAGATGGCTACGTCCACTGCTTTCAACTCTCTGATGTCCTTCACCACGGCATATCCTGCCAGCTCAGTCGGACAGTTCTCTGCACCACTGCGTCGTACGATGCCTGCCACTTCCATGTCGGGGGCAGACTGAAGGGCCTGCAGAGCATAGCGCCCAATGTTGCCATAACCTACAATTGCTACTCTGATTTTATTCATCTTGTTTACCTTTTTGATTATTATTGATGTATTTCGTTGACAAAAGTATAGCAAAATCGCCAATCGCACAAGCAAAATGATAATTATTTTCTCGAATATCGTAAAATACGCAAATGTATTGCCATTTTATCGGATAGGATAAGACTCTAAGTGTGGTCCGCCTGAGCAATTTAGGCTTAGAGATGTAAGCTGGAATTTATATCGGAGAAATTTAATGTTTTTTCTCTTTTCGCTCACTTAATCGTACCTCTGAGCTACGCTCGAAAGTCTTGGACAAGCCAAGCGAACACAGTTCGTGGTCCTTCCGTTCGGATTTTCCCAAATAAATTTGGTAAATCGCTCACTTAATCGTACCTTTGCACAGGTTATCAGCTAATATCTATAATAATATCTATAAAAAAGTTATGGAACAGACCTTGTATATTTATAATACGCTCTCCCGCCAGAAGGAGGTTTTCCGCCCCATTCATGAGGGGCGCGTCGGCATGTACGTTTGCGGTCCTACGGTTTATGGCGATGCCCATTTAGGCCATGCCCGACCTGCTATCACATTCGACCTGCTTTTCCGCTATCTGCAGCATATAGGCTATCGTGTGCGCTATGTCAGGAATATAACCGATGTGGGCCATCTTGAACATGATGCCGATGAAGGCGAGGATAAGATTGCCAAGAAGGCTCGGCTGGAGCAACTCGAGCCTATGGAGGTGGCACAGTATTATACGAATCGTTTTCATCAGGCCATGAACGCCCTTAACTGCTTGCCCCCAAGCATTGAGCCTCATGCCACTGGCCATATCATAGAGCAGCAGCAGCTGGTGCGCGAGATTCTGGATAACGGTTTCGC
Organism: uncultured Prevotellaceae bacterium; assembly: GCA_946407895.1. Taxonomy (GTDB): domain Bacteria; phylum Bacteroidota; class Bacteroidia; order Bacteroidales; family Bacteroidaceae; genus Physcousia. The sequence continues at coordinate 26,079 of CAMJQA010000032.1, forward strand.
CTATGAGAGTAATGGCTCGGTTTATTTCGACATCGAAGCCTATAACCAGAAGCATCGCTATGGTATTCTCTCGGGTCGTAATCTCGATGAGGTGAAGGATGCCAGCCGTGAACTGGATGGCGTAGGTGAGAAGCGTCGTCAGGCTGACTTTGCCCTGTGGAAGAAGGCTCAGCCTGAGCACATCATGAGATGGCCCAGCCCCTGGAGCAACGGTTTCCCCGGATGGCATTGCGAATGCACGGCTATGGGACGCAAATATCTGGGCAGTCACTTCGATATTCATGGTGGAGGCATGGACCTCATCTTCCCTCATCACGAATGCGAGATAGCACAGGCTGTGGCTTCACAGGGCGACCAGATGGTGCGCTACTGGATGCACAACAATATGATTACTATCGAGGGCAAGAAGATGGGTAAGTCGTATAATAACTTCATCACTCTTCCGCAGTTCTTCAGCGGCGAGCATGAGAAACTGACCCAGCCGTATAGCCCAATGACCATTCGCTTTTTCATCCTGCAGGCTCACTATCGCAGTACCGTGGACTTTGGTAACGAAGCCCTGCAGGCCGCTGAAAAGGGACTGGCCCGCCTGATGGACGGATGGAAAGCCCTGGCCCGCCTACAGGATGGGCAGAAGACCAAGGGGCAGCCTCAGTTGGAGATGTCGTTTGTTGACGACCTGCGCCAGAAGTGTTATGATGCAATGAACGATGACCTGAATTCTCCCATCGTCATCAGCCACCTTTTCGATGCCTGCCGTGCCATAAATACCGTATTGGACCGTAAGGCCAGCATCACAGCCGAGGTAGCCGCCGCCCTGCGTCAATTATTTCACACCTTTGCTTTTGATATTCTGGGCCTCAAGGAGGATTCCGGCCAGGCCAGCAAGGAACGCGAGGCTGCATACGGTGCTGTCGTAGATATGCTGCTGGAACAGCGCCAGCAGGCTAAGGCTGAGAAGAACTGGGCTTTGAGCGACAAGATCAGGGATGATTTGGCAGCACTTGGCTTCGAGGTGAAGGATACCAAGGACGGTTTTACGTGGACTTTGAACAAATAAATGAAAAAATGAAACAGAAATTCATTTTGATCTTCAGTGTGATGCTACTTTGCTCATGTGCATCGCGACGTTCTGGATGGAAACTGGTCTGGACCGAAAACTTCAAGGGCAAAACTATAGATACTGAGTCTTGGACGCGTGTTAAGAAAGGTACTTCCGACTGGGATGATATGATGTCCCCGCGACCCGACTTGGCTTATATCGAGGATGGTCAGCTCGTGCTCCTTGGCAAGCCCGGCGATTCGGCCAATGGCGATGAAACACCGTTTGTCACTGGCGGTGTGCACAGTGCGGGGAAGAAGTCCTTCCGCATGGCCCGATACGAAGTAAAGGCTAAGTTCAACTCGGTAAACGGTTTCTGGCCCGCATTGTGGCTCATGCCCGATTCTAAGATGAAGGATAACGACTATGCCGAGGTGGACCTTATGGAACATCTCAATCATGAAGACAAAATGTATCAGACCCTCCATTCGCGCTATACCCTCAGCGGTGGTAAGGATATCCCGCAATCGGCCGCCTCACCCATAAAGAAGGATGAGTGGAATGTCTATGCTGCCGAGATATGGCCCGACAGCATTTGCCTCTTCGTCAATGACAGCCTCACGCTTACTTATCCGCGTGTTGAAGGTAAGGACAAGCAATTTCCCTGGCCTGACTATCCTTTCTATTTTATCCTGTCCAACCAGATTGGCGGCACTTGGGTAGGCCCGGTAAACAAGCCCGAGGAGCTGCCCAGCGAACTCCGGGTGGACTGGGTGAAGGTGTATCAGCGCAAGGAGTGATGGCCTTTGGCTGTAAAGAGAACCAGAAATAACCTACACACACATAACTATGAGAAAAACAAGCACAACCCGTAGAGGTTCACGCCTCCGTTTAGGTATTGTCCTTTGTGGCATACTTAGTCTGATGCCTGCGGTATCAAAAGCCCAGACTCCCCTTTACAAGGATGAAACAGCCCCTATTGCAGAACGCGTGGAAGACCTGCTTAAGCGTATGACTGTAGGGGAGAAGATTGATTTGATGATTGCCACCTCGCCCGAGAACAAACGTCTGGGATTCCCCAAGTATTTCCACGGCAACGAAGCCCTGCATGGCGTAGTGCGCCCCGGCCGCTTCACCGTGTTCCCGCAGGCAATAGGACTGGCCTCTACCTGGGACCCCGCCTTGATGAAAGATATCACCACGGCTATTTCCGACGAGGCCCGTGCCCGTTGGAATAAGCTGGAACAGGGGAAACTGCAGACTCATCAGTTCAGCGACTTGCTCACTTTCTGGTCGCCTACGGTGAATATGGCTCGCGATCCTCGTTGGGGCCGCACCCCTGAGACGTACGGCGAGGACCCCTTCCTGACTGGCGAGATGGGCGCTGCCTTCGTGCGTGGCTTGCAGGGTGACGACCCCCACTATCTGAAGGTTGTCTCCACGCCTAAGCACTTTGCCGCCAACAATGAGGAGCACAACCGCTTCGAGTGCAATGCCGAGATTCCTGAGAAGCAGTTGCGCGAATACTATCTGTCGGGCTTCGAAGCTTGTATTCGTCGCGGTGGCGCACAGTCCATCATGTCAGCCTACAATGCCATCAACGGCATTCCCTGCACAGCCAATCCCTGGCTGCTCACTAAGGTGCTGCGCGATGACTGGGGCTTCAAGGGCTATGTGGTTTCCGACTGTGGCGGTGTCTCGCTCATCCGTTCGGGCCATCACTTCGTCAAGGAAAAGATGACGGCTGCTACTCTTGCCCTCAAGGCCGGCCTCGACCTGGAATGCGGAGACGATGCATATACCGAACCCTTGCATAAGGCTTATGAGATGGGAATGGTGACCGACGAGGACATCAACCGTGCCGCTCGTCGTATCCTTACGGCTCGCATGAAACTGGGTTTCTTTGACAAGCCCGAGAGCTGTCCCTACACGAAGATTCCTGCCGATGTCATCGGTTGCCAGAAGCACCAGCAGTTTGCACTTCAGGCTGCCCGCGAGGCCATCGTACTGCTGAAGAACGAGGGTGGAATGCTGCCGCTCAGCAAGGGCAAGGTGCGCAAGCTGGCTGTCGTGGGCATCAATGCCGGGCAGTGCGAGTTTGGCGACTACAGCGGCGTGCCCGCTTCTGCTCCCGTGTCTATCCTGGACGGCATAAAGGCAATGGCCGGTAAGTCCGTGAAGGTGAGTTATGCACCCTGGCGCTCAGTCAATGACCAGAAGGAGATTATCAGTCCAGAATACTTCCCCCGGGGCCTGAAAGCTGAATACTTCAGCGGAGCATCGCTCGAGGGGGAACCCGCTGTGCGGCAAGATGGATGGATCAACCTGGAGCCCGCCAATCAGGCTCCCGACCCCTTCATTCCCGAATCGCCCATTAGCGTACGTTGGACCGGTACGCTGCGTCCGCCCGTAAGCGGGGAGTACACCCTCAACTTCGATGCCAAGAATGCCTTCCGCGTCGAGCTGGACGGCAAGCCTCTGTTTGGAAACTGGGGCGACAACCCCGTAAGGGCAAACCAGGTTAAAGTCCAGCTGGAGGCTGGTCGCGACTATACCCTCAAGGCCGAGTTCTACCATTCCGACTGGGAGCAGCCCCGGGCCAAGTTGTATTGGACGCTGCCCGAATCAGCCCGGAAAGACCGCTCTGCCCTGTATGAGGAGGCTCGCCGCCTGGCCAGGAAGAGCGATGCCGTAGTGGCCGTAATGGGTATCAACAAGACTATCGAGCGCGAGGGTCAGGACCGCACCAGCATCAGCCTGCCTCAGGACCAGCAGGAGTTCCTCAAGGAAATATATGCCATCAACCCCAACATAGTGCTTGTTGTGGTGGCCGGCAGCTCGCTGGCTCTTACCTGGGAGCAGGAGAACCTGCCCGCCATAGTGAATGCCTGGTACCCGGGCGAAAAGGGCGGCACGGCTGTAGCCGAGGTACTCTTCGGGAAGTACAATCCTGCGGGACGCCTGCCGCTTACTTACTACAAGAGCCTGGACGACCTGCCTCCCTTTGATGACTATGATATCACCAAGCGTACCTACAAGTACTTCGAGGGTCCTGTGCTGTATCCCTTCGGGTTTGGTTTGAGCTATACCAGTTTCCAGTATTCCGACCTCGATGTTCAGGACGGAGGCCAGACGGTCAACGTCTCCTTCACATTGAAGAACACCGGTCAGTACGATGGCGACGAGGTTGCCCAGGTCTATACCCGCCTGCCGGAATACGAGGGCAAGTCTCCCATCAAGGAACTGCGCGGCTTCCAGCGAGTCCGTCTGCGCCGGGGTGAATCGCGCAGGGTCAGCATCCAGCTGCGCCGCGAAGACCTCCGCTACTGGAGCGACAAGCAGAAGAAGTTCGTCGTCCCAGACGGTCTCCCGCGCATCATGGTAGGAGCCAGCTCGGCCGATATCAGGTTACAGAAGTAATCCCAAAAATGTCATTATGAAGAAGCTATCTCTTATCCTGATTGCAATGCTCAGCATCAGCATGCAGGTTCGTGCTGAAGTCCAGACGATTACCAGCCGGGAGGCGCGTCCCCAGGGCGTGAATGAATGGATTGCCTTCCGTCGCGACGTAATGGTTGACTTAGTGCCTCGCCAGGCGGTTGCCACTATCGCTGCCGATAGCAAGTACTGGTTGTGGGTTAACGGCCAGCTGGTTGTCTTCGAAGGCGGCCTGAAGCGTGGTCCGAGTCCCAATGCCGCATATAGGGATGAGGTTGAGCTCACTCCGTACCTGCGCCAGGGTAAGAACCAGATAGCCATACTGCTCTGGCATTTCGGAAAGGACGGTATGTCGCATAAGGACAGCGGTATGGCCCAGCTCCAGTTCAATTGCCCGGAGCTCAAGCTCGAAAGTGATGAGAGGTGGCTGTGCCGTATGCATCCAGCCTATGGCATAGCCGACGTTCCGGAACCCAACTACCGCCTGTCTGAGTCGAGCATACGCTTTGATGCGCGCCATGATATCGAGGGCTGGCAGACACAGGAACAGCCCGACGGCTTCGTTCCCGCCGTACGCACGGAGAATCAGTTGGGTACGTTGCGTCCGCGCCCCATACCACAGTGGCGCAACTATGGCAAGAAGACCATCCGGTTCAAAACGCGCCGCGGACCCGAGTGCGATACCGTCATCGCCCGTCTGCCGCATAACATGCAAATGACGCCCATCCTGACCATTAGCGACAAGACGGGCGGCCACCGCGTACTCATCGAAACGGACCATGCTGTTGTCGGTGTAGAATGCCTGCGGGCTGAGTATATCACGCGTCCTGGCCACCAGCAATATGAATCCCTTGGATGGCTCAACGGGCTGACGATAAAGCTTACCGTTGAGCATGGAGCCGAAGTAAAGAGCCTGGCCTACCGCGAATCGGGTTTCGATACCGACCCTGTGGGAACGTTCTCGTGCAGCGACCCGTTCTTCAACCTCTTATGGAAGAAGGGTGTGCGCACCATTTATGTAAATGCCCGCGATACCTTCTTTGACTGCCCCGACCGGGAAAGGGCCCAGTGGTGGGGCGACATCGTCACCATCCTCGGAGAATGCTTCTACACCTACTCCCCCTCCCTGCACAGCCTTGTGCGCAAAGGCATCTGGGAACTTGTGGACTGGCAACGGCCCGACGGCAAGATAGGTGCTCCCATCCCGGGCATTCACAACGGAGAACTGCCCTGCCAGATGCTTGCAGCCGTAGGGCGATATGGCATCTGGACGTACTACCTCAATACGGGCGACCTGGAGACCTTGCGCCATGCCTACCCCGCCGTCCGCCGATACCTGGCCCTGTATGACACAGACGACCAGGGCATGCCTCTGTATCGCAAGGGAGACTGGAACTGGGGCGACTGGGGCGAGAACAAGGACATGCACCTGCTGCAGGCCCTGTGGTACGTACTGGCCCTTGAGGGGGCTGGCTACATGGCCCAGGTGCTGGGGCATCCCGTCGAAGCCCAGGCCTACCATAGCCGTGTGCAGGAAATCGGCAAGGCAATCAATGCCCAATGCTGGACGGGCCAGGCCTATCGCGACCCGGCCTACCGCGACTCCACCGACGACCGCGTACAGGCCCTGGCCATACTGTCGGGCGTAGCGGGGCAGGATAAGTACGAAGCCCTCTATGAGGTCCTGCGCCAGGAGGAGCATGCTAGTCCCTACATGGAAAAGTACGTTATGGAGGCGCTCTTCATGATTGGGCACGAGGACTATGCCCTGGAGCGTACCCACCGGCGCTACGCCTTCAGCGTGAACCAGCCAGACTTTGATACGCTCTTCGAAGGCTGGGGTTTCGGAGGCAAGGTTGTCGGCGACGGCGGTTCGGTCAATCATGCATGGAGCGGCGGTCCGCTGGCCGTACTGCCCTCGCGCATGCTGGGCGTATATCCCACAGCCGGGGCATGGCGGCGCTTTGCGGTTCATCCGAGTGTAAAGATGTTCAGCCATTGCAGCCTCTCGTTCCAGACGGTAGCAGGCCCGGTTGCCGTCAGCTACCGCCTCAAGGGCTCTCAACTCATTTGGCAGATTGAGGTTCCCCGCGAGTCCATTGCCGACGTTCGGATTCCCTGGCGCTACCAGGCCGCCACGCTCGACGGTCGCAGTATTACCGCAGACCGGCTCGCGCTCACCGAGGGCAAGCACACCATCCGCATCAGCTTGTTGAAACCTTGAACCTTACCTCTGGTGCATCATGCTGATGTAGCCCAGCAAGGCGCCCCAGTGGTAGAAGCGGTCGCTGCTGCCCACATCGTCTCCCTGGCCCGTAGTGGCGTTCCAGTTCTCATAGACGTAGCCCTGCACCAGCCAGTCCTTCAGCAGCAGCCGCCTCGACTTCTCGGCAAACTGCTCCCTCACCTCGGGGAAGTCGTAGTTCTCCAGCCCCAGATAGACCAGATAGTTCGTGGGTCCCCAGATGCGGCCCCGCCAGTAGTCGTTGTCCTGGAAGGCCTTCGAGTTGCGCGGGCTGCACGGAATCACCCATTCGCCCCAGAACTCCTCCTCGTTCAGCAGGTGCTCCTCCACCATTCGGCGGGCCTGTTCCTTCGTGGCCACCTGGGCCAGCATGGGGTAGAAGTTTGTGGGGTCCATCTCGTTCACCAGCTCTCCGTTGCGCAGGTCGCGGCACAGGAAGATGCCCTTCTCCTCGCTCCACAGCTGCTGCAGGTTGCTGGCAAACTGCTCTCCGCGCTTCTTTATGGTGCGGGCATCGGCCTTGAGGCCCAGCTCCCGGGCTATCAGGGCCAGGTAGCGGCAGTCCATCACATACAGGGCGCTCAGCCCTACGTCATTGTAGCACAGTATGTTGCGGTCCAGCAGGAACTCGGCGTTGTCATAGACGTGCGCGTTGTCCAGCCCGCTCTCGTAGAGACCCTGCTGGAAGGCATAGCGCTCGTCCTGATAGGGCATGCCGTTCCTGGGCGTGGAGCCCCAGCACAGCAGTCCGTCGGCCAGCCGGTTCTCGGTCCACCACTCGTTCCATCTGAGCAGGCGGGGATAGAGCAGCTCCAGCAGCCAGCGGTCGCCCCACCGCCGATAGACCTCCCATACGGCGCGGCTGCCCACGGGCGGCTGCGAGCGGTCGTAGGAGGCGGCATCGTTGGAGCAGGTGAAGTTGGGCACGAAGCCGCACTTGTCTACCGCCCGCGTTATCTCAATCAGGTTGCAGTAGGCCAGTTCGCGGCTGTCAAGGGCAAGCATCTCGCTGGCGAAGTAGGTGTCCCAGTCGAAGAGGACGTATCCGCCCGTCAGGCTGCTGGTACCCGAGCTGGTCATACACCAGTTGCGGTTCACAGGCGATACGACGATGTCTTCCGAGGGGTCATATACCGTGTCCCATCCCAGCACGCTCTGCATGGCCCGGTGAATCTCGTAGTTGTCGCCCCAGCGCTGGCGTTCCTCGCGCTCAATGTCCTGCTTTGTCTGCTGCATCAGCTGCTCGGCCTCCTCGGCGCTGATGTCCTGCCCGGTGCTTATCACTATGGGGGCATCGGCCTGGCACAGGTAGTAGCCCTGTTCGCCGCCCGGGAAGAACTGCACGCCGGCCCCCCTTACGCGGCCCGGCAGCAGCTCGGTGCCCATCATCGAGCGCAGCACGAAGTGGTCCTCCTCCATGTTGGCTCCGCCGCTCGTCTGTATGCCCTCCCATATCCGTCCGGGCCTCACCTTTATGCATCCCTGGTTGCCCTCTTCGGTGGGGGTGAGCAGCATCACCAGTCGGTTCCCCTGGGCTGTGCAGCGCATCTTCATGTGTATGTTGTGCCAGCTGAAGTCGGCCTCGCAATACCGGCCGTCGTAGGTATGGTCGTAGGGGTGCACGCGCGGAGCGTCGTGACTCATGTCGCCAATGCGCGTCTGGTCGCGCTCCACTCCCTGCTCGTCTACGAGCGACAGTCGTATGCCCGTCTTGTTCTCGGCATAGACCTGCGTCAGTATGCTTCGCGAGTCCCAGGTGTTCCATCCGTTCGTCAGCTGTCTCTTTATCTTCGTGTATTCCCATTCCGGGTAGTCGGCCCTGCTCCGCTCTTCCTTCGGGGAGCAGGCACTCAGCAGCACCAGGGCTGCCGCAGCCATCATTAAAACCTTCTTCATAATTTAAAATACGCATTTCTCCCTGCAAAAATACGAATAAGCGAGGAACAAGCAAAAGAAAAATCATTTTAATTTTGTTTATCCGAGCGATAGTACTTTCGACCGCAGGTCAAAGGTACGCATAAACGAGAGATAATGCAAATAAAACTTGTTTCTAATTTGCTTATCTCACCTTCTTTTTCTTCTTTCTCCGCTTCCAAAAATCCCTATCCCTGCGTTAATTTTCCGTTCAAAGACTTTGAACGTATGTTTCAGGTCCTTGAACGTATGTTTCAGGTCTTTGAACGTACGTTTCAAGTCCTTGAACGGAAAATTCTTCGGGGCGCAGGGGAAAAAACACCCTGCCGGGAAGAATTTTTCTTCCTTTTTCAGAAAAAATATTGCGTTGCCCGATTTTTCCTTCGCTGTGGTTTTCCATTCCCATCGGTTTGGGCTACCTGGTGGTGTTCATCATCATGGTCATACTGTTGGTACGGCTCTTCCGCAAGTAACATATAATATAATAATGTATAGACAAACCAAATTAAAAACAGAAATGAACATGAACAGAATCATCAACATCCTCAGCACCTGCTTAGTCCAAGCAAAGGCGATAGGTGCGGATGCCGAAGGGAGGCAGGCTTACGGTAGTTTCGCATTCCTTTCCGCGGGCAGTAAGCGGGAGGGTTGCCCCGCCCTGCCCAAGAAGGTTTTCTTCGGTCAGCTCCGTTGCGGGCAGGCCGATGCGGAGGCGGCTGCTCACGGCCTGCCGGCTGGAATTGTAGAGGCGTAGGTGGAGTGCCCCGTCGCTGAACCATGCGGCAGAGAGCACGAGGCGATTGTCGTCGGCCTGCAGGAAACTCTGGTTGCGGAGCGCCGCTTTGCGGTAGAAGGCGCAGGCGGGCGGCGGCGTGTTCCACGACTCGCTCTGCCGGGGCACGCCTGCCTGCTCCCAGTCTCCTGTGTGAGGATAGAGGGCAAGGCTTAGATCCGTGCTGCCGTGGGTGGGGTACTGGCGGCCCCACAGACCAGGTCCGGCATATTGCACGGTGAGGGCCAGCGGATAGTCGGGGGCGTAGGAATAGGATGTGGTATGGTCGGATAGCAGGGCCAGGCCCGTGCTTCTGTCGTCGGCGCTCAGGTCCACCCAGTGCAGGATGATGTTGTGGCGAATGGAATCCCAGCGGTTGTAGAAGGTGGAGGCCTGCCGGCTTTCGCAGACATCGAAGGGTGCATCCTTGCTGAGGCGGGGTTTCGGGATGGCTGCCGGGAACAGGGCACTGAGCATGTAGCGAGTATCGTAGAAGGCGCGTCGGGGCTGTTTCCAATCGGCTTCGTATGGTTCGCCGATTCGCACATCGCGCGGCCACTGGATGTTGAGCCTGATGCGGATGAGGGGGCTTCCCTCGTGCAGGAGGATGTGCATCGTGTAGGGCGTGCCTGCGATCTGGCCCTGCAGGGCGAGCTGCTGCACCGGTCCATCCTGGATGCGCAGCACTTCCTGCACGCCACGCTCTGCAGACGAACAGAAACGGCCAGCGGCAGGGAAGTAGCCCCGCAGTTCGCCAAAGCGATACTGCGAGGTGGAGTCCACCAAGTCGCGCCCGCCTTGCTGCTTCAGAATCAGGTGGCGCAGGGTGCCTCCCCGCCCCATGTCAATCTCCAGGCGGTATAGGCTGTTTTCCAGCACAGCGAGCGACTCCTCCGGGAGGAGCGTGTCTCGCCGCCGGGAGGAACGTGTCTCATCAGCCGGCGCAATGCGTTCTTTCTTCTGGGCAGTACTATTGCGGTTTCCTGTGCGGCATCGGTAGGTGGCATAGCCGAAGGCCGGAAGCTGCGCCACGAAGCTGAGGCGGCCGTCCTCCTCTGTCGTCGTCACCTGCCGGCCGGAAGCGTCGGTAAGCGTCAGCTGTTTGCCTTGCATCCCGGCGGGGAGCGATATGGCAATTACTTCGCTCCGGGGCTGTGCCGAGGTGTTGAAGATGCGTATGTATCGGGTGCTTCTGCTCATGTCGTGTGCCGCACCGGAGGCCTTCAGCACGGAGTGGGTGTGCTGCTGCAGCGTCTCGTAAAACGTCTGGCCCCATTGCCCGGCAATCATCTCGGCCCACGTCTGCTCTCCCCGTAGCTTGTTGTAGGGGACTATCCACGAGTCGTGATGCTGGCAGAGCATCAGCTCATGCCACATCAGGTCCAGCTCCTCCTGGTTGGCTTGGAAACCGTTTTCCAACCCCGTCAGGGCATCCATCTTCTCTGCCTCCACCAGGCGGTTCTCCATATCTCTCACCTGCCGGGCAATACGCTGCAGGACGGCGCTGCCCCACATCAGCGAGACGTGGAAATCGTCTTGCGAGAAACGTCGTCGAGGCCACTCCCCTTCGCAGAGGTGCTGCTGGAAATAGTCGCGCCAGAGCGTGTAGCGAGAGCCGTTGCCGACCTGGCTTCCTGTGCCAATCCACGGTCCGCCCTTCCATCCTGCATCCTGCAGGCACATCCCTACCGGGTGGCGGATGCCGGCCTGCCGGCAGGCTCGGAGGTAGGCATCCGAGTTCTTCCAGGCTGTGGTCTGCCAGGTGGAGCCGGGCTGCAGCGCCTCGCAGTCGTAGCGGGGCACGCAGGGCATAGTGCTTCCGTCGGCACCTGTCCACCATACAAATTGTCCGCCGCCCGTGTCGGCATATCCGCCCCAGCATGTATCGGGGTTCTTGAGCACCACATAGCGAAATCCTAACTGCCCGAGCAACTGAGGCAGACAGCTGGTGAAGCATGGCTCCTCGGACGAGTAGGTGTAGAAGGTGAGGCCGGGGAAGTGTTCGCGCAACTTCCTCATGCCGTACTGGAAATGGCGGATGATGCTCTCTCCGCTGATATTGAACAGGTAGGGCTGGGCGTATGTGGGATTCACCACCTCAATGCGCTCTCCTCCCCGCATCGCCTGGCAGAAGCGGGCATAGGCCTCGGGGGTCTGTTGTCTGACGCTGTCCCATGTCTCAGGCTCCAGTTCCAGGTTGATACACCATTCGGGATGCTCCTCCAGCTGGTTCAGCATGAAGTCTGTGTACCAGGGAGTGGGGTAGTGACCATAGATGCCCCCGTGAAAGCCATCGACGAAGTACGACGGCTGACCCTGCGCAATCAAGGCGACGCAGTATGCTATGGCAGTCAGCCAGCAGCGCAAAGTGCTCCGCATACGCGTGCGCCCGCACATTATTATTATATATATGGTTCGTATCACAGCACAAAGGTACGAAAACCTTGGGATATAGCAAAGCCCCAGCTTGAGAAAGTCGGGGCTTTGCACAAAAAAAGAAGGATGTGCCGAAAGAGGCACATCCTTCTTTCATTGCTATGCTTTTCTGTAGCTATGGCAGTAATTGCCGTCGCTCCAGTGCCTTATGCTCACTTAACCAGGACCTTG
>CAMJQA010000033.1 GCA_946407895.1 uncultured Prevotellaceae bacterium
CACAAGGTCGCCCCGGCCTCGTCTGCAGGGGTTTGTGGTCGCCACAAGGTCGCCCCGGCCTCGTCTGCACGGGTTTGTGGTCGCCACAAGGGCGGAACCGTGAGCCGGCTGCATCGCCTGGCAAGGCGGGACGGGTCGGAAGAGCCGTCCCCGTCATTATACGTCAGAAATAGAGGCATGGAATGTAACCGGCAGTGCCAATTTCTTCTTCGGTAGAAATTATATTTTCCTTGAACGTTGCTTGGGCATTGCCGCCGTTCAGGTTGATAGTCATTTCTTGCCCTAGATCCGGCCCTATCCAATAACGACCCGACGGCCATGAATATCCAGCGGCCTCCATCTTGGCCTTGAAGCCATATATGGGACTCATATCATCGCTGGAAGTAGTAGCGTCGCCATCCACGCGACAGGCCAAGAACGCACCTTTCCATCCCCAACCCAGATCCCAATAGGCACCAGTGAAGGCGGGCGTAGTGCACTTTGCTATTTCACTGGCCTCAAACGCACTCACTTGGCGAGTATTGCCGGTCAGGGAGATAGCCATGCTACTTAAAGATTCATCCGTGCTTACTCTCCCTATCATAGCCACTTTGGTCAGCCCCGCCGGCACACTGCCTACATCATAGTTCTTGCCGTCGCTGCAGATGACTTGACCCACCTTGGGGTCGGTAAGGTTGAGCGTGGGAGCAGGATTCATCTTCAGCGTGCTCTGGTAGTAGTAGCCTTTTTCAAAGCTCACGTTGTCTTTAGAGCAAGTGTAGCTTTTCTTACCGTATTTGGCAGAGAAGCTGACTGTCTGGTTGCTGGTGGCGGGCAGGGCTACATAGAGTGTGCTCGGGTATGTCATTTCAGTGCCGAGATAGTAAGCGATGTTGTAATCCAGCCCATTAATGTTAATAGTAAGGGCCGAGACTTGAATGAGTGACTCACTACCAGCTTCCTTGACGGTGAACTTGAAGATGGCGAATTGGGCCTCAGGCTGCTTGGTAACGTACAGGCTGGGCGTAGAGGTCTGGAGCGTCTTTCCGGCTACAAATATACAAAAAGTTTTTCATCCTGCAATTGTTTTCCGTAAAAAAATAAAGAAAGCGGACGAAGATGTTCCTCCCGTCGGTCCATCTCCGTCCGCCTATATTGCCGTCGCTGCCGTGCCGGGGCCTCCGGCGAAGCTCTTTCCAGCCTCAGAACCTTGGAGCGCGGACGAGCCATTGGGGATGCCTGGCGGGCCTGCCCTTGTGGTCGACGAAGGTGAGGCGCCCGTTGCGTTCCTGCAGCTCCATCAGTATCATCGGGCGGGGCCGGTAGTTGCCGGGGCGGGGCAGTAGTCCCTCGCAGTGGGCGTGCATTGGCATGAACATGCGCCCGTCGCGGTCGGTTATGATCTCTCCGTTGTGGCCCGCGCCGTTCAGTATGGCGTCGGCGCTCTCGGATGTCAGCACGGGCTGGGGCTCGCTCCATCCGCTGAGCAGCTGGCTCGACGTGCTCATGCAGAGCGTGTACTCGTGGCTGTTGTAGTAGTTCCTGGAGCAGAAGTAATAGTAGAGGCCCTTGTGCTTGTAGATGTATCCGCCCTCGTAGGCCGTGGTGATGTAGTGCGGCTCGCTGCCCTTGGCATAGCGTAGCCCGTCCTTGTCCAGCTCGCGTATGTAGTTGCCCTTGCTGTTGACGTCGCCATAGACGAGATAGTGTCGCCCATCGTCGTCGCGGAAGTACTGCCCGTCCTGCGGCGTGGGATGTTCGGGCGTACCCACGTTCAGCGTGTTGGCATACCGGAAGGGGCTATCGATGTCCTCGGCCACGCAGACTACCTGGCGGTCGTTCTGCATCGAGACGAAGAGGGTGAGGTACACCACCAGCTTGCCCTTGATGACAGCCGCGCTGGGTGCCCAGTAGTTGATGTTCTGCTCGCCGGCGCCGGTGTGCATGGGGTCGGGCTGGCCGTCGCCGTAGGGGTCGTGCGGCGTGGGGCCGGGGAACATGTCGCGGTAGTAAGTCCAGTTGCAGAGGTCGCGGCTGCGGTATATCTTGACGGGATAGCCCGTCATGAAGCAGTAGAACCACTGGCCAATCCTCACCACCGAGGGGTCGGCGCAGTCGAAATCCGTCACGGGGTTCAGGGCCACGGTCTTGTCCGTCATGTCCCTGCGCAGTTCGAGCAGTTCCCTCTGGGCCTCAGTCCCGTCGGTGCCTTGGGCAGCCGCCCCCTGACCAGAGAGGCAGGCCAGCAGGGCGGCGTAGATGCATCTTGTGAGCGTCATTATCTTCATTCTGTCGTCTAGGGGTAAATCCTCAGCCGGCGCCGTTGCGTGGCGCAGCAGGGCGGTCAGAACTGGAAGTATCGCTTGGCGTTCCAGTAGCAGATGTCGCGCACCATCTCGCGGATGCGCGGCATTTCCTCCTCGGGAAGCTCGCCCTGCTCCACGTCGTTGCCCAGCAGGTTGCACAGCGTGCGGCGGAAGTACTCGTGGCGCGGGTAGGAGAGGAACGAGCGGCTGTCGGTGAGCATGCCCACGAAGCGGCTCAGCAGCCCCAGCACGGACAGGGCATTCATCTGCCGCTCCATGCCGTCCTTCTGGTCGTTGAACCACCATCCGCTGCCGAACTGCAGCTTGCCGGGGACGGGAGCCTCCTGGAAGTTGCCTATCATGGTGGCCAGCATCTCGTTGTCGGCGGGGTTGATGCAGTAGAGGATGGTCTTGGCCAGGTTGCCCTCCAGGCATAGGCGGTCGAGGAATCGGGCCAGGCTGGCGGCCACGTCGGGCGTGCCGATGGAGTCGTATCCCGTGTCGGGGCCCAGCAGGCGCATCATCTTCGTGTTGTTGTTGCGGATGGGGCCGTAGTGGAACTGCTGCGTCCAGCCGGCGCGGGCATCCTGGCGCCCGAAGTCGAGCATCAGGGCGGAGCGGAACGTCCATACCTCCTGCTGCGTCGGTGCCTTACCGGAGAGCACCTTCTGGAAGATGGCCTCCACCTCGGCCTGGGTGAACGGCTCGGCGTAGAACTCGTTGATGCCGTGGTCGGAGAGGCGGCAGCCCATCTGGTCGAAGAAGTCGTGGCGCCTCTGCAGGGCGTCGATCAGGCTGTTGTAGCTTACGATGGCGCAGTCGGCCGCGGCCCCCAGGCGCTCGATGTACTGTCGGTAGGCGGCGGGGTCCTCTATGGCCATGGCCTTGTCGGGCCGCCAGGTGGGCAGCATCTTCACCTCGAAGCCGCTCTCGCGCGTCCGGCGGTGGTATTCCAGCGAGTCGGCGGGGTCGTCGGTGGTGCAGACGGTCTCCACCCGGTATCGGCGCATCAGCCCCCGTGCGCTGTACTCGGGCCGGCTGAGCTTCTCGTTGCACTCCTCGTAGATGTCGCGGGCGTTGGCGGGGTTCAGCAGCTTGTCGATGCCGAAGGCGGTGCGCAGCTCCAGGTGCGTCCAGTGGTATATCGGGTTGCGCATGCAGTAGGGCACGGTCTCGGCCCACTTCTGGAACTTCTCCCAGTCGCTGGCCTGGCCCGTGATGTAATGCTCGTCGATGCCGTTGGTGCGCATGGCGCGCCACTTGTAGTGGTCGCCGCCCAGCCAGAGCTCGGTGATGCTGGCGAAGCGGTGGTCGTCGGCCACCATGCGGGGGTCGAGGTGGCAGTGGTAGTCTATGATGGGCAGCCCGGCTGCCTCCTCGTGATAAAGCTTCCTGGCCGTCTCGGTCTGCAGCAGGAAGTCCTTGTCCATAAATGGTTTCATAATGAAAGGTTCAAAAGGTTCAAAAGGTTAAAGTTGACCTACGGTCTTCGCCTGTCACGACTTGGCCATTCGTAAGCAAGCTTCCGATGGCTCTCGCTGCTCCAGGCGTTCAAGAGTCGGTTACTTGAGGCCCATGCTCTTGGCAATGCCCCATTCCAGTCCGCGCAGCTCGGCCAGCCCGCGCAGGCGGCCTATGCAGCTGTAGCCGGGATTGGTCTTCTTGCGCAGGTCGTCGCACATCTGGTGCCCGTGGTCTGGGCGCATGACGATGCTCTTCTGCCGCCTTTGCTGTATCTCCAGGAAGGCCTTCATCACCTCGTACATGGGCACGTCGCCCTCCAGGTGGTTGGCCTCGTAGAAGTTGCCGTCGGCGTCGCGCTGCGTGCTGCGCAGGTGTACGAAGTCGATGCGGTCCCAGAAGCGGCGCATCATGTCGGGCAGGTCGTTCCGGGGGCTCACGCCGAAGGAGCCGGTGCAGAGGCACAGGCCGTTGGCCCTGCTGGGCACGGCGTCGATGATGGCCTGGAAGTCGTCGGCCGTGCTCATGATGCGCGGCAGGCCCAGGATGGACATTGGCGGGTCGTCGGGGTGGATGACCAGGCGCACGCCAGCCTGCTCGGCGGCGGGGCACACCTGGCTGAGGAAGTAGATGAGGTTCTGGCGCAGGCGCTCCGGCGTGATGTCGCGGTACCTGTCAAGCTCCCGCTGGAACTGCTCCAGCGTGAAGCTCTCCTCCGACCCCGGCAGTCCGGCAATCATGTTGCGCGTGATGAGCTCTATCTCGGCCTGGTCCATCTGGTCGTAGCGGGCCTTGGCCCGTGCCTGCTCCTCGGCCGAGTACTCCTTCTCCGCTCCCGGACGGCGCAGGATGAAGAGGTCGAAGGCCACGAACGCTGCGCGCTCGAAGCGCAGGGCGCGGCTGCCGTCGGGCATCTCGTAGGAGAGGTTGGTGCGCGTCCAGTCCAGCACGGGCATGAAGTTGTAGGTGACTACGTCGATGCCGCACTCGCCCAGGTTGACGAGGCTCTGCCGGTAGTTGTCGATGTACTTCTGGAAGTCTCCCGTCTGCGTCTTGATATGCTCGTGTACGGGCACGCTCTCCACGGCGGCCCACCTCAGTCCGGCGTCCTCCACCGTCTGTTTACGCTTGAGAATCTCTTCGCGCGACCATACCTGGCCGTTCGGGATATGGTGCAGGGCAGTCACTACGCCTGTGGCTCCTGCCTGGCGGATGTCCTGCAGGCTGACTGGGTCGTTGGGCCCATACCAGCGGAAACTTTGTTCACATAGATACATGGGGGAAAGTTTAAAGTTCAAAGTTCAAGGTTCAAATGGAGAAGGCGTCGAAGCCGCCGTCGACAACGCTGAGCACGCCGGTGACGAAGCTGCTGGCATCGCTGATGAGGTAGTGGATGGTGCCGAACAGCTCTTCGGGCTCGGCGAACCGTCCGGCGGGCGTATGTGCAATGATGGTCTTGGCCCTCGCCGTCAGCGAGCCGTCCTCGTTGGTCAGCAGCGAGCGGTTCTGGTTGGTCAGCAGGAAGCCCGGCACGATGGCGTTCACGCGCAGCTCGGGACTGAACTTCGTGGCCAGCTCGGTAGCCATATACTTTGTGTAGTTGCCAATAGCCGCCTTTGCAGCGCCGTAGCCCACCACGCGTGTCAGGGGTCGCAGCGCGCTCTCGGAGCAGAAGTTCACGATGGCGCCCTTGCCGTTCTCGGCCATTACGGGGACGAACACCTGGGTGGGGATGACTGTGCCGAAAAGGTTCAGCTCCACCACCTTCTTGAATGCATCCAGGTCGAGGTCCAGGAACGTCTTGTCCGGGGCAATCGTGGCCCCGCCCATGTTACCGCCCGCAGCATTCAGCAGGATGTTGATGGTGCCGAAGCGGGCCACAATCTGCTCGCGGTTCTGCTCGAGCACCTCGCGTTTCAGTACGTCGGTCATCAGGAAGAGCGCCTCTCCCTTCGCGTTCAGCTCGGTCTCCAACTGTTTTCCCTGCTCCTCCACGCGGTCCAAGATGACCACCTTGGCTCCCTGTTCAATTAGGTAGTGGGCGATGTTCCGGCCCAGGATGCCGCAGCCACCGGTGATAACCACCACCTGGCCGCTGATGTCAAATAGATTCTTCATATCGATGTATAATTGATTATATGGTACTATCCGTTAATACTTTACAGCCTTGTATCTGGGCACCAGCACCTTCAGGCATATCCAGCCCAGCACGTAGGCTATGGCGCAGTAGCAGAAGACGATGAAGTATCCCGCCGGCTTGCCCTGGAAGCCCAGGAAGGCCATCTGCGTCTGGTCGGCGTAGTCGAAGAGCTGTCCGCTGTACTTGTTGATGCAGTAGCTGCCTATGCCGCCGGCCATGCCGTTGATGCCCGTCATCGTGCCCACAGCCTTCTTCGGGAACAGGTCGCTGGCAACGGAGAACAGGTTGGCCGACCACGACTGGTGGGCCGCTCCCGCCAAGCCTATGATGATGACGGGGAACCAGTAGCTGTATGCACCCAGGGGCTGGGCGAACAGGGCCAGCAGGGGCACGACGGCAAAGATGAGCATGGCGCGCAGTCGGGCGTCGTAGGCATGCAGGCCCGTGCGGTTCATGATGATGGTGGGCAGCTTGCCGCCGTAGATGGCCAGCATAGTGATGGCATAGAGTACGAATATGAGCAGCATGGCCGTGGGATTGTCCGAGGGCAGGCCGTACACATCCGAAATGTAGGCCGGAGTCCAGAACAGGAAGAACCACCACACGCCGTCCGTCACCAGCTTGGCCAGGAAGATGGCCCACGTCTGCGGGAAGGTGAAGAACTTCAGGAAGGGAATCGGCTTCTCGTCAGCCCCCGGTCTTGCCTCGCCGGCGGCCTGTTCTGCCTGGTCGGTAGCCTTCACGGCATCATCAGCGGCCTTCACGGCATCATCCTGGTGTATGTAGGCCAGCTCTGCCTGGTTGACGTGCTTGCTCTCCTCCGGCTTCTGGTAGATGAATATCCACGCGCCGAGCCACAGGAAGCCCAGGGCGCCTATGATGATGAAGGCCATCTCCCATCCGTTGCCCACGCCCAGGTTCTTGAAGTAGCGGGCCAGCAGGGGGATGGTGAGCGGAGCCACCAGGGCACCGATGGTACTGCCGCTGTTGAAGATGCTGGTGGCATAGGCGCGGTCCTTCATGGGGAAGTACTCGGCCGTCACCTTGATGGCAGCGGGGAAGTTGCCGCTCTCGCCCAGGCCAAGCACGAAGCGCGAGATCATGAAGCAGTACGTGCTCACCGTGCTTACGGCCAGCGCCACGTCGCCCGTGGCAGCTATCATCTCCTGGGTGCTGCCCAGGTTCAGGTGCCACATCGTGGCCAGGCCGCACAGGGCATGCATGCAGGCGCCCAGCGACCAGATGCCTATGGCCCACAGGTAGCCCCGCTTCACGCCAATCCAGTCCATGAAGCGGCCCGAGAACAGGTTGGCAATGGCATAGACGATGGCGAAGACGGCAGCTATATTACCATAGTCCGTATCGCTCCAGTGAAAGTCGGGGGCAATAAAGTCCTTCCACGTCAGGGACAGCACTTGGCGGTCCATGTAGTTGATGGTGGTAGCCAGGAA
Source organism: uncultured Prevotellaceae bacterium (assembly GCA_946407895.1). GTDB lineage: Bacteria > Bacteroidota > Bacteroidia > Bacteroidales > Bacteroidaceae > Physcousia. The sequence continues at coordinate 7,338 of CAMJQA010000033.1, forward strand.
CAGCATACCACAGATGACCCATCTGTACTGCGTCATCTTCTGGGATTGAGCATTCTGATTGTTCATGTTGTCGGTTTATTACATTATAAATATTATATCCTACTTTTCGGGGCCAATCCACTTGCTTTTTAAGTGGAACGGCCCTGCAAATTTATGAATTATTATAATAACTGACAACTATTTTGCAAAAATAGTGTAAGAAGGTGAGCCTTTTTCTTCTCCTGCTTTCTGTGCTTGTATTATTTTTGCCTTCCTGCTGGCATTCAGTTGTGCATCCGATGCTATTTTCCCTCCTGCCAGGCCGCCTCAGCACATAGAAGGCTTTTTTACTGCTCACCGCGGTCTGGGAAGATACCCTTCATGATGCAGAAGTCCTGAATGGCCTGCCCAGGATGCAACGAATTATGTTAATTTAATGTTAAAATAGGCAGCAACTTACAGGATTGTGCCGGAAAATGCTTAATTTTGACCTGTAAAAAGCGTAAAAACACATCTTTATATTTATAAGCACTATGAGTAAGAACATATCCAGACGGAGTTTCATCAAGACAAGTGGGGCTGCCACCCTGGGCATGATGATTGTGCCCAGCACGGTGCTCGGACGGCGCTTTGGCCATACTGCCCCAAGCGACAAACTGAACATAGCCGGTATAGGTATCGGCGGGGTAGGGCGGCGCAACCTCAAGAACATGGCCTCGGAGAACATCGTGGCCCTGTGCGATGTGGATTGGAAGTATGCCGACAAGACATTCCGCGACTATCCGAATGCCCGCCGCTTCAAGGACTGGCGCGTAATGTTCGACCAGATGGGCAAGGACATAGATGCCATTCTGGTTGCCACGCCCGACCACACTCATGCCTGCATCTCGGCTCACGCAATAACGCTGGGCAAGCATGTGTATTGCCAGAAGCCGCTCACCCACTCGGTATATGAGTCGCGCTTGCTGGCCCGGCTGGCCAAGAAGTACAAGGTTGCCACTCAGATGGGCAACCAGGGCAACTCGTTCGACTGGTGCCGTCGCATAGCCGAATGGATATGGGCAGGCGAGATTGGCGAGGTACGGGAGGTTCATTGCTGGACCGACCGCCCCATCTGGCCCCAAGGCCTGAACCTGCCTACCGAGGAGATGCCCGTGCCCGATACACTCGACTGGGACCTCTGGCTGGGCCCGGCCGTGAAGCGTCCCTACAACTCGGTCTATCTGCCCTGGAACTGGCGCGGATGGTACGACTTCGGAACGGGCGCCCTGGGCGATATGGCCTGCCACATCATGGACCCCATCTGTTGGGCGCTCGACCTGGGCTATCCCACTGAGGTGGAGGCCAGCTCAACCCTGAGCAACCTCTATTCGGCCCCCTACGCCGAGCTGATTACCTATACGTTCCCCGCCCGGCCCAAGAAGGGAAAGGTGAAGATGCCCGAGGTGAAGGTGACTTGGTACGACGGAGGATTGATGCCTCCGCGCCCCGCAGAACTGGAGGACGGCGATATGATGGGCGACGAGAACGGCGGCCTGCTCTTCATTGGCACGAAAGGCAAGATTATGGCCGGCTGCTACGGCATGAATCCCACCCTGCTGCCCAAGACGCGGATGGAAGGCTGGAAGGAGCCGACCCCGACCCTGCGACGCGTACCCGGCGGCACGGGCGATATATGGAGCACCGATGCCCACGAGCAGGACTGGATACGTGCCTGCAAGGAGAGCCCCGAGAACCGTGTGGAGGCCTCTTCCAACTTCCAGTTCTCAGGCCCCTTCACCGAGATGGTCGATATGGGCGTCATCGCCGTCCGCCTGGCTGGCCTGTATGGCCTGCATCGCAAACTGAAGTGGGACGGTCAGAACATGCGCTTCACCAATATCTCCGAGAACGACAAGATAAAGATTGTGAACTACGACGCATTCAGCGTGATAGACGGCGACCCGCGCTTCGACCGCCGCTTTGCCGACTTCAATGCTCGCGAGATGGCCGAGGAGTGGATCAAGCACACCTATCACAACGGCTACTCCCTGCCCCCCATGCCGAATGATTAGTTGTTATGAACTTTGAACTTTGAACCTTTTGAACTTTATGATAAAGAAACTATTATTGCTTTGCGGCCTGGTGATGGCCGTCTGCACAGGCCTTCAGGCCAAGACAAAGGCTGAGAAGGCCGGGTGGAAACTGGCCGTCCAGTCCTATACCTTCCACAAGTTCACCCTTCAGGAGGCACTCGACAAGTGCCAGCAGCTGGGCATCAAGTACATCGAGGTCTATCCCGGCCATAAGTTGGGCGAGGGGTATGGCGACCTCTCATTCGGGCCCGACCTGGATGCCGCTACGCTCAAACGCATACGGCAGGATGCCTCGCGCCGAGGCGTTAGAATCGTGGGCTCGGGCGTCTATACCTCCGACAACGAGGCCGACTGGGCCAAGTTCTTCCAGATGGCAAAGGCTATGAAGCTGGAGTACGTCACCTGCGAACCGAATCCCGACCAGTGGGACTGCGTGGAGGCCCTGTCGCGCCGGTACGGCATCAAGGTGGCTGTGCACAATCATCCCCGCCCCTCTACCTATTGGAACCCCGACGCCCTGATGCAGCTCATCCAGAACCGCGCTAAGGGGATAGGCAGCTGCGCCGATATCGGCCACTGGAACCGTCAGGGCCTCGACGAGCTGGAATGCCTGCGCAGGGTGGGGGACCGCCTCATCAGCTTCCACTTCAAGGACATTGCCCCGAAGCGTGCCGGCGAGGAAGAGCAGACCGATGTCATCTGGGGCACAGGCTGCCTCAAGCTGAAGCAGATACTCGAGCACCTGCGCGATATGAAGTGGAAGGGCTATCTGGCCGTGGAGTATGAAGCCAACTGGCTTAACTCCGTGCCCGACATCCGCAAGTCCCTGCTGTCCTTCGAAATTCTTTCGGAGGAAGTGCTCACAGGTAGAGGCCGGCAGTGGGAGGCCGCTTATTGATAAATAAAGGCCGGTTATTGATAATTAAAGGCTGGTTATTGAAAATTTGAGGCGGGTTTCGCAATATTTTCAGGCGGGTCTTGCAAGATTTTCAGGCGGGTTAAAAAAATGCTGAGGCGCTTAGCGCTTCAGCATTTTGTATGTTCGCTTGCCGTCCTTGATGACGTAGGTGCCTTTTGGCAACCTGGAGAGGTCAACCGTAGCGGCACCTTCGCGGGAGGCGTATTTGCGGACAAGTTTGCCCGAAAGGTCGTAGATGGCAACGGAGAGGTCGCCCTCTTCGCGAACCGTGATAGTCTCAACCGAGACTGCCTCGTCCGAGAAGGTTACTTTCTCCACCTCGCTGAAGGGGAACTCAACGGTAACAGTTTCAGTAGTCACCTTAATTACTTCGGCCGAGGGGAAGGTCACCTTCGGCTCCTCGGTGAAGGCGAAACTGACTATTCCGCTGGTGGTCGTATAAAGGTTCAGGGTCTGCTGGGCAGCTGCAAAGTAGCAGCACCCCAGCAGGCATAGTGTTGAAATAATGCGCTTTACCATAGTTCTTTATCTTCTCTGATTTCTAATGCATGACGTAGGAGTCGCTCGGAAACGCCCAGGTCGGTAGCCTTCATGATGTAGGCAGGCGGCGTGTAGGGCAGCAGGTCCTTGCGCAGGTAGGGAGCGGCGGCGCCGGGCTCTACGATGCGGGCATCGATGGTCTGAACGATGAGGCGGTTGCTGGGAATCTCCAGTAGTCCGTCCTCCTTGTTGTTGCCATTACCCCAAGGATTGCGCATACCGAAGATGGAACTCTCCTGCGTGGAGAACATATAGGTGAAGGCGTGCCCTGTGACGGTCTTCAGCGTGCCGCAGAGCAGGTCGCCCTTATTGAATCCGCCCACACAGATTTTTCCCTCAGTAAGGCAATGCTCTATGGCTATCTGAAGCTCCTTGGTATAGAGCGAGTTGGGCGAGAAGGCGAAGCTGTCGCCGCATCCGGTGAAGAGCGGAGCCACGTGCTCGGTGCCGATGCCCTCGATGCCGTTGGTCTTGTAGATGGTCATGTATTTCATCATGGCCTTCTCCAGGATGGTTGACCAGCAGACGGCGTTGTTCTTGCCCGTCACCTGGCCGATATTGCCGTTGCCGTCGCACAAGATGGTGTTCGAAACGCAGACGTCAACGGGATTGCCCTGCGGGTCGTACATGCCGACGGTATAAGTGCCGTTGCCGTTGTCGGTAATGATGTGCTTGATGTAGTCGGGATAGAGGTATGCCAGCGAGGCCCAGACGGCGCAGGCGCAGCAGTCGCCGATAGCGTGCTGGTTGACGTCGGCGGGCTTGGGATCGCCGTAGGGGTACAGGTTCACCGTCTTCTTTACCCAGCGGGTAAGGCTGGCCACCTTGTCGGGTTCGTTAGCCGGGTTGGCCAGCCATTGGCGGTCGGCATCGGTGGTCTTGTGCTTGCCCTCGAAATGCTTGCCCATAGGCGTGACGGTGGAGTTGCTCTTGCCCGAGGCGTGCCTCAGTATGCTGTTTACGCTTGTTGATTCGTTATGCGAGGGGTCCATGAGCACGCCGGCTGCCAGTTCCTTCGAACTGTAGAAGTAGCGGAGGGCATCTCCGTCCTTCAGGATGAGCTGGTCGTCGGTCTGTTTCTGTACGTTCCAGCGCAGGGTGCCTATCGTGCCGTCTCGTCCCGAAGCCAGAAAGTACTTGCTGGCCGGCCTGTAGCGAACGGTATAGTACCCGGGCTTGTCCTTGCCGCCCCAGGTCAGTTCCGGTCCGGCAAAGGTCATGTACTCTGTGCCGTCGTAATGGATCGTGTTCGAACCGTTCTTCCAGTATCCCAGGTACCAGGTTCCGAAGATGTAGGTGTTCTCCTCGTCGACCATAGTTATGCTCTCCACATTAGGCGTGCGGAACATAGACATTGAGCCGTCTTGGTGATGTACGATGATGCCCTGCGCCGCCGCTTTGGTGGCGCAGAGGGCAGTCAGGGCCACTAATGAAAGTAGTTTTTTCTTCATATCCTTATTCATTATTTATATATACCTTATTTCTTATTTAGCTTTCTTCTGCCATACGCGCACGTAATCCACCTCCATCGTAACGGGCAGGGCCTGGGCATCCACGCCCTTGTAGCCGCCCCAGTCGCCGCCCCAGGCCAGGTTCAGGATGGGGTAGAAGGGGGCATTGAAGGGCCATGTGTCGCGATTGCCCGCCTGGTCGTTCTCGAAGTAGAGCTGTTCCCGTCCGTCCACGAAGGTACGTATGTAGTCGGCTGTCCATTCGAGGGCATAGACGTGGAAGTCCGACTCGGCCGTGGGGCAGAGCATTTCGTGGGTCTTCTGCGTCTTCTGCGGATGGTTGTAGGCGCGGCAATGTATGCTGCTGGATACGCGGTTGGCATCTACGCCCACTTCCTCCATAATGTCTATCTCGCCGTCAGTAGGCCATCCCTTGGTGTGCTTTACGGGCATCATCCAGAAGGCGGGCCACGTGCCGCGCCCCTGTGGCAGCTTGATGCGTGCCTCTACGTATCCGTAGTGGAATCCCACTTGCCGGTTGCCGTAGATGCGCGCCGAGTACACTTTGTCTCCCTCGGCCAGGGCGCGAATCTTCAGCGTGCCGTCGCTCACGAAGGCTGTCTGTGCGCCCTGTGGCGTCAGGCCTTTTACGTAGGTTTGCAGTTCGTGGTTCACCCATCCGGCGCGGCTTTCCTGCCAGGTCCACTTGCCCTCGTCCAGCACCTTGCCCTTGAACTCGTCGTTCCAGACAAGCTTGTAGCCCTTCAGGGGGCAGCTCTTTCCCTTGGCTGTAGCTAAGCTTGTGCCTGATGCAGCAATGATTAGTGCGATTAGCAGAATTTTCTTCATATTTCCGGTCTTATGTCTGTTTACGGCAGCAAAGTTAACTAATTTTTCTTGAACCCAAAGTCTTCAAGGGACATTTCTTCTGCCAATAATCTTAAAAATGTATAAAATTGGCATATTAGGGGGGCTGAAACGTCGTCTGATTAGCTATTTTATTGTAAATTTGCATTGCTAAACAGAAAGATTGATAAGACAAATGAGATTTTCCATTCATTCCCTATGCTTCCGCCTGACTTATATGTCGGCCCTGCTCTTCTGCTGCTGCCTGGCTGGAAATGCGCGTACTTTTGGTTCGGAAGCCGAGAAGGACACCACCGTCTATGACCAGGTAGAGAAGCTGGCCGAGTATCGCGGCGGCGATAAGGCCTGCTACGAGTTCCTGAGCAAGAATATCCAGTACCCCATTATCTGCCAGCTCTTCAAGTATGGCGGCCGCGTTATGGTGCAGTTCATTGTGGAAAGCAACGGCAAGATTACCAATGTACATGCCGTCCGGCAGTTCGGCAGCAAGCTGTACCCCGATGACCGCATCGTTACGGCCGAGGAGGCTATGCAGTACAAGACGGCCTTCCCACAGCGCTCGGCCGAGGTGCACGAAGGTATGAACCTGGCCGACAAGCTGATAGAAGAGGCTGTGCGCGTGGTGAAGAAGATGCCCAAGTGGAAGCCGGCCCTGGATGCGCAGGGAAAGAAGGTGAGGTCGCGGATGACGCTGCCCGTTCTCTTCAAGCCTTAGCCGTAAGCGGGGGCGAAGGGATTATTGGCAAAGGCAAGTTGCCCGATTACTACGAATAAACGTTCCATTATTACGAATAAACGTTAAAAGTGCTCGAATCTCGCAAGTTTTCAATATCGAAAGCTTGCGAGATTCGTTTTCTTTCCCTTACTTTGCAGCACCAAAACCAACAAAACGCAGAATTATGAAACGAGACGAGACGAATCTGACGCGAGTGGAGTTCCAGGTGATGAACATTATCTGGGACCTGGGCGGGAGCGTCTGTGCCTGGGACATCCTGGAGCGCTGCCCGGAGCCAAAGCCAGCCTATACGACTGTGGCCACCTACCTGAAGGTGCTCTACGAGAAGGGCTACCTGACCTATCGCAAGGAGAAGGGGCAGGGCAAGACGCACCGCTACGCCCCGCTGGTTACGAAGGCCGAATATACGCGCCGCACGATGCAGTCGGTGAAGCGCGACTTCTTCTCGGGAAGCCTGAAGTCGATGTTCAGCTATTTCGTGCGCGAGGAGAACCTCTCGGAAAAGGAAATAGCCGAGCTGATAGAACTGATAGAGAGACCCGAAAAGGGCGAAGACGAAAATAAATCTTGAAAAGAAGGAGAAGATTATGTCTGCCATACTGCTATATTCCATGAAGTCGGCCCTGGTGCTGGGGCTTCTGTACCTGCCCTATATGCTGATGCTTCGGCGCGAGAGTTTCTTCCGCTTCAACCGCCTGGTGCTGCTGGGCATACTGGGGCTCTCGCTGGTGCTGCCTCTGTGCAATGTGCGCGGCCTGTCGCTGGACGGCCAGCCCGTGGTGCAGGCTGCACAGATGCAGATGCTGGAACTGGGCATTCCCGTCCGCGTCCTGCCCGAAGTGGTAATTGCGGCTCAGGGTCCCGCCGCTGAGGATTCCTCGTCGCTCTCCCTGTTTACGTTCGTCAGCCTTATATATATAATAGGTGTGGCGGTGGTGCTTCTGGTGCGCAGCTGGCAGATATACCGGCTGGGGGCTGGATTGCAGCGCGGCAGCCTTTGGACGCAGAAGGAGGGCGACATAACCATCTACTGCCACGCCGACCCGCGGGAGAAGCCCTTCAGCTGGATGAGGAGCATCGTGCTGAGCGAGGCCGACTACGAAGAGGCGGGGCGCGAGATCATACTGCACGAGACGGGGCATATACGCAACCGCCATTCGCTGGACGTACTGCTGCTCACGGCCGTGGAGATGCTGCAGTGGTGGAATCCCCTGGTATATATGCTGGGCATAAGCCTGCGCGACGTTCACGAATACGAGGCCGACAACTACGTGCTGCGGCGCGGCGTCTCGGCTCCGGCCTATCAACTATTGCTCATAAAAAAAGCTGTTGGCTCAGGTTCCTACGCTTTCGCCAACAACTTTAACCATAGTTTAACTAAAAAACGTATCACTATGATGAAGAATCCAAAATCAAATCCGTGGATGCGGAGCAAGGCTCTGTACATCCTGCCGGTGGCTACGTTGGCGCTCAGCGCCTTCGCTACGCCCAAGTTCGTCGCTCCTGTTGAGAGCGCAGTGTCTAATCTCGGGGGCAAAGTTACGGAGAAATCCGCAATCAGCCAAACTTCTGAGGGAAAAAGTGCAGGAACCATTCCTGAAAACAGAAAAATAGTTCATGTAAAGGAGGGAACTATGCGCGTAAAGGTTGACGGGAAGGAGATGACGCCCAACGAAGCTCTGAAGGCCGTTCGCGGCAAGGAAATCAAGAACAGCCTGAGCACCGGTTCCGACGGCTCGGCTACGCTATCCATCGAGACCTCTGCACCTGCCGAAAAGTCCGACAGCATCTATGACGTAGTGGCCCACAATGCTAAGTTCCCTGGCGGAGAAGTGGAGTTCTTCAAATTCCTTTCTCAGAATATACGCTACCCAAAGCTATGCCAGGAGTTCGGTTTCCAGGGGCGCGTTGTTATGCAGTTCGTTGTCGAGAAGAACGGAAGCATCAGCGAAATCTCTAAGCAAAAAGCCCCAGGGATGAAACTCAGTCAGGTGAACGTCAACGCTTATAAGAAGGATCATCCCGACAGCAAGGAACAGCTGCAGGTGGGCCAGGACCTGGGCGACCTGCTTGTGGAGGAGAGCATCCGCGTGCTGAAGCTGATGCCCAAGTGGGAGCCCGCCCGCAACGAGAAGGACGAGGTCGTTCGCAGCCGTTTCAATGTGCCCTTCTTGTATCGGCTTAACTGAGAAGGAGGGGGAGGGGAGAACCCGAAGAAATGGGAATTTAATTAGTTTAAAGTAGCTATTATATTGAGAGGCGCCGAGCCCGCCGAACCGTCTGGGAAAGATAGTTCGGCGGGCTTTCTTTTTCCCCGCCCCGGGGAGGAAAAATATTTTCCCCCAGTACTATTTTCCGTTCAAAGACCTGAAACATACGTTCAAAGTCTTTGAACGGAAAATTATGCGGATAGTAGCAGGAAAAAGTCCGGATTGCTGCAGAATTTTCTTCGGTAGTTGAAACAAAATAATGCGGGTTGATTTTGTATTCCTCACGCACATTCTATGACTTTGAGACGAAGTCTCGGAGGTAGTTTCATTACAGATAAGCAAAATTTAATGGGGAATTATTTTGCCAATTGCACACTTATTTGTAACTTCGCGCACATTTTGAAACGTATAATAAATCAGTAAGTAACAGAAGATAAGATATGAGTAAGAAATTTCCCGAACGGAACAAGCTGAACCTGAGTGAGGTAAACAAGGAAGTATTGAAGCAATGGGACGAGGAAGACGTCTTCCACCGCAGTATGTCGGAGCGCGAGGGCTGCCCGTCGTTCATCTTTTTCGAGGGACCTCCCTCGGCCAACGGTCATCCGGGCATTCACCATGTGCTGGCTCGCAGCATTAAGGATACGTTCTGCCGATTCAAGACCATGAAGGGCTTCCAGGTGAGGCGCAAGGCCGGATGGGATACCCACGGACTGCCCGTTGAACTGGGCGTCGAGAAGGAGCTGGGCATAACCAAGGAGGATATCGGCAAGACCATCTCCATCGAAGACTACAACAGCAAGTGCCGACAGAACGTGATGATGTACACCAGCGAGTGGACCGACCTGAGCCACCGCATGGGCTACTGGGTAGATATGGAGCATCCCTACATCACCTACGACAACAAGTATATCGAGACGCTCTGGTGGCTGCTGAAGCAGCTCTACCAGAAGGGCCTGCTCTACAAGGGCTACACCATTCAGCCCTACAGCCCTGCCGCCGGAACGGGCCTCTCCAGCCACGAGCTGAACCAGCCCGGCTGCTACCGCGACGTGAAGGACACCACCGTTACGGCGCAGTTCCGCTTGCAGGACCCCATCTGCGCCAAGTTCGGCTTCGAATGCGCGGCCGCAGAGGGCCTGCCCGTCTATGCCCTGGCATGGACGACTACGCCCTGGACGCTGCCCTCGAACACAGCCCTCTGCGTAGGGCCCAGGATAGAGTACGTGGCCGTTAAGGCTCAGAATCCCTATACCCAGGAGCAGGCCGTATATGTGCTGGCCGAGGCAAGGCTGAGCGCTTACTTCAAGAATGAAGAGGACTACCAGGTTCTGGGTCGCTGCATGGGTGCCGACCTCGTTGGCCTCCACTATAGCCAGCTCTTCCCCTGGGTGAAGCCCACCGAGCAGGTTGAGGGCCGCTTCGAGGACCGCTCGGCCCAGGCCTTCCGCATCATTCCCGGCGACTACGTGACTACCGAGGACGGTACGGGCATCGTACACATCGCGCCCACATTCGGTGCCGACGATGCCAAGGTGGCCAAGGATGCCGGAGTGCCAGCCCTGTTCATTGCCGACAAGGCCGGCGATCCGCGCCCGATGGTCGACTTCACGGGCAAGTACTTCCTGCCCCAGGATATGGATGCCGACTTCTACGACCGCTTCGTCAACAAGGAGGAGTATGCCCGCCACGAGGGAGCCTTCGTAAAGAACGCCTACGACCCGCAGTATGCCCAGCTCGACGAGAAGGAACTGGCCAAGACGGAGGACCTGAACATCATACTCTGCATCGAGATGAAGCAGGCAGGAACCGCCTTCAAGATAGAGAAGCACGTGCATAACTACCCCCATTGCTGGCGCACCGACAAGCCGGTGCTCTACTATCCGCTGGACAGCTGGTTCATTCGAGCCAGCGCCGTGAAGGAGCGCATGCAGGAGCTGAACCGCACCATCCTGTGGAAGCCCGAGAGCACGGGTACCGGCCGCTTCGGTAAGTGGCTGGAGAACCTGAACGACTGGAACCTCTCGCGCAGCCGCTACTGGGGCACGCCGCTGCCCATCTGGCGCAACCGCGAGACGAAGGAGGAAATATGCATCGGCTCCGTCGAAGAACTCTACCGCGAGATTGAGAAGGCCGTTGCCGCAGGCGTAATGCCCGCCAACCCCCTGAAGGACCGCGGCTTCGTGCCCGGCGATATGAGTCAGGAGAACTACGACCGCATCGACCTGCACCGCCCCTACGTGGACCAGATTTGGCTGGTGGGCGAGAGCGGCGCCGTGCTGAAGCGCGAACTCGACCTCATCGACGTATGGTTCGACTCGGGTGCTATGCCTTACGCCCAGCTGCACTATCCGTTCGAGAACAAGGACTTGCTCGACAAGCATACAGCCTTCCCCGCCGACTTCATCGCCGAGGGCGTTGACCAGACGCGCGGATGGTTCTATACCTTGCACGCCATTGCCACAATGGTGTCAGACAGCGTGGCCTACAAGGCCGTCATCAGCAACGGACTCGTGCTGGACAAAAACGGCATGAAGATGAGCAAGCGGCTGGGTAACGCCGTAGATCCCTTCGGTGCTATCGAGAAGTATGGCTCCGATGCCGTACGCTGGTACATGATAACGAACAGCGCCCCCTGGGACAACCTGAAGTTCGACGAGGAGGGCGTGCAGGAGGTGAGCCGCACCTTCTTTGGCAAGCTGTTCCAGACATACAGCTTCCTGACTATGTACGCCAACGTTGACGGCTGGTGCTACGAGGAGGCTGACGTGCCGATGAACGAGCGGCCCGAGATGGATCGCTGGATACTCTCGGAACTCAACTCGCTCATTCGCGAGGTGACCGCCTGCTACGAAGACTACGAACCTACACGCGCCGGACGGCTCATCCAGACGTTCGTGGTGGATAACGTCAGCAACTGGTTCGTGCGCCTCAGCAAGAAGCGCTTCTGGGGCTCGGCTATGAGCATAGACAAGCTGAGTGCCTACCAGACGCTCTATGCCTGCCTGGAGACGGTGGCCCGGCTGATGGCTCCCATCGCCCCGTATTATGCCGACCGCCTCTGGCGCGACCTGAACGAGGCTACCGGGCGCGGCACGGCCCAGAGCGTACACCTGGCCACCTTCCCCGAAGCCGACGACAGCAAGATTGACAAGGAGCAAGAGAGCCGCATGGAACTGGCTCAGCAGATAACATCGATGATACTCTCCCTGCGCAAGAAGGAGCAGATTGTGGTGAAGCAGCCCCTCCAGCGCATAGCCATACCGGCCATCGACCAGGAGCAGCAGCAGCGCATCGAGGCCATGAAGCAGCTCATCCTGGACGAGGTGAACGTGAAGGAGCTGGAGTTCGTGGAGGCCTCCGGCATGCTGGTGAAGAAGGTGAAGTGCAACTTCCGCACGATGGGCAAGAAGTTCGGCAAGCTGATGAAAGCTGTCAACAACGCCGTGCTCGCCATGTCGCAGGAACAGATTGCCCAGCTGGAGAAGGACGAGCACCTGCCCCTGAAGCTGGAGACGGGCGAGGAAGTAACCGTTGACCTGGAGGATATAGAAATCTTCAGCGAGGACATACCTGGCTGGAGCGTGGCCAATGAAGGCACGCTGACCGTAGCACTCGACCTGACCATCACCGAGGCGCTTCGCCTGGAGGGTATGGCCCGCGAGCTCATCCGCAGCATCCAGACGCTGCGCAAGGACAGCGGCTTCGAGATAACCGACCGCATCATCGTAACCGTTCCGCAAACGCCCGAGAACGAAGCCTGCCTCTCTGAGTTCCGCGACTACATCGCCTCGCAAGTGCTGGCCGACGAGGTAAGGCTCGGACAGGAACTTGGCGTGGAGAAGAAGGGGTAGGAGAGCGCCTGCCCCCCCCTTAACGATACACATATTTATATTTAATATAATTTATATACGCATACACTCATTATGGAAGAGAAACTACGCTATTCTGACGAGGAACTGGAAGAGTTCCGCCAGATTATCCTGGAGAAACTGGAAGTCACTAAGCGTGACTACGAAGTATTGATGGACCAGCTGACCAACCGCAACGACAACGGCGTTGACGACACGCAGCCCACCTACCACGCCCTGGAGGAAGGCTCGATGGTGCAGTCGAAGGAAACCCTGATGGATATGGCCGCCCGCGCACAGAAGTTCATTCAGGGCCTGAAGGCTGCCCTGGTCAGAATCGACAACAAAACCTATGGCATCTGCCGCGAGACGGGAAAGCTCATACCCAAGGAGCGCCTGCGCGCCGTGCCTCATGCCACACTCAGCATCGAGGCCAAGCAGATGAGGGACAAGAAGAAGTAAAGAGCCAATGACAAGGAAGAACGCACAATCGCTGACGGTCGTACTGTTGGCCCTGCTGGTTATCTCCGTTGATCAGGCTATAAAGATTGCCGTCAAGACGGGAATGTACATGCACCAGAGCATTCGGGTAACCGACTGGTTCTACATCCTCTTCACCGAGAACCGCGGTATGGCCTTCGGTATGGAAATCTTCAACAAGCTGTTCCTCACCTCCTTCCGCATTGTGGCGGTAGCTGCCCTCATCTGGTTCATAGCTAAGAAAATACGCAGCGGCATCAGCTGGGGTGCCCTCATCTGCCTGACGATGATCATGGCGGGAGCCGCGGGTAATATCTTCGACTGCGTATTCTACGGCATGATATTCAATAACCCACCCGCTCCCATGCATGCCGAGTTCGTATCGTGGGGCTCTGGTTATGAGTCGCTGATGATGGGACGTGTAGTGGATATGTTCTACTTCCCGCTTGTGGAGTGGGATTGGCCATCGTGGCTCCCCTTCTGGGGCGGACAGCACTTCATCTTCTTCAGCCCCATCTTCAACTTCGCCGATGCCAGTATATCGTGCGGTATTGCGGCCCTTGCCATTTTCTATAATAAGATGATGTTGAGATGAAGCGGGTGTTGGGTCTTTCTCTGGCCGTGTTGCTGCTCTTCGGCTGCAAACCGTCAAGGCCTGGAGGCGTGCTTTCAGAGTCCAAGATGGAGAATGTGATGGTGGATTACCACCTGGCGCAGGGCATGGCCGAGGCAGCGGGTGCTGATGCCGATGTACTGCGTTACAAATACATTCAGGCCGTATTCCGCAAGCACCACATTACGGAGGAGACTTTCGACTCTTCGCTCGTTTACTATAGCGCAAACGCTGAGAAGTTTGTGCAGATTTACCAGAAAGTGACCAAAAGGGTGGAGGCACAGGCCACCATAATGGGTGTTGATGCACAGGCCACGCAAGACCGATACGCCAATCTGACTGCCCTGGGCGATACGGCAAACATCTGGACAGACCTGAAGCATCATACCCTGCAGATTAACTCGTTGGACAACCTGTATAGCTTTCGTATGATGGCCGACTCAAGTTTCCACGTCGGAGACCGCTTCCTGTGGCGCTTCAATACTTTCTCCAAGAGTGAAAAACTGGTGTATGACGCCATCGCAATGTTTATGGTCGAGTATGAGAACGACTCTATAGGGTGTGTAAACCGGCAGATAAGGGGTGGCGAACAGGTCGAACTTCACTATACGCCTACTGACAAGCTGGATTCGCTCGGCATAAAGAGCGTGGGCGGCTTTGTCTATCTGCCGCAGTCGAAGCAGGAAGATAAGGAATCCTTCCACATACTCATCATGAGTAACATAGGTCTCATCCGCTTCCATCACAAACCTGAACCTGTGGCCATTGACTCGCTCCTGACCGATTCGCTGGAAACCGACACGGTGGGCGATGCAGAGCCCAAGGCCGCTACTCACCGCCTGACTCCGGCGGAGATGCGAGAGAGCCAGCCGCGCGAAAAGAAAGTAAACGTCGTCAAGGAGAAGCCAATAAACATCCGGCAACAGCAGCGCCGCCAGAACCGTCGCCGTTGGAGATGACTGTCTCCCCATCCCCATTAGAAAACGATAGTTCCATAACCACAAATAGATAAAGTTATGAAAAGAATCCTTATTCTCACCCTATGCCTAAGTTGCCTCATCACGATTGCTGAGGCCAAGAAAAAAAGGACCAGTGGTAACCCCATCTTCACCGGTTGGTATGCCGACCCCGAAGGTGCCGTGATGGACGGCCGCTACTGGGTGTTCCCCACCTATAGTGCGCCCTACAAGCAGCAGCTCTTCTTCGATGCCTTCTCATCGAAGGACCTGGTGACATGGGAAAAACACGAACGTGTCCTGGAGCAGAAGAACATCCCCTGGCTGCGTATGGCACTTTGGGCTCCGTCTGTTATAGAGGCTAACGGACGCTACTACCTCTTCTTTGGCGGAAATGATGTGCACGAAGGCGAGGTTGGCGGCATCGGCGTAGCCGTTTCCGACCGTCCCGAAGGCCCTTACAAGGACGCTTTGGGCAAGCCGCTTATTAACGAGATTGTCAACGGAGCACAGCCCATTGACCAGTTCGTCTTCCGCGATGATGACGGCCAGTATTATATGTACTACGGCGGCTGGCGCCACTGCAACGTTTGCCGCCTGAGTCCCGACCTGCTGAGTATAGTTCCCTGGGAGGACGGACAGAAATTCCATGAGATTACACCCAGCAAGAGCTATGTCGAAGGCCCCTTCATGCTGAAGCGTAATGGCAAGTACTATTTCATGTGGAGTGAAGGGGGCTGGACGGGGCCTGACTATTGTGTGGCCTATGCCATCTCGGACAGTCCCTTCGGACCATTCCAGCGCATTGGCAAAATCCTTCAGGGCGACCCGCAGATAGCTATGGGTGCTGGTCATCACAGCGTAATTCAAGTTCCCGGCAAGGACGAGTACTATATCATCTATCACCGCCGCCCACTTACCGAGAAGGACGGAAACAGTCGGGAGACGTGTATCGACCGCCTTATCTTTAACGCTGACGGAACCATCCAGCCGGTAAAGATGACCTTCGAGGGTGTAAAGGCCCGTAAGTTGAAGAATAAGAAGAAGTAATAAGTGCCTGTTTGCTTATTATCAGTTAGTTAAGTCTTATACTTTATAAGTTTTAGTCATTCGGCATTAACAATATGGAGATTATAATTTTTGCAATAGTGTGTGTGTCGGCTCTGTTCTTCCTGTTCGTCCCGAAGTCTCTTCAGCGCAAGCTGAAAAGTCAGGGTGCCAAGGACGATTTTCACGATATCAGCGAGATAGAGGACCGATATGGCGCTCCGCTCGAAGTTATCGTGCTGAATCCTGTGCGGGGCTGTGATGTCTTCGGTACTTTGCTCGTTTACGACACATTTATTGTGGCAAACGGTAAGCGAATAGAAAAGGCAGACATCACGGGCATCACCTTCAACAACGGAAACGTTGTTCCCTATCAGGAGAACAATTATCAGGTCGTCCTCACCCTGCGCAATAGTTCGGAGCGGTATGTTCACCTCTCCACTGGCATGGATCTCAACTGGTCGAAGGAGGCGCTGCTCAGAGTGAGCGACGCACTGAAGTTAAAGTCCGTTTAGTTGGCACTTTCTTTCCAGCGCTTGTATCGTTTCCTTCCCTTAGTGTTCCAGAGGATACAAAAAAAAGCAGGCCTTTGCCTGCTTTTTTCATCTCTTTCTGATAGAGAAAAGGATTAGGGTAGGGGCTGATGCTGGGGCCTCAGCAGATCGTTGACCGTCTTTACTGGGTTAAATGTAGAGACAGGCACCTCTACCATAAGCGTATTCCAATCGCTCATTGCCCCGTTCCACAGGCCAGGCAGTT
The DNA here is from genome assembly GCA_946407895.1 of uncultured Prevotellaceae bacterium. Classification (GTDB taxonomy): domain Bacteria; phylum Bacteroidota; class Bacteroidia; order Bacteroidales; family Bacteroidaceae; genus Physcousia. The sequence continues at coordinate 23,821 of CAMJQA010000033.1, forward strand.
CGAGTGCCAGCAGTTCCCGGCCGTCTTTGCTCTTGTGCGAGATGAATCCTGTGGTTGGATCAACAAATTTCCTGAGGTCGAATGAGCGGCCGCAATAGTCGCGTATGCCGCATACAAGATCTACGGGATTGAAATGTGTGCCTTCCGTAAACATTCGCTGAGCATCCGGATCCTTTGGGTTAATCTGGCTGCTCTCCAGAATCTGGGGCTGAATGCTCAGGTCGTGTCCGTGTACAAGGAACGGCCCACCACCGGGTTCGCCCAGATTCCTCACTACGCCGCAGACGCGTATTGGGCGGTTCAGTTTCTTTCGCAGCACTTCGGCCAATTCTTTGTCTGTCATTTCTTCGGTATCCGGCACCTCGGTATTCAGGGTGTTGCGCAGGAAACTTTCCGCCTGCTCAAGGTCTAAGCGCTTGTAGTCTCCCTTATCGAGCATTCTCATGTAGCCGAACACTTTTTGCTGCACGTCTACGAGTAATCCGGCCAGTACCTCTTTCCACCGCACGGTGTCAGCTTTCAGCCTGTCTGGCACAACATTGTCAATGTTCTTTATGAAGACGATGTCGCTATCCAGGTCATTCAGGTTCTCAATCAATGCGCCGTGGCCTCCAGGGCGGAATAGCAACCGTCCGTTTTCAAGCCTGAAGGGCAATCCCTCCGGGGTGGCGGCAATGGTGTCGGTGCTGGGCTTCTGCTCGCTCAGGCTTACATGTATTTCTACTTTGTGGCGCTTCATATAGTCGTTCCCCACACGTTCCACAAGGTCGAGGAAGAGTTCCTTGTGCTCTGGGCTCACCGTGAAATGTACCTCGGCTACACCTTGACTGCTGGCATACAGGGCTGCCTCTGTGAGGTGTTCCTCCAGTGGCGTTCGCACGCAATCTTCGTAGGCATGGAACTGCAGCAAGCCTTTTGGGAGCTGGCCGTAGTTCAGTCCTTCTTCACCCAGCAGGCAGGCCACAATCTCTTTAAACTTTCCTTCAGCTATCAGCGCATCGATGCCCATTCCCTCGCATAGTTGGCAGGCATCATCAAGGGCATCAAAGAAAGCGAAGTTGTGTATGTGGTCGAAGAAGGTCTGTTCAAACGGCGTATTCGGCTGGTCGTAATCGGCATCGAGGAAGGCGAACAAGTCTTTGAACATTCGGCTTGCAGCTCCGCTGGCTGGCACGAACTTGGTAATCTTGTGCCCTCCTTCGGCCTTGTATTTGCTCCACTTTTGTGTCAAATAGTCGGCATCGGCCCCGCCAATCTGCTCAATTGCGTTCTCGACGGATGCGGCACTCTTGATGCGCAGCCAAGGAAAGCCCTTCTCGAAACATTCCATCTGGGCCTCGGCTTTCTCCACGGAAATACCCTTTTGACGTAGCTGCTGCAGGTCTTCGGCGGTCCATGTTATTTTCTTTATCATGTTATATAAATTAAGAAGTAAGACAATTAGAATGTAATTATGTGATGCAAAATTACTGATTTTTCGTCAAATTGCAAAAGAAAAGAGTGAAAAACTGTCATAAACTTTGCTGTTTATGGAAAAAAGTGTAATTTTGTGCCCGTCAGTTCCTATAAGGTAAAAAGATGGATACAAATATGGTAAACGAAGAGGGATTCTATGGCCAGTATGGTGGGGCATACATTCCCGAGATACTATACAAAACAGTAGAGGATTTGAAGCATCAATATCTCCAGATCCTTCAGTCGGCTGAATTCCAGCAGGAATATCATCAACTCCTGTGCGACTATGTCGGTCGCCCTAGTCCCTTGTATCTGGCTCGGCGCATGAGCGAGCGCTATGGCTGTCAGCTTTATCTGAAGAGAGAGGACTTGAACCACACCGGTGCTCACAAAATCAACAATGCCCTTGGGCAGATTCTGCTGGCGCGCCGTATGGGGAAGACGCGTATCATTGCCGAGACGGGGGCCGGACAGCACGGTGTGGCCACAGCAACCGTCTGTGCGCTGATGAACATGCCTTGCCGCGTATATATGGGTGCCCTCGATGTGGAACGCCAGCATGTAAATGTGGAGCGCATGCGTATGCTGGGGGCCGAAGTATATCCTGTGCAGAGCGGCAATAAGACCCTGAAGGATGCTACTAACGAGGCCATACGCGACTGGTGCTGCCATCCTGCCGATACATTTTATATTATTGGGAGCACAGTTGGCCCTCATCCTTATCCCGATATGGTGGCGCGTCTGCAAAGTGTCATCAGCCAGGAAATCAAAACCCAGCTGCTGGAGAAGACGGGACGCGACTGGCCCGATTATCTGATGGCATGTGTAGGCGGCGGCAGCAATGCCGCGGGAACCATTTATCATTATCTTGACGATGCGCGCGTGAAAATTGTATTAGGCGAAGCCGGAGGGCATGGAATCGATACTGATGAAACGGCAGCCAGCCTGAGTATTGGCAGCGTGGGCATTCTGCATGGAAGCCGGATTAAGGTGATGCAGACAGAGGACGGACAGATTGTAGAGCCGTACAGTATCAGTGCAGGACTCGACTACCCGGGTACAGGGCCAATGCATTGCAACCTCTACGAGAACGGCCGTGCCCGTGTCATTCCAATAAATGATGACGAGGCACTCGAGGCTGCCTTTGAGCTGACCCGCCTCGAAGGTATCATTCCGGCATTGGAGAGCGCTCATGCCTTAGCTATGCTGCCTAAGATGAAGTTCAAACCAGATGATATTGTCGTACTAACCGTCAGCGGGCGGGGCGACAAAGACCTGGGAACCTATCTGAATCATAATCGTTCGATTTCATCCCACCTCCCCTCTCCTGGGCAATGATAAAGCTTGCCAGTCATTTGCACTACTGGTTTAACGAAAACGTTGATTTATTCTCATTATCAGGTATATGTATCACTACATTACAAAATCAAAACGTATCTTGGGCGACCTCTGCACTCCAGTGAGTGTATATTTGAAGGTGCGCGATGCCTACCCTCAAAGCGCATTGATGGAGAGTTCCGACTATCATGGCGGCGAGAATGCCAAGTCCTTCATTGCATTGCATCCTATTGCCAGTGTCAGTATCAGTCATGGCATAGGCCGTGCACAGTATCCCGACGGGCGAGTCTCCGAACATGCCGTCTCCGAAACTTACGGTTCGGCCCAGGTGATAAACGAATTCCTGAATGCCTTTCATGTTGAGGGCGAGCATAAGGAATACTGCGGACTCTATGGCTACACCTCGTTCAATGCGGTACGTTATTTTGAAAATATAAGCATAAAGGATGAAACGCAGCATGAGAATGATGCGCCCGACCTTTTGTATATATTATATAAGGATGTAATCGTATTCGACCACTTCCGCAATGAACTGACCCTGATAGAAATGCTCTCAGAGGGGGAGGAAGATGATCTTGACGTGTTGGAGCGCGACATAAACAGCCGCCCCTACCAGACGTTCGACTTTCATCCAAGCGGAGAGTGCGTCAGCACCCTCACCGACGATGAGCACCGCCAGAACATCAGGCGCGGCATAGCTCATTGCCTCAGGGGCGATGTCTTCCAGATAGTCCTCTCGCGTCGGTTCGTGCAGCGATATGAAGGCGACGACTTCAAGCTCTATCGCGCCTTGCGCAGTATCAATCCGAGCCCGTACCTGTTCTACTTCGACTTCGGGGGCTACCGCATCTTTGGCTCCAGCCCGGAAACGCATTGCCGTATTAGTGGCAGGCGGGCATATATCGACCCTATTGCCGGCACGACGAAGCGTACGGGAAATCCCGAACAGGACAGGCTGAATGCCGAGTATTTGCGTAACGACCCTAAGGAAAACGCCGAGCATGTCATGCTGGTCGACCTGGCTCGCAACGACCTCAGTCGCAACTGTCATGACGTAAAGGTCGATTTCTACAAGGACATGCAGTTCTACAGCCATGTCATTCACCTGGTAAGCCGGGTCAGCGGAACGCTTGACGACGGGGCCGACCCCATACAGGCATTCATCGACACCTTCCCGGCCGGCACGCTGAGCGGAGCGCCAAAGGTGAGGGCTATGCAACTGATTTCCGACTACGAGCCCCACAACCGGGGAGCATACGGCGGCTGCATTGGCTTTATTGGTTTTGAAGGCAACCTGAATCAGGCCATCACCATCCGCACCTTTGTCAGCCGCAACAGGGAACTTTGGTTCCAGGCCGGCGGCGGAATAGTAGCCAAGAGCGACGTGGAGTATGAGTTGCAGGAGGTGAACAATAAGCTGGGCGCACTGCGCCGTGCCATTGAGATGGCCGAGAGATTATGAAATTTGCTAATGAGGTACAATTATGAAGACGGTTATTATAGACAACTATGACTCGTTCACCTATAATCTGAGTCATCTGGCCAGGGAGCTTGGAGCTGAAGTTACGGTATTGCGCAACGACCGTTTCCAGCTCTCCGACTTGGCGTGTTACGATAAGATCATCCTTTCGCCCGGCCCGGGTATTCCGCAGGAGGCTGGTTTGCTGCTCGATGTCATCCGCACCTATGCTGCGCGCCTACCCATCCTGGGCGTCTGCCTGGGTCATCAGGCTATCGGCGAGGTCTTTGGCGGCCGGCTTACCAACCTGCGCCAGGTTTATCACGGCGTGGCTACGCCATGCCAGATAGTTGTCAGGGATGCAATCTACGACGGGCTGCCCGAATGTATTCAGGTGGGACGGTACCACTCTTGGGTTGTCGACCGCGAGGGCCTGCCCGCCTGCCTCGAGGTTACCAGCGTCAGTGACGAGGGCTACATCATGTCCTTCCGTCACCGCGAATATAATATCAGGGGAATTCAGTATCACCCCGAGAGTGTGCTGACTCCTGACGGAAAGACGATTCTTGATAATTGGTTGAAGCTATGAAAGAACAACTACTGAAAATGCTCGTCGGCCAGACGCTCAGCCGACAGGAGACCCGGGCTGTCATGCTCGGAATCATAGAGCAAAAGTATAATAACAGCCAGGTTGCCGCCCTGCTGATGGCCATGCAGGCGCGGGGGGCTACCGTGGATGAAATCCTGGGCCTGCGCGATGCCTTGCTGGAAACGGGGAAGTACATAAACCTGGAGGACTATGATACGCTGGACATCGTTGGCACGGGCGGCGATGGCAAGAATACGTTCAATATTAGCACTTGTGCCGCCTTCGTTATTGCTGGAGCCGGCTTCAGGGTTACCAAGCATGGCAACGGAGGCAGCTCCAGTGTGAGCGGCGCAAGCAATGTCTTGCAATTGCACGGTGTAAAGTTCAGCAGCGACGAGGCCCTGTTGCGTCGTTCCCTGGAGGAGGCAGGCATCTGCTATTTCCACGCTCCGCTGTTTGCATACGGAATGAAGTTCGTTGGTCCGGTACGTGGCGAGCTGGGTATCCCTACCGTCTTCAACCTGTTGGGACCGTTGGTGAATCCGTGCCATCCCCGGAATTCCCTTCATGGCACGGCAAACCAAGGCCAGCTGAGGCTATACACCAGCATTCACCAGCGCATAGGCGACAATTACGGCGTAATAACCTCGTACGACGGTTATGATGAAATCTCGCTCACGAGCGGATTCAAGATATGCACCAACCACTTCGAGAACGTCTATACGCCTGTCGACATGGGGCTCACCTATGTCCGCCCCGAGGATATCTTTGGCGGACGGACGGCAGGGGATGCCAAGGAGATATTCGACAGCGTGCTGGAGGGCACAAGCCTGGAGGCGCAGAAGAATGTGGTCATTGCCAACGCCGCATGCGGAATCGGCATTATGAATCCCAACCTGAGCATGTCCGACACGGTTGCCATGGCACGCGAGAGCCTGGAGAGCCGGCGCGCCCTGCACGCCTTCCGCAAGTTTGTAGAGCTCAATTCATAGCAATAAGGTTCAAAGTTCAAGGTTCAAAGTTCAAGGTTTCATGAAGGACGTACTGGAAGAAATCGTAGCATGGAAGCGCCGCGAGGTTGAGCAGCAGAAATACGACCTGCCCGCCAAGGAGCTATATGCAATCGTAGAGCGCATGATGCTTTCCGGCATTGAAGGGCACAGCATGCGCCAGTCGCTGGAAGCCGATGCGCATGGTATCATAGCCGAGTTCAAACGGCGCAGCCCGTCCAAGGGGTGGATTCACGAGGAAGCCCTACCACAGGATGTCGTGCCCGCCTATGCCTCAAACGGAGCGGCGGCACTGAGCATACTCACCGACGAGAAATTCTTTGGCGGCAGCCTGGCTTTCATCGAGAGGGTTCGGCCCCTGGTGGCCAAGCCCATCATGCGAAAGGAGTTCATTATCGACGAATACCAGCTCTTTCAGGCGCGCAGGGCAGGGGCCGATGCCGTGTTGCTCATTGCCGCCGACCTGTCGTTATCCCAGTGCCGGGCACTTATCGGCGTGGCTCACCAGCTTTCGCTTGAAGTGTTGTTGGAACTGCACGACGAGGCTGAGCAGGACTATGCGGAACTCGACGCCGACATGATTGGCGTGAACAACCGCCACCTGGGCACCTTCGTTACCGATGTCGGTCACTCGTTCGATATGGCCAGCCGCCTGCCCGGGGAGAAGTTGTGGGTTAGCGAGAGCGGTATAAGCAACCCCGATACCATTCGTCGCCTTCGCCGTGCCGGCTACCGCGGCTTCCTGATGGGCGAGTATTTCATGCGTGCGGCCAATCCGGGCCTGGCGCTGCGCGAATTCGTGATGGAGCTGTGAGCAGGCCCCCCGGCTGAAAAAAAAGAGAGAATCAAGGGAGCACAGATGATAGTGAAGGTATGTGGCATGCGCGAGCCCGGTAACATACGCGCAGTGGAACGTCTTGGAGCAGACTGGATGGGCTTTATCCTCTGGCCGCATTCGTCGCGCAGGCTTGGCGCCGTGCCCTGCTGTCTGCCCCAATGCCGCCGCGTTGGCGTGTTTGTAGATCCGGCCGACGAGGACGTCGTGCGCTGGAGCGCCGATTTGGGCCTCAACTATATCCAGCTGCACGGCGATGAGTCGCCAGCCCGTTGCCGCCAGGTTCATGACCTCACCGGCCTCCCTGTCATAAAGGCCATACCGGTGTCTCAGCCTTGCGATATGGAGCGGGCCCTCGGCTATCGGCTTCGCGATGGCGTGGCATACCTGCTCTTCGACACGAAATGCGCCTCGCGGGGCGGTTCCGGCCAGCAGTTCGACTGGAGCCTCATACAATCCTACGCCGGAGAGCTGCCCTTCCTGCTCTCGGGAGGCATAGGGCCGGCCGATGCACACCGCATCTGCCAGTTCCGTCATCCCCTCATGGCCGGAGTTGATGTCAACTCGCGGTTCGAGTCGGCCCCGGGGCTTAAGGACCCTGCGCTGCTTAAAACGTTTATACATCAAATCAGACAATATGAACAGAATCAACAGGATATTCTCTGAGCGCAGCCACGGCTTGCTGTCGCTCTACTTCTGTGCCGGGCACCCTACGCCCGACAGCACCGTGCCCATCATCAAGACGCTTGCCCGCCGTGGCATCGACTTCATCGAGGTGGGCATACCCTTCAGCGACCCTATGGCCGACGGCCCCGTCATCCAGGACGCCGCCACCAAGGCACTGCGCGGAGGCATGACGCTCAGGCGCCTCTTCAGCCAGTTGCAGGGCATCAGGGACGAGGTTGACATTCCCATCATTCTCATGGGCTACATGAATCCCATCTATCACTATGGCTACGAGGCCTTCTTCAGCCGCTGTGCCCAGCTGGGCATAGACGGAGTCATCATGCCCGACCTGCCCTTCCGCGACTATCTGCAGGAGGTAAAGCCCATAGCCGACCGCTGGGACGTGCGCGTCATCATGCTCATTACACCCGAGACGAGCGACGAGCGGATAAGGTTCATCGACGAGCACACAGACGGCTTCATCTATATGGTATCGAGCGCCGCCACCACCGGCATGCAGAGGGAGTTTGATGCCGCCAAGCAGGCCTACTTCAGCCGCGTGGAGCAGATGGGGCTCAGGCATCCCCGCATGATAGGCTTCGGCATCAGCAACCGCCAGACCCTGGAGGCCGCCCAGCGAAATGCCGCCGGAGCCATCATCGGCAGCAAGTTCGTAACGCTGCTCGATGAGCTGAAAGACCCCGATGCCGCCCTCGACGCCCTGATGAAGGCGCTGCAGTCATGAGCAGGGGCGTTTGCCGGATATCGTTTGACCTTTTGACCTTTTGAACTATGCGATACGCAGTAATAGGAACGGGTGCCATTGGCGGATACTACGGCGCCAAGCTGGCACGGAGCGGGCAGGACGTCCACTTCCTGCTTCATTCAGACTACGACTTTGTCCTTCGTAACGGCCTGCAGGTTAATTCCTGGCAGGGCAGTTTCCATATCGACAACCCCCATGTATATAACAATGTGCAGGCCATGCCGCAGCCAGACGTCGTGCTCGTGGCGCTCAAGACGACCAACAACCGCCTGCTCGCCTCCCTGCTGCCCCCGCTGCTGGCTCCGCAGACCATAGTGGTGCTCATCCAGAACGGCATAGGCGTGGAGGCGGACGTCCAGGCCATGCTGCCCGGCGCACAGCTGGCAGCCGGACTGGCCTTCATCTGCTCGAGCAAGACCAAGCCGGGCGTGGTGGACCATCAGCACTACGGCGGATTGACCATAGCCGACTACTCATGCCGCAGCCGGGAGGCCGTGGAGCGGCTCGCCGGCGAACTGGCCCAGGCAGGCATCGAGGTGCACCGGGCTGAATACCATTTCGCCCGTTGGCGCAAGGCCGTGTGGAACATGCCCTTCAACGGCATGACCGTGGCGATGCAGTGCCAGACGGACAAGTTACTCGCCGAACCCGCTACGCGCCAGCTCATACGCTGCCAGATGCTCGAGGTCATACACGCCGCGCAGGCACTGGGCGTCAGCGGTCTGCACGACGATTTTGCCGACCGGATGATTGCCGACACCGATGCCATGGTGCCCTATTCGCCCTCCATGAGGCTCGACTGGGACTTCGGCCGCCCCATGGAGCTCAGCTACATCTACGACCGTCCGCTCCTCATGGCCGCCCAGGCAGGAAGCCCCATGCCTAAGCTGCAGCAGCTTGCCGACCGACTTCATGACATGGAGTCGGTCTTGGTCAGGGAGTAGCAGGGCACCTCGCGCGTGCCGCCGTTGGGCTGAACGATGGTCCGGGATGTAAATCGAAAATTCGATTTACATACTTTTCCCATGCAGGTTCCATGCTGCACTTCTGGATCTGACCGCCTATAAATTTTGAATTCACAACGCAACCTTGTTGCCGTTGTGTATATAGATTCCCTTCTTTGTCGGCTTTCCGGGCAGTTTCCTGCCGTCGATGGAGTACCAGGCGTCGTCGGTAACTTTGAATTTTGAATTTATAAATATTGAATTTTGAATTGAAGTTTCGGCGCCTTCGCCGAAGCTGATGTTGCATGCCTTGACGGACTGGTCAGAGGCTATCTCGAAGTGGGCGCGGAAGGGGCGAAGGGTATTGCCCGTGGCGGCATAGCCCATGGTGTTATTCGAGCCCAGCATGATGTAGCGGTAGGGCTCCGTCACCTCGATGGGGTCGTACTGGCCCACGAACGTCACCGTGCGGTCGCTGCTGGTCGCCGGCGCCGGCGTTGTGCTCGTGATGGTCACGCCCTGGAACAGGGGGTTCACCAGGTGCATGCCTGTTGTTTCCCACTTCAAGATATACGGCTTGCCGGCCTCGATGCTTGTGGCCTTCGTGAAGCTCAGCGTCAGCGTGCCGTCTGTCAGGTTCGATTTCGAGCCATCCAGTTCCATGAGATAGCTCCCTGCCAATGGCGAAGCTGCAATCTGTGCCGATGTCATAGCGAAGGGCAGGCACAGGGTGTTCCATTCGCCGTCCTTGTAGATGGTGCGGCCCAGGAGTGTAACGGCATACTCATCACCCTCGGCGCTGAAACCGGCGGCGGTAGTGATGGCCGATGTGTTGTTGTCGTTGTCGCCAAGTCTGAGTGGGCGATATGTAATTGGTATGAGCGTTACGCCGTCGAGGGCAGCTGTCTGGGTGGCGTCGAGAGTGCCTTTGTAGAAATGCTCGTCTGCATCGGTGAACGCCTTTCCCTCGACGATGCGCGGGGCACTGCCGTCGTAGCTCGCAGCGGTGAAGCGGTTGGCCTCGCGCGTCCAACTAAGGTTCTTTGTGCCTCGGCCATTGAAGCAGCCATTGATACGGATGTCGCCGCCGTAGATGTTCAGCAGTCCGGCGGCGTAGAAGTTGCCGCCATTGGTCACTTCTATGCGCCCATTGCCCTTCGTAGAACCGTAGATGTTGGTGGCTCTCTCGGTGTAGAGGGCGTATGTCGTACCAGAGCTGGCGGTGAGCACGGCATCGTCGAGCAGGATGAGGTGCGTTGTGCCGCAAAGGCTGAGGTCGCCGGTGAACTCGACGTTGCCCCTGACCACGAGCCACTGCACGGCCTCGGCTGATGAGCTCTCGGGGTTGAGCTCCGTCTCGTTGGTCAGCACCGTGTAGTCGCCGTCATTCAGGAAGTGAGCCCGGTCATCGGCTCCAAAGTAGCAGAGGGCGTCGGTCTTGGGTATGAGACTTATCATCCCGGCGATGTCGGAGGCTTCGATGGCCGTGCCGTCGCCGTAGAAGATTTCCGATTGGCTACCGGCTTTCTTCAGGGCCTTGCCCGCCGCTACGGTGATGGTGCCGCCTACGCTGATGTTGCGGGCGCAGAAACTGTCAGTAATGTTCGTCCAGCCGAGCGTAATATTGCCGCCGGCACTGAAGGTGTAAGTGTATATGGCCCCACCATGGAAATTGACGTCGCCGTGGACGTTGAAACTGGATGCAAAAGATATAGTCTCGCTCTGGGTATAGATGTTGAGCGAGCCGTTCGCTACGGTGGTGCCGTTAGAGATGAAGATGTTGGCATCTTTCGTCAGGATGATGTTGGCCGTGCGGTCGATGAGGCGGAGGCTTTTGAGATTGGACTCGCCACTGAGGTAGTACCATGTGTCAGCATTCTCGAAGCCCAGTGCCACGTCGTCTGAATCATCGCCCGTGATGGGGATGGCCTGGTGGCTACCCTCGGTGCCGTCGGCCTTTACGTAGGCGATGGCGGGCAGTTCGGCGTCGCCGCGGATGCAGCGGTAATCGGCGCCCCAGTCGTGGCCGAGCGGGTCGCCCACGTTCCTCGTCTCGCTGGCGACACAGCCGTTGCGCTGGCAATGGCGCGCCTCCACGGCGGCGGTGGTGCAGGTGGCGTCGGCTATGTGAGTCCAGTCGCCCCAGTCGTGGCCGAGGGCGGCGCCGCCGGAGTTGTCCAGTTCCGTTAGGTTGCAGCGTTTGCAGGTGTGGTTATAGCCGCCGGCAGTCGTGCAGGTTGGCGCAACGTAGTCGCCAAACGTGGTTCCCCAGTCGTGGCCCAGGGATGGCTTTTCGTTGTACCTCTCCGTCCAGTTGCAGCGGGTGCAGGTGTGCTCGTCGTAGCCGGCGGTGGTGCAGGTGGCGTCGGCTATGTGAGTCCCGTCGCCCCAAGAGTGAGGAATAGGATCAACGATATCAAGAGTAATTAGTTCAGAGCAAAAACCACACACCAGTGTTACATCTAAGTAACTCGTGCATACACCACCATAGCCAATGATATACGAACCTTCTGCTTCTATTGTTTCCGTTACAATCAACACAAGTTCCCCGCAATTTGTGCAATTGTATGATATACGTTGTGCCGAGGCGGTGGCGGCGAGGGCAGTCAGCAGGGCGGCGGTGGCGGCGATGCGGCGGAGATAGGCTCTTGTATTTGTTCCTTTTTTCATACGATGATACATCTATTTTGCGTTTTGGGTATATTTCGTGCGCAAATTTACATCTTTTTCTTTATTCCGACAAGCATTTTACGAAAAAAATACCGGCCGAAAATTCGACCCGTTGACTTTCACCCATGCCGGTCATGTGAACAGGGAGCCGACAGTTAATTCATAATTCATAATTGGGCTGCGCACTGCGCCTGGATGGCACAGAGCAGCTGACGACGGTTCGGGATGTCAGCGCAAAATTGCGCCCACATACTTTTCCACATGCCGGCAATTAATGTTTTTTTCTACATATAATTATCATTAATCGTTCATTAATTTATCATTAATTATAGCAGGCGAGAGACAAAACCCATGAACTCCTGGAGCAGCAAGCAAGGGCGCCAGCATTCCCCGCCCCTATGAGGGGAGGGGTAGGGGTGGGGTAAACACCCTGCAAAGCATCATCCATCACAATAAGAATCTGCACCACTCCTTGCTTACCCCTGCAAAGCATCACCCATCACAATAAGAATCTGCACCACTCCTTGCTTACCCCACCCCCTGCCCCGCCCCTCAGAAGGGAGGGGAATGGGCTGGCGCGCAGCTCAACTTTCAGGTCACCTTTGCACCGTATTTCTCCGTCTCTATGAACTGGTGGTCGAAGTCCAGGTCGTATGACTCCCCTGCCACGAGCTGGCCTGTGTTCTTGAGTACCTTCACCAGCAAGCTGTTCAGCTTCGTGGCCGTATTGAAGTCATAGCTCTTTCCCGTGTCGGAGGTATAGGTCGTGTTAGCTGTGGCCAACTCCGAAATCCCTCTCAGGATGGTGTCAGAGCTGCATGTGCGCAGAGTGGGATGAAGCGAGAGATGGGGCATCAGGTGGCTCGTCACGTCCTCCACGCAGTCGCCGCCGCAGAAATAGACGCTTGACAGTGAACCAACGATCTCGCGCTTTGATAGCCGTATGACGTACATCGCAGACCCAGCACTTCGTCGATAATGGGGCCGATGTAACGGGAAAAAAGCTCTCTTACGTGAAATATTCCTCCAAAAGGAGTGACTTTC
>CAMJQA010000034.1 GCA_946407895.1 uncultured Prevotellaceae bacterium
AAAGTCGGGGCTTTGAGATAAAAAAAGAGGATGTGCCTATTTTGACACACCCTCACGTTCAACCGGGCTATGACTCCGGCTATGGTTCCAGTTCTATCCGGATATCGAGGTAGTTGTCTGGCTTGTCAGCATAAGTGCCGCTGACGGTCTTGGCATTTTCGTCACTTACAATAGCCCCATTCTTTGCCGTGTAATCAGAATTGGAATTATATACGTATGAATCTACCTTGAGCCCGTCTTTCACACTTGCCTTGAAGGTGAAGTACGAGGTTGACTTCGTGTTATAGATGACCTGGCTGAGCGGTACGGCCGAGGCCGCCAGCTGCCAGTCGCTCTTTTGCACAATATCAAGATCGGCGCTGCCGTACTTGCCGTCGCTCTCAGCCCTGACGTTCAGGTTTACGAGTTTGCTCTGCTTATAGTTGGGCACGAAGTTCTCCACATCGAAGCTGATGATGTAATTGGTATCGACATTCCATCCTCCCGATTCCTCACTGGCCTTCTGCGTTGCCTCTACGTGTAGTGTAGTGCCCGCAAGCTTGGCTTCTATCTTGGTATTTTCATCGGGGATAAGTGATGCCCAGGGGTAATAGCCGGTTTCACGCCTTTCTGTCTTACCGTCCACCCTTACCTTTGTCTCGTTCGCCATAAGCGTGCCGCCCAGCGAGAAGGCCGAGATGTTCACCTTCGATGACTGGGCCTTGCGCAGGAATGCACTCTCATGCGAAGGCAAGGCTCCCACGTCGTTAAAGGCACATTTCTGCCTTACGGTCAGCAGGAAGAAGGTGCTGTAGAAGCCCCTCCTGCCACGCAGTTTTTCAATTTCTGTGCCTGGTATGACGATATCGGTGCCCTTCACCGCCACTTGCGGATGCTGTATGATGTTATTTCCACTTGTGTATAGCAGATAAGTCTTCAGCCCATCGCCCTCTTGCCTGATCACCAGTTCGTCATCGGTGAGCAGACTGTCCTTGAAGCAGTCGGTGTCCAACATAAACATCAGTCCCTCACAGCCGAACGGGTACACGTTTCCGTCGAGGCTGATGTTGCTGTTCTTCTCGCTCAGCTTGTTTATCGTCAGCTTATACGATTCTATGCCCTGCTGCAAGCCGTCAAATCTGAAGTCTGGCATCACCCCGCCTTTCCATAGCGCCAGGTAGTAGTTGTTGATGTTTTCGGCTCCGTCGAAGAAATGCTCCTTGAAGGTGGCCGTGTACCACTCGTTGAGCACGTCGAGTATGGTATAGTCATCCGTGTAGATTTTTCCCCAAAAGGTATCATAGAGAGGCGTCACTACTTTGTCGTCATAGCCACGCGAGTAGTTCCTGCTTATCAGGTAATACAGTAGCGGTGCCAGCGCATAGCCCTGTTCGGCATAGTCTTCGTATACTTTATTGGCATCGGCACTGGAGCGCGACAATCCGAGCCTGAAATGGTTCTTGAAGGTCTTGCTCAGTCCGGCGTCCCAAATCTGCCAGTTGCCGTTGAGGTATCCGCCATTCATGAGCTTCTCTATCCACACGGCCCCTATTTCGTACATTGTGTTATGGTAGCCCACAGGGTAAATAAGGAAGGTGGGCAGATAGTAGCTCTGGAAGTTATGCAGCGTTTCGTGTATGATGACCTGCTTTAGGAAACTTGTATTGTCCCCAAGCGCCATGTCGCCTTTCAGCTTTATGCAGTCATAGTCCCTGCTGAGCAGGCTGCGGTTGTAGGAGCCATAGTGCTCCTGCTTGTTCATATGATAATGCATGGTGACTCCGTCGGGCATCTTGAATCCCAGGTCGTGGATGGCCTTTACACACTCCTTTATGCACATATTCACCTCTGGCAGCTTATCGGAGAGTTTCCTATAGTTCAGGGAATACTTGCCTGTCATGCCGTATGTAATGTCCAGCGTCCAGCTCACGTTGCCGTCCTTGCCTACCAGCTCGGAAACGGTTCGTGTGCCGGCCCTTGAATCGGCAGCCTCGACAGCGGGCAGCCGGCCCAGGCCGATGGTGATGCTGACGTGCTCGTCGCTGTCGCTCTGGTCGAAGGCGGACACGGTGGTGGTATATTCGCCGTTGTCGTATGACGTTTCCAATACATTCTCGTTCAAGTCCTCACGCCCAAGCGAGATGGAGTAGCCCGGCGATATGAGCACAATGGCCACATCGTCGGCCTCATCGCCCTTTATCCCTACGGTAAAGGGCTTCTGGCTCGACTTGGGCAGCGTTACCCGGTAGAAGGGCGATGCATCGTCTTCTCCACCGATGTCACCCTTCTTCAGTTCGGTGATGGCAACCCTCTCGTCCTTGGCGAACGTCTCCGGCGCGAAGGTGATGCTGATGTCGCCTTTCGTAAGCGTTGCCCCGGTGACGGGCACGTCCTGGTAGTCGGACGGATCTACTGGCACTTCGGGCGTGTCGCCGCCGCCTCCGGCAGGCTCAGGGTCATCCGATGAGCACGCTGTAAGCCCACCCATGAGCAGCAGCGCAACAGGCAGCAGTACAGCCGCCAGCCGCAGAGGGCTGCCAGTTGTAGTTGTAGCAGTTTGA
Organism: uncultured Prevotellaceae bacterium; assembly: GCA_946407895.1. Classification (GTDB taxonomy): domain Bacteria; phylum Bacteroidota; class Bacteroidia; order Bacteroidales; family Bacteroidaceae; genus Physcousia. The sequence goes on from CAMJQA010000034.1 coordinate 2,541, forward strand.
TGTGTCAGCATTTTGATCGACTTTAAATTCAGTTTACTTATACTTTTAACGTGAAGCAGAGGGCTGAAGCTCACCGGTCACACCCGCTTCAGACGGATTACGCGGCTTGAGAACTGGCGGCTGAGGTAGGCATCGAGGCCCATCTCCATGAGGAACTTGCCCGTGAAGGTCTTGCCCTCGAAGTAGTGGGTGCGCTCGGTGCACTCGAACTCGTTGAGGCGGTAGGTGGCATCGGGGTCGAGTCCGGCCATGTGCCAGCGTGGTGTGTGCAGGTCGGCATAGTTCTCGAACTTGTAGCAGAAGAATACGGCCTCCGACTTATCCTCGCTGACGAACATCTCGCTGCAGAAGCCGTTGCCCTCGTAGGGCGAGATGAGGCGATACTGGTCGCCCAGCTGAACGATGGGCCTTATCTCCTTGTAGAAGGCTACTGCCTTCTTTGCATACTCGCGCTCCTTGTCGCTGAGGTCGCTTGGCTTCATCTCCATGCCCAGGCGGCCGGTCATGGCCACGTCGAAGCGGAACTTGAGGGGGATTACGCGGCCCGTCTGATGGTTGGGAGAAGCGCTTACGTGCTGTGCCATGGCCATGGTGGGGAAGAAGTGGCTGGTGCCCCACTGGATGAAGAGGCGCTGCTGGGCATCGGTGTTGTCGGAGCACCAGAACTCGTCGAAGTACGGCATGAAGCCCCAGTTGACGCGTCCGCCACCGCTGGCGCACAGCTGTATGACGAGGTCCGGATGGGCCTGGCGTATGCGCTCCAGGGCCTTGCGCAGCCCCAGGTGGTACTCCACGATGAGGTGGCTCTGCCTGTCGGCGCTCAGGTATGAGCTGCCGAAGTTGTTCATCGACATGTTGCAGTCCCACTTGATATAGTGCAGGCGGGGGTTCTCCTTCACCAGGTTGTCCACGATGCCCACTACGAAATCCTGCACCTTGGGGTTCGACATGTCGAGCACCAGCTGGGTGCCGCCGCGCCCCATAGCCAGCTCGCGCGTGGGATGGGCCACTACCCAGTCGGGGTGTGCCTCGTAGAGCTCGCTCTTTGAGTTAGTCATCTCGGGCTCAATCCAGATGCCGAACTTCAGGCCGCGGTCCTCGGCCGCCTTCAACAGGGCGGGTACGCCGTTGGGCAGCTTCTCGGTGTCGGTAACCCAGTCGCCCAGGGCCTGCGAGTCGTTCGTACGGCGGTACTTGCGGCCAAACCAGCCGTCGTCCACGACGAAGAGCTCGCCGCCCAGGTCCCTGATGCCGTCCATCATCTGCTCGCACACCTCCTGGTTGACGTTCATGTACACACCCTCCCACGAGTTGAGCAGGATTTCCCTGAGGGCATGGCCGTTGTGCAGCTTCACGTTGCGCCCCCACCGGTGGAAGGCCCGGCTTACGCCGCCCTTTCCCTCCTCGCTGTAGGTGAGTGCCAGCTCGGGCGTCTGGAAGCTCTCGCCGGGCTTCAGGGTGTAGGCTGTGTGCAGGTCGTCGATGCCGGCCACCAGGGTGTGGCGGTATTTGCCGCGGGTCTCCAGGCGCAGCTTGTAGTTGCCCGTCCAGCAGAGGGCGGCCCCTATGACGCGGCCGCTGTTCTCGCGGGGCTTGCCGTCGAGCGAAATCATCACCTCGGCCCGTTCTCCCATGCCGCCGCGCACGCCGTCGTGGCATACGATGGTCTTCAGCCCGGCCGTCAGGGGCTCCTCGGTCATCTGCCCCTCGGCAGCCCACGTGCCGTGGAAGTGGGTAATCCATGCACCCTCCTGGCGCAGGGTCATCACGCCGCTGGCATACTGCTCCAGCCTGACGGGCTTCTTCTCGCCGTTGCGGATTACGGTCCACGTCTCGATGACGTCGCTCTTGTCGTTGGCCTTGTAGTACAGATCGACGTAGAAGTCATACTTCTTGTCCTTCATCGATATGATGGTCAGGTCGCCCTCCGTGCGGCTTCCTGTTATGGCCAGCTCGGTGGTCATGTTGCCGTCGGCGTGGGTTACGCTCAGGGCGGTCTCGTCGTAGCTGTTGCGTCCGAAGGCAGGATAGGCGTCGTAGTTGATGCTCATGGCGTCGTAGATCTCCTGGGCCTGCGACGGCTTCACGCGCGAACCGTAGTAATGAATGCGCGGCGTTGAGCCCTCGTTGACCGAGAGCATCAGTGAGGTCCTGGGCGTGTTCACGAATACGTCCTTGGCCTGGGCCTGGAACGTACATAGCATGGCTCCGGCCGAAATGGCGAGCGAGAGGAATAGCTGCTTCATAGTCTAATTTGCGGGTTAGAATTGTTTTGTTAGTTATTTATGTTTAAGTTGCGGCGTAAACAGCTGACTCTCATCAGCTTGCAGGCAGCCGTGCCGCCAGGCAGCGGCACCACGCCCAAGTACTACGTCGTTGCAAAGTTCGGAAAAATTATTGAGTCATGCAAGAAAAATGCAGGAAATCATGCAAAAGAGTGCGCAAATAGGCCGGAAGCCTCCCCATAGCCCTTCCACAGCAGCGGCACGGCGCTGGCACTCCGACGGCAAAGGCCCCGTGGAGCATCGGCCCAAGCCTCGGAAAACAACGGCGTTGTTTTGGCAAAACACCGGCATTGTTTTTGGAAAACAACGGCGTTGTTTCTGAGCGATTCCTTAGTCATTCTGACTTCGATTCATAGCAGATTATGCTACTAAAATGCCAAGGATGACTTTACTAATACCTTTTATGGTTTCAATACCCTTAATCCTTGAGGATTAAATGCCTTAAAGAAATGGGCAGATAAATCGCCAATACCATCAAATAAGGCATGTAATCTGGCAGATAAAAGATCAGAGCAAACAAGCAAACACTATGTGCTATAAGAAAAACATATTCATTCTTTATTCTTGCCTTACGCTCCAATCCTTTTTTCCTCAGCCCTTTATCATAATACTTAACGGCAAGGAACACAATCCAGCCATACAGAATGCACAGGGCTGTACAAAAGACATAGAACATATTCAGCAAACCATCGTACGGCTACATTTCCGGCTTCAGGCCCGTGTCATCGGCCCCGATGCGCAGCGTCTGCCCGGGCTTGGTGTCCAGCTGGAGCTGTTGCTCGCCGTAGCGCAGGTTGCACTTGCCGCCGAGGGGCGACGTGATGGTGGCCTGCTGCAGCTTGCCGCCGGCCCAGCTGATGTCCACGCCGAAGCCTCCCTGGGCCTTGAGGCCGCTCACGCTACCCTGTGCCCAGCACGCGGGCAGGGCGGGCAGCAGGTCGATATACCCGGCATGGCTCTGCAGGAGCATCTCTGCTATTCCGGCCGTTACGCCGAAGTTGCCGTCGATCTGGAAGGGCGGATGGGCGTCGAACAGGTTGTTATATACGCCCGCTCCGCTGCCGCTGTAGCTTGTATTCCGGTTGGAGGCCGGAGCTAGGGCATTGTGAACCAGCGTATGTGCATTCTCGGCATTCTTGGCCCGCGCCCACAGGTTCACCTTCCACCCCATGGACCATCCCGTAGCGGCCATGCCGCGCCAGGTAAGTGAGCGCAGGGCGGCCTGGTAGATGCTGTCGCAGTCGGTGGGATTGATCTGGGTGCCGGGGTAGAGACCTATGAGGTGCGAGAGATGGCGATGATGGGGCCATTCGCCCGTGTCCTGCTGGCTCACGTCCTTCCACTCGCGCAGCAGCGTCTCACCATTGGCCCGCGGAACGACCTCGGTGTGCAGCCCGTTGTCCATCTCGTCCAGGTAGCTGCGCAGGGTGGTCTGCAGGGATGCGTTCCGCTCGTCGATGGCCTGGCAGGCAGCCAGGGTGTTCTCAAAGAGCGTATATACGAGTTGCTGGGCATGGGCCGTAGTGGCTCCCACGGGGCCGTGCTCGGGACTGAACTCGTAGGGGCATATCCACTGTCCGTCCTTGTCGCGCACCAGGCGGTTCTTCCAGAAGTCAACGGCCGAGAGCATTACGGGCAGGGCCTTCCGGGTGAGGAAGTCCTTGTCGAGCGTATAGAGGTAGTGCTGCCAAAGGTGCATGCAGTACCAGGCGTTTGCCACGGCATAGTTCTGGCCCGTCCATTGCGAGCAGCGGCCGAATATGTTGTTCTCCGTGGTGAGGAACCATCCGCCGCGCTGCTGCAGGGGCCCTTCGTTGCGGCCCGTGGTGGTGAGGTAGTTATAGACGTTCTTCTGCCACTGGGTGTCCTTGCCGTCGGCCCTCGAGCGGCCTACGGCTTCGTTATACACATAGTCCAGGAAGGTCATGTGCAGCTCGCTCAGGTTGGTCACCTCGGCGGGCCAGTAGTTCATCTGCACATTGATGTTGGAGTGTATGTCGCAGTTCCAGGATGGACGTTCGAAGGCGTTCCAGATGCCCTGCAGGTTGCTGGGCAGGCCTATGCCGCGCGCACTGCCTATCATCAGATAGCGCCCGTAGGCAAAGTAGAGCTCCTCGAGGAAGAGGGGGTCGAAGCCCTTTGCCCTGAGCGAATCGGTCTGTTCCTGCGGGGCTGGCGAGCCGTCCGTCTTCAGACCGTTATAGGCCAGTATCAGTTCGTTGGTGGGCAGCACATTGGCCCCCTCACCGGAGAGGCTCAGCTGGCAACGCTCGAAGAGGCTGCGATAGTCCTGCACGTGCTCCTCCTTCAGCTCCTTGTAGGAACGGGCCAGCGCACGGTGCACCTGGTTCTCCACGCTGTCGGGCAGCAGGGCGGGGTCGTAGATGTAGCTGTTGTCGCGCTCCGAGAAGTTCGTATTGCCGCGCATCACGATGACGAGCTCGTCGGCCTTGCGAATGCAGAGCGACGAATCGCTCACGTCGGCCAGGAAATGGCTTCCCACGGGCTTTATGCCCAGGCGGTAGTAGTAGTTGAGCAGGTCGAGCTTTCCGCTGAAGGATATGCCGTCCTGGCCATACTTCACGCCCGAGGCGTTCTTCGAGAAGGCCTTGGCATTGGCATCCAGCAGGGTGAGCTCTACGTTGATGGCCTCCTTCTTGGATGCACGCAGGCGCATGACCATCACCTGGGCCGGATACGACACGAAGTACTCGCGCTCGTAGTCCACGCCGTTCACGGTATAGAGCACGCGCCCCAGGGCATTGTGTATGTCCAGCTCGCGGCGGTAGGCCTCCACCTGAGGCTCGCCCTCGCCATAGGCGTACTTGATGTATAGGTTGCCGAAGTTGCGATACATGCCGTATCCGGTGCCGGCCCCGATGGGGTCGCCGCTGGTGCCGGTCCAGAGGGTTTTGTCGTTGAACTGTATCTCCTCCTTCTCAACACCACCGAAGAAGGAGGCGCCAAACTGGCCGTTGCCCAGGGGCAGGGCCTCGTTCATCCAGTCGTTGGCAGGCGAGGTGTACCACAGCGAGAGTTTCTCCCCGGGCGCTCCATCGGCCTTGGGCACCGGGGAGCCGGAGCAGGCACCAAGCAATAGCGATGCCAGGAATAGGGACTTCAGTTTCATCATATATATATTTATAATAATGTTTAGGCCACGAAGGGCAGAATGCCTGGGTTTACTTGGCATAGGCCACGGAACGCGTCTCGCGGATGACGGTAATCTTCACCTGTCCGGGATACGTCATCTCGTTCTGTATCTTGGCCGCAATCTCGCCGCTGAGGCGCTCGGTGGAGGCATCGTCTATCTTGTCGGCACCGACGATGACGCGCAGTTCGCGACCGGCCTGTATGGCATAGGTCTTCACCACGCCGGGGTAGCTCATGGCTATATCCTCCAGGTCCTTGAGGCGCTTGATGTAGGCCTCCACAATCTCGCGGCGGGCACCCGGGCGGGCACCGCTGATGGCATCGCACACCTGAACGATGGGAGCCAGCAGGGTGGTCATCTCCATCTCGTCGTGGTGGGCACCGATGGCGTTGCAGATGTCGGGCTTCTCCTTATACTTCTCGGCCAGCTTGGCGCCGTAGATGGCGTGTGGCAGTTCGGGCTCCTCGTCGGGCACCTTGCCTATGTCGTGCAACAGTCCGGCACGCTTGGCCTTCTTGGGGTTCAGACCCAGCTCGCTGGCCATGACGGCACAGAGGTTGGCTGTCTCGCGTGCGTGCTGCAACAGGTTCTGGCCGTAGCTGCTGCGGTACTTCATCTTACCGATGATGCGCACCAGTTCGGGGTGCAGTCCGTGCACGCCCAGGTCGATTGTGGTGCGCTTTCCGGTCTCCACGATTTCCTCGTCCACCTGCTTCTTCACCTTGGCCACAACCTCCTCGATGCGTGCGGGATGTATGCGTCCGTCGGACACCAGCTGGTGCAGGGCCAGGCGGCAAACCTCGCGGCGCACGGGGTCGAAGGCGCTGATGACGATGGCCTCGGGCGTGTCGTCCACCACAATCTCCACTCCGGTGGCTGCCTCCAGGGCCCGTATGTTGCGGCCCTCGCGACCGATGATGCGGCCCTTCACCTCGTCGTTCTCTATGTGGAAGACGGTGACGCTGTTCTCCACAGCCGTTTCGGTAGCTACGCGCTGAATGGTCTGTATGATGATGCGCTTGGCCTCCTTGTTGGCCGTCATCTTGGCATCGTCCATTATTTCGTTTATGTAGGCTGCGGCACTCGTCTTGGCCTCATCCTTCAGGGTTTCCACCAGCCGCTCGCGGGCCTGGTCGGCCGAGAGTCCGGATATCTCCTCCAGCTTGGTGCGCTCCTGCTCGAGCAGGCTGTTCTGGCGCTGCTGCAGTTCCTCCTCCTTCTTCTGCAGGATGGCCTGGGCCGTCTCCATGCGCTGGCGCTGTGCGTCCATCTCCTGGCGCTTGCGCGAGAGCTCGTCCTGCTTCTGGTTCAACGACAGCTCGCGCTGCTTGTTACGGTTCTCGGCCTGCTGAATCTGCTGGTTGCGCTGCTGCACCTCCTTCTCCAGCTCGGCTTTCTTGCTGAGGAACTTGTCCTTAACCTCCAGCATTTTCTTCTGCTTGATTACCTCGGCCTCCATCTCGGCAGCCTTCAGGGCCTCCTCGGCCATTGACTTACGAGTGGAAGGCACGGCAATGAAATACCATACTGCCACCAACAGGAGAAATACTATCACGCCGACTGCTACGGCTATTATTATGCTTAAACTCATTTTGTGTATAAATAAAAATTAATTAATTGGGGTCTCAACTCTCTGTTTTCAGTGCGGACTCCAACTCGGCAAGCAGGGGCCCCAGGCGGTCAGTGACGGGCTTGAGGTCGAACTGTATCTCCCTCTGCTTCATCTGCACGGCAATGTCGAGCATGGTCATCACCAGGTACATCTCCGTCGACTGGTTCTTGAAGTTGCTTGTATAATAGTTGTACCTCTCCTTGATGAGCACCTCGGCCTGCCTGTAGGCGTACTCATCCTCACGGCGGATGACGATGGGCAGGGTCCAGATGCCGAAGCGGAGGGTTATTGATAATGTATCGTTCTGTTGTTCCATGACTGACTGTTCTTATGCATTACGTTACTTTCAACATGGCGATACACTTGTCAATGTCTCGCACCATACGGTTGATACGGCCTCGCATCTCCTTCATGTCGTTGTCGGCCATATCTATATATTTTGCCATCTTCAGATGGGCGTACTGCTGCTCCAGCTCCTCGTTCCTGACCTGCAGTTCCAGTATCTCATCCTCGCGTTGCTGCAGCCTCTGCTGCAACTGCTCCAACTGCTGCTGCATCTTCTTGTGGCGCAGCAGTAACTGGCGTGTACGGGTCTCCAGTCTGAGGACTAATTCGTTTACTTGTGCGTTCATTTACGTAGGAATTGAAGTAATTCGCCGACAAAGATAGCTTATTTTCTTCTTAGTACCAAATTTATTCGTCACTATTTTTCCTTGGTTCCTTTTTGGCAAGCATCACGATGGCATGTACGTACTCCGTCATCCAGGCCTCGCTATATCCCAGCGCGGCCTGGTATTTCCTGACGGCCACACAGGCGCGGCGCACGCCCTCGTCCTTCCATTCGTTCTTGGTCAGCACCTCGTGAATCTGCTTTCCCACCATCTCCTTCATGGCTCCGCTCAGGAAGCGCGGCAGGCGGAACTTCCACTGCATCAGGTTGCTCATCAGCATCATCAGGTCCTGGCTGAAGCCCTGGAACGTGATGAGGTAGCTCTGCACGTCCTGCACCTTCTTGCAACGTTTCTTGACGCTGCCGTCAATCTCGTCGAAGAAGCCGTCGCTGATGCCGTAGATGTCCTGTATGAGCCGGCGGCAGTACTTCTTCTCGGCCAGGCCCAGCTTGTTGTTCTGCGTGGTCACGTGGTAGGTCTGCTTGAAGATGCGCAGGTCGGGCAACGCGGCCAGGTTGTTAATGCCAATCTGGGCAGCCATTACGGACTGGTAGTACACGCGTATGAGCAACATGAAGTCCTCCATGCCTCCAACGCGCTGTCCTTCGTCCTTCTTTCGCTTGAATAACTTATCTAAAAATGACATTTAATCCGGTTATTAATATATTAAACTTGTTTATTCTCTCTCAAAACACCTTTCTCTTAGCTCTCAAAATACCTTTTCTTTATGTTAATTCTCATTCGCTATGCCTCACTCACTTTCTGAAAGCAGCCCGCAGCAGTATGCTCAGGTCAAGCAGCAGCGACCAGTGCTCGGCGTACCACACGTCCTCGCGCACCCGCTCCTCCAGGCGCCCGCCCTCGCCGGTCTCGTCGCCCAGGCCCTGCAACTGCGCCCACCCCGTCAGTCCGGGCTTCGTCCAGCTGCGCTCGGTGTAGCGGTTCACGGCCTGGCGGTAGTGCTCCTCCTGCCCGGGCTGGAACGGACGGGGCCCCACCATCGACAGGTAGCCGCGCACAACGGCCATGGCCAGGGGCGTGCGCTCCAGCCAGCGGCCCAGGGGATAGCGGAACGTCAGGCAACGAACCACCCGGCCCTCCATGCCGCATACCTTATCAACACGGAAGACGGGGCCGCGAAGCTTCCACTTCGTCAGCACAGCCACTACAACATAAATCAGGGGGAACAGGGTGAGCAGGAACAACAGGCTGAGCACAACGTCGAGACAACGCTTCAGCACACGGTTCCACCAACGGCTGAGCGGTTCGCGGCACAGGCTGAGTACCACGGCATCGCCCACCTGCGAGGCCTGCATACGGCGGCACAAGGTGCCCACGCCGGGCGCTACGGCCAGGCAACGCACACCCTTTTGCTGGCACAGGCCATAGAGCAGCCGCGTCTCCTCGCCGCCCAGGGAACCCAGTATGAAATAGACATCGTCAACCTGGTTCCCGCCGTCAAGATAACTGCGCAGGTCGGCGGGCGAGCCCTTCAGCTCCATGCCCTCGGGCATCTGCCATGAGGCGGAGGCCGAGAACACGCCGTCAACCGCCACCCCCGACGGGCGACGGTTCAACTCAGCCGAAAGTTCCCTCAAATCCTCCATAGGGCCCACCAGCACGGCATGACGCCGGCGGCCGTGTCCCTGCAGTCTGCGCTTCGCTGCGCTTGCTTCTGTATTTTGGTTGCTCATTACTGCCTTTTGCTCTTGGATTTTATGCACACATTATTATAAATGGTACAATTAACCGCACAAAGATACTGCTTTTTTCCCATAACTGCGCCACTTTTCGCAGAAAAAATGCACACAATGGAAAAAATAAGCCATTTTCTTTTCCAGGGAAACATTATTTCACTACCTTTGCCCCATATACATTTGAAAAAAGGACAATCTGAGCGAATTGCGAAGAAGAAAAGCCTCTGACAAATACATGAAGAAATTACTTACAGCCCTACTCTGCCTGCTGGCCCTTGCGGCCCGGGCACAAGACCATCCCCGCCTGGGCGACGGGCTCTACTACTGGGCCATGGCACGCGGCTCGCTGAGCAGCGGCACCTACGCCCCCTTCTGGTTTACGGCCAACCAGCACGGCCTTTCCACCCCCAACACCAATAGCGGCCTCCTCGACGTGGGCGTGAGCACTTTCACGCCCCGCACGTTCCTGAAGAATAACGATGACTGGCGCCTGGGCTACGGGCTGGAGATGGCCACGCCCTTCGGCATGGACAGCCACTTCGTGCTGCAGCAGCTATACGGCGAGATTGAATGGAAGAACCTGCGCCTTGCCCTGGGCCAGAAGGTGCGCCCGCTGGAGCTGAAGAACAACATGCTCAGCACCGGCGGCCTGACCACGGGCATCAATGCCCGCCCCCTTCCGCAGGTAAGGCTCGAGGTACCGCGCTTTGTGGACATCCCCGGCACGAAGCAATGGCTGGCCGTAAAGGGGCACCTGGCCTACGGATGGTACACCGACAACGGATGGCAGCGCGAGTTCACCCGAGGCTCAGGCACAAAGTACACAGCCGGTTCGCGCTATCACTCGAAGGCCGGCTTCCTGCGCATAGGCAACAGGGACAAGTTCCCCCTGACACTGACGGGAGGCTTCGAGATGAGCTGCCAGTTTGGCGGCGAGGCATGGAACCTGATGCATAGCCTGAACAGCGAGGAGGGCGCCACCACGTACAACGAGAAGATAGCCTCGGGGGCTAAAGCCTACTGGGACGCCTTCATCCCCGGCGGCAACGACTCCAACGACGGCGACTTCAGCAACAAGGCTGGCAACCAGCTGGGCTCGTGGCACGCGCGCCTCGACTACTACAACCACTCTAGCCTAAACGACCAGGAAACGAGGGCCAGCATCTACATGGAGCACTTCTTCGAGGACCAGAGCCAGCTCTTCATGCAATACGCCTGGAAGGACATGCTCATCGGCATTGAGCTGAACCCGCCCTTCAGGCCCTACATCGATGCCATAGTCTTCGAGGCTATGTTCTCAAAAGACCAGAGCGGACCCATCTACCACGACGCCACTCCCACCCTGCCCGAGCAGGTCTCGGCCGTCGATGAGTACTACAACAACCACATCTACGGCGCCTGGCAGCATGCTGGCTTCGTCATGGGAAGCCCTCTTTTCCTCTCCCCCATCTACAACTTCAACGGCCGCAACGAGATATACGCCTTCCACAACCGCCTCAAGAGCCTACACATGGGCCTGAGCGGAGCGGCCACAAGCTATCTCGACTGGAAGCTGATGCTCACCTGCATGGAGAGCCTGGGCACCTACCAGCGCCCGCTCCTCGATCCGCAGAAAGGCACCTACCTGCTGGCCGGTGTCAGCTACAAGGTACACCGTGTAGAGGGGCTGCGCATCGACCTCTCCTACGGCCACAACCACGGCCCGCTGCTGGGCCGCTCGAACGGCGCCATGCTCACCGTGGTCTATTCAAACCCCATAAATCCCAAACGTCCATGAAGAAGTTCATCCTCACCCCCATACTCCTGTTGCTGACCCTCTCGGCCTGCGACAACAAGCGCGACCACAACGGCGACCTGGGCGGCATGTGGCAACTGACGGAGTGGCGCAGCCCCGAGGGCACCACCCTGGCTACCAAGTCCGACCAGATATTCTATAGCGTACAGCTGAACCTGATCCGCTTCCGCGACTACGACGACGGCACGCTGGGCGACTACTACCTGGCCTACTTCCGCCATACGCCCGACAGCCTCGTTGTCTATCGGCCCGTCAACTATGCCAAGGACAGCCTCGTCTCGCTCCACGACCTGGCCCGCTACGGCGTGCCTGCCAACGGCCGCTTCCACATCGATGCCCTCAATGGCGACATGATGATCCTGAGCAGCCCCTCCGGCACAATAAACTTCAGGAAATACTGACGCCAAATACCTTCAGGGGAAGAAAACAATAATGGTCAGCATGCCTCTTATGCGCAAGCTGACCATTATTGTCTGGCACCTCAGGGAAAGACTCGCCCCCGCGCCCCCTCAGCCAATACCGTCCTTGATGCACTCCACGATGTAGTGCACATCGTCGTCCGATACGCATGGCCCGGTGGGCAGGCACAGTCCAATGCGGAACAGGGCCTCCGATACGCCGTTCGTGTAGGCCGGCGCATCCTTATATACGGGCTGGCGGTGCATGGGTTTCCACAGGGGGCGGCTCTCAATCTGACGGTTGTTCAGGAATACGCGCATAGCCTCCACGTTATCGTTGGGCTGACAGTCGGTGCGCAGCGTTCCGCCTCCGTGCACCACGCTGGCTGCTCCGCCCACCGCACCGTTCACGGCCTGCGAATAGGCCCAGGCCTGTCCCTTCACCTGCAGCTTGGGATCCAGGGTTATGGTTGTGAGCCAGTAGTTGCTGTCGTAGTCCTCGGATGGAGCGCAGTGTACCTCTATGCCCTGCACGGGAGCCAGCAGCTGCTCGTAGAGCTTCTGCACATGGCGGTGATGCGCCAGATGGTCCTGCAGGACGGTCATCTGCCCGCGTCCGATGCCCGCACAGATATTCGAGAGGCGGTAGTTATATCCGATGTCCTCGTGCTGATAGTATGGGTAAGCCTCGCGTGCCTGTGTGGCATACCACTTCACGCGGTCGGCCTCCTGTTCCGAGGGGCAGATCAGGGCTCCGCCGCCCGAGGTGGTAATCATCTTGTTGCCATTGAAGCTGAGCACGCCGTATCGGCCGAAGGTGCCCAGGGGGCGTCCGCGATAGTTGGAGCCCAGGCCCTCGGCCACGTCCTCCATCACGGGTATGTTGTACTTATTGGCCACGCGCAGAATCTGATCCACGCAGTAGGGCATGCCGTACAGCGATACGGGCATGATGGCGCGGGGTATGCGCCCCGTCTTGCGTATGCGGTCCAGTATGGCTTCCTCCAGCAGCACGGGGTCCATGTTCCACGTGTCGGGCTCACTGTCCACGAAGACGGGCTGTGCACCCAGGTAGGTGATGGGATGGGACGAGGCGCAGAAGGTGAAGCTCTGCGTCATTACCTCGTCGCCGCGCCCTACGCCGCAGCACAGCAGGCCCAGGTGTACGGCAGCCGTGCCCGAGGCAAGGGCCACGATGTGCTTGTTCTGCCCCACGAAGGCTTCCAGGTCGGCCTCGAAACCGTTCACGTTGGGCCCCAGGGGCACCACCCAGTTCTGGTCGAAGGCGTCCTTGATATACTTTTGCTCCATGCCGTTCTCGCTCATGTGAGCCAGGCACAGGTATATGCGTTTTCTTTGTTCCATAATCCTTTTTTATTAATAGGCGTACTAGGGTTCCCAGGACTTCCTATTATTTCCTATCCTCATATTCTCTCGCCGGCGTATTCTATCTTCTGGTCAAGCAGGGTGGCCACAATCATCCGCATGTCGGTGCAGAAGGAGTAGTGGTGCAGATAGTAGCGGTTCAGCCTCACCTTGTCGGGGAAAATCACTTCGTCGTTGAACTGCAGGGGGTTGGGCACTCCGGCCAGCAGTTCCTCCTCGTCGCGGTACTTCAGGGTGGCGGGTCCGGTGATGCCGGGCTTCAGTCGCAGCACCTCGCGGTCGGGGCCCTGCAGCAGGTCGGCGTAGCCGGGCACGTCGGGCCTTGGGCCCACGAAGCTCATGTCGCCCACCAGCACGTTCCACAGCTGTGGCAGCTCGTCCAGCTTCCATCGGCGCAGCTTGGCCCCGAAGGGCGTTATGCGCTTCTCGCCTGCCACGGTTACGGAGCTCTCCTCGTGCTGCATGTTCATGGTGCGCAGTTTCACGATGGTGAAGATGCGTCCGCCCTCGCCGATGCGTTTCTGGCGGAATAGGCCGGGGCCTCCGGGCATCTTTATGCGCACCAGGATGATGAGCAGCAGTATGAACCACCAGAAGAGCAGGATGCCCAGCAGCGCAGCTACGCGGTCGAACACCCACTTGGCCACAAGCGAGGCACGCTTCTTCATCTTGCGCTTGGCGGGCAGGTCGGTACGCGTCATGGATTCCTGGTTCAGGATGGAGCGTACGCGCCCCTTGGGGAAAAGTCGCCGGAAGGGGAGCAGCACGTGCACAGGCAGCCACAGCCACCAGCGGTAGTGCATGTCCATCTGGCAATAAGCGCGGCGGAAGCGCAGCTTGTTGATGAGGAAGGGTTGTATGTTGCTGTGCTGGGTGATGGAGCGCGAGCCGTCGTTTACGTACTGCAGGCCGCGTTCCTCCAGGTAGTGGCGATTCATCTCGTAGAGCAGGCCGTAGTAGGCATACTGTTCCTGCCACTCGGGGATGGCCTTCAGCGTCTTGTACTCGGCCATGTGCTCGGTGACCAGGTTCATGCTGAAGGCTACCAGCCGGTTTGACTCCAGTTCGAAGCAACCCCAGTATTCGTTCTCGCGACCCTCCCGGATGCGCTGTTCAAACTCCTGGCGGGTGGGCGCCTTGGCCTTCAGCTTATAATGTTCGGAGGCCTGGCAATAAACCTCATACCCCTCGGCCATCAGCTTTTCGGCGCTGATGGGTTCCACCCTCATCTTGCGGAAGCAGCGCTTCACCTGGTTGCGCATCTTCGAGGAGAGCTCCTCCATGCCGCCGAACTGGTCCTTGATGACGTACCAGAACTTGGTCTTCTCCTCCTGGTCGAAGTTGTAGCAGTTGCGCACCATCCATCCGCCCCGTGCCAGCAGGCTTTTAACCTCGCCGCGGGTGAGCATGTGCTCCTGGCTGGGCTCTCCGTTGAAAATCCATGCCCCCTTGTACAGATGGTAGCGTTCCGTCATAGCTTCTTCACGTAAACGAGTTTCTTATAGAGCCCGCACACCATGTTCTGGGCCGTGAGCAGCAGGGAGCATATCCGTCCGTAGCCCTCCGTGTGGCGGAAGAGGCGGTAGTGCCACTCCACGAGCGAGAGCCACGTCTGCCCGCTGATGGAACCCGGGCGCTGGCGGTAGATGGCCAGGGTCTGGGGCAGCAGGTGGCAGGGGGCCTTGCGTATGACGCGCAGCCACATGGCGTAGTCGTTGTTCTTCCTGATGTCGGGAATCTGCAGCAGCCCCACCACGCGCCGGTCGTACATCACCGTCAGGCAGCCCGGCCAGCAGTATCGCTGCATGCCGCGCGGCCCTATGCAGGCGGGGCCTGAGACGCGCGTGCCCAGGTCGTGCCCGAACTCGTTCGTCTCGGTGTAATCGGTGTAGCTGAAGGCATAGCCCTCCCGGTCCATGAAGTCGAGCTGCCGCTCCAGCTTCTCGGGCATCCACTGGTCGTCGGCGTCCAGGAAGGCCACCCACCGCCCCTGTGCCAGCCTGAGCGCGTGGTTGCGCGTCAGGGCGGCGCCCTCGTTGCGAGCGTTCTCCAGCAGTTTTATGCGGTGGTCGGAGAGGAACGGCTTGATGCGCTCGACGCTCTGGTCGGTGCTCATGTCGTCTATGATAATCATCTCCCAGTCCTGGTAGGTCTGGCGCTGTACCGAGCGTATGGTGTCGGCCACGAAGGGCGCGCAGTTGTAGCAGGGCGTTATGATGGAGACGAGTCCGTATTCTTTCATTCTCAGTTTTATCGGGTACGCCTCAGGGGGTGTCATGCCGTTCCCGGAGAGGCGATTTTAACTTAATTTATATAAAAAACGCGCAAAGGTACAAAATTATTGTGGAACGCGGCCTATTTTTATGAAAAAAAATGTCTTAAAGGCAGCCCCCTGCCCCTTAGCGTGCCGGGCAGGGGGTTGGCGGGGTCTCTATTCCTGGGGTTGGAAGGCCATTTGCCATGCGCGCCGTATCTCGCGCTGGGGCACCTGGGTCCAGGCCATGCCCTGCTCAATGACGGTCATGGCCGTCAGCACGGGCACCCACAGCTCCATGTCCTGCTGGGGGCTGGGCAGCAGGGCGTCGGGCCCCAGGCCGGTCAGGTGGCTGACGTTGCGCACGTAGGTGGCGGTGTTGTTCTCATGGGGCGGTGCCCAGCGGTTGATGACTTGCCTGAGTGTCCACAGGTGGTAGTAGCGGTGGTAGTTGGCCAGCAGTTTCCATGCGGCACGGTACCCGTAGGCAACGGTCAGGAAGGTGACGAAGCTGCCCGTCTCGGAGCTCGCGGCTCCCATCCAGCGGGACCTGCCCGCCCGGATGTTGAGTGGATTGTTTCTCTTGATCATAGTTGTAGAGGACCCTCCCCCTGCCCTCCCTTGTAGGGAGGGAGCTGAATGCTGGGGGGGAGATTGTTTTTAGTTATTGAATATTCTATTATTTTACTTTCGGTTATCTAATAGGGTTTCTAGAGCTTCTAGGGTTTCTAGAATTTCTAGGATTTCTAGGCTTTCTAGAATTTCTATAGCATCTAGGGCTTCTATGCTTCCTGGGGCGGCCTCGTATTTCCTGGCACTTCCTATCTCAGCCTTCTCTCGTTTTGTATCCTGGTGGTGGCCCGGGCGCTGAAGCTGACGAAGTCCTGCAGGGCGGCGGTCAGGCGGATGAGGTCCATCCGGCCGTAGAAGTGGCCGTAGTGGCCGGCCTTCACGCGCTGCATGAAGTACATGAACTCGCTTATCTTCAGCATGGCAAACTGGTTGGCTATGAGGCCGGCCGCCTGCTCGAGCTGCTGCGTGGAGAGCCTGTCCTGCGAGGGGAAGTACTCCTGCAGGTCGGCCAGCTGTATCATGAGCCAGCTCTCCAGGCACTGGCGCCCATATACGCGCTCCACCATGCCCAGCTCGGGGGCCACGCCGCAGAAGATGAACTCCAGGTGGCTGGGGTGGCACAGCTCGTTCTGGCGGCCCGGGTTGAAGAGCCTCAGGAATCTCTCGCGGTCGCCGTAGCGGCGCAGGCACAGGCCCTCAGCCGAGTTTGCGGGCCACCGCTGCTTCAAGGCTTCTAAGTCGCTGCTGTCGCTCGCGCTCGGCACGCTCGGCTGCACTTTCTGCGGGGCGCGGCTGCTGTTGAGGTCTTTGCTGTCCATAGTTGCTTGTTTTAGGGGTTCTTGAGTTTCTTCTCCACAGTCTTACTGCCGACTTCCAGTCCTTCATCATCTTGCTTTTCGTACCTACCTGCCAGCCTACCATTTCGTAGTAGTCGCAGAATTCGGCTCCGCTGAATCGAGTCTCGCCTAGTTCATCCAGATAGGCCTGTACCTGCTCCTGAGTCGGTTTTCTGAAACGTTTATCTTGTTTTTCAATTTCTGGCTGTGCCTTTAAAACAAAAAAGCTTTCTTCGCTCTCTTCTGTTTTTTCTAATAGGGGATTTAAAGGGGGAAGGCCTTTTTTATCTTCTCTCCCTTCTTTCAGTTTTTGCACATCTTGGGCCAGGTCGGCCAGCATGGAGCGCATCGTCCCGAGTGCCTCCATGAATTGTTGAATCTGTTGCTGTTCCATAGCTTTGCTCATTTCTTTTTGACTGGTTCTACAATTTCTTGCCGCAAGGACTGTGCCGTGCGCAGCCAGTTCTCGCGCTTTTCTGGGTGCAAAGTTACGACTTTCCAGATGGAATCAGGGGTACAGCAGGGGTACGCTTTTAGCACTTTTCGGGTACGCTTTCATGGTATCAGGGGTACGGTTTTTATTCATGATCCTTGCCGTAAAGGGCGTCTGTTACGGGCTTCCGCAGGGAACTGTTGTTTGGCGATTCGTACGCCCTGTTGCAGACGTTGCGCAGGTTGTGCACGTTCCACAGCCGCTCGAAGTGTATCCACCTCTGCTTCAGGCCCAGCTGGTTGCTCATCTCGTCGGCTATGAGTGCGGCCTGACGGTGCGAGCACATGGGTTGCAAACGGTTGTCCACCAGACGGGCCTTATACAGGCGGCGCCACAGCCTCATGGCCCGGCCGGAACGCAGCGCCTCGGGAATATCCGCCATGTCCAGCTGCAGCCAGTTCCTCTCTCCGGCAGACTCCAGCTCGTGCAGCATAGCCTGCTCATGCTCCAGCCGGCAGGCCAGCGACGCCATATCGTGCTCCAGCTCCTCCATTCGCCCGTCGTCCCTCCCCGGCACACACGACGCATAGGCGGCAGACAGCGTCCTCAACTGGTTCCGGAGGTCTGCCACACGCTGGCGCGCTACACATAGCAGCGCACCGTCGTATGAACTGGCGGTAGGCATAAGCGATATGGATTGGCAGCTGTCTCATCTCTGTCTGATTCCTACATGGGGAGCGTTAGGGCCTCTCGCTCTTCGAGCTATGCGTCCCTCCGCGTCGTATGGGGGCCAACCGCGTCGTGTCCCTCCCGTGCCCTGTGTGTGTTTCCTGAGTGCCAGTGGGCCGGGCATACCCCGCGGTCATGGGGTCCTCATCCCGTGTAAACGGGCATTGTTGTGCCTTTTTCTGAATAGAGTGTTTGGCGTTAAACGATTCTTTTTACCTTCTCTCTGAACGGGCTGGAAAGGGGTGAGCAGCAGGCCTCGGCGGGTACGCTCTCCCTCCCCTCCTGTTTCTGACTGCAAAATTAACACTTTTTCTGATACGTTGTATCAGTCAGCCCCGTTTTTGTGCCGTTTTTTAGAATATTTAACTATTGGGCGGCGGGATGGCCCTTGTCTCTGGGGGGCAATCGCAAAGGCGTCAGCCCAACTCCCCGCCCCTCTGAGGGGCAATCGCCCGATAGAAACGGAGCGATTGGCGACCGTAGGGAGGTTATAGGGGGTGGGGTAAACAAGGGGATTGGGCTAAGGGTCAGGGGGTGGGGTAAGCAAAGAGGCACACTTTCCCTTATTGCAATAGCTTGATACTTAGCTGGGTGTTTACCCTACCCCTCCCCTCAAGGGGAGAGGAGTGGCAGACGCCATCACCATTCACACTTCACCCTTCACCCTTCACCCTTCACCCTTCACACTTCAGCCTTCATACCTCCCCTCTCCACTACGGTTCCCCCAGGTAGCTGTAGATAATCTCCAGCTGGCGGCGGGTGAGCACGTGGGAGCGTTCGCGGTAGTTGGCCGCGCGCAGGTCGGCCATCAGCCGCTCGTCGTTGTGAATCCAGCGATACAGGCGGTTCAGCGCGCCCCGCATCGACAGCTCGGGCGCATAAAGCATGGCAAGGTCAGATTTCGTCATAGCAGTAATCAATATTTTAAATCAGAATAATCGGAATAATCAGAATAATCGGAATAATCGGAATGTTCGGAATAATCCGTAACCTTCAGTTTCACGCCACAAAGTTACAAAAAAATCCTGATATATGCAAGAAAAACACACAAAATAAATGCACGAAAATGCACAGGAATGCACAAGGATGCCCAATGTTTGCCACAGTTCACCCAGGCTGTGGACGAGCGCCGTACCTTTGCACCAGGAAATCCGGACAAGACGCCCCTGCCCCATGCAGCGCAGGGCAAAAGGTGCACCGCTGTAGGGCCGGCAAAACAGCGGCGTACAAACTGCAAGACAACGGCGTGGAAAGCGCAAAACAACGGCGTTGTTTTCAGAGCCGAAAAATCCGGACAAAGGAGAAGTCCCCGCTCCTGCGTAAGCCGGGGGCACAGTAACAAACAAAAAAAACATTAAAAGCTATGAGTAAGATTATCTATCGCAAAGTGCGAACCGCTCCGGGGCTGAAGCAGTACCAGGATGCCGAGAAGACTCAGCTGAACCCTGCCTTCGAGCAGAACGCGGCCTACTACGCCAAGGCCGTCAGTACAGAAACCCTATCGCTCCGCGAGATGTCGAGGCACATCGCCAGCCACGGCTCGCCCTACACCACGCCCGTCATCATCGGCGTGCTCGAGGCCTTCCGCACCTGCCTCATCGAGCAGCTCCTGGAGTCGAAGAAGGTAAAGGTGGAGGGCCTGGGCACCTTCTACGTCACCATTGCCAACCGGCCCGGCGGCGAGAAGGACCTCAGCAAGTTCAACATCGCCAACGTGGCCATCGGCCTGCGCCTGCGCTTCCTGCCCGAGACGGCCACCGAGGACAAGATCTCGCAGAAGGAGTTCCTCAAGAAGGCCCAGTTCGTAGATGTGGCCGACCTGGCAAACCTCGACGACAGCCCCTCAAGCGAAGACGGCAGCAGCGTAGTCGTCGACGACGGCACGGGCAGCCAGGGCACCTCCTCCGGCACGGGCGGCACCTCCGGAAACGGCGGCGACAGCGGCGACGGCATGGAGTAGAAGGAGCAAGAGCGGGCTTCGTGCCCGCTCTGCTCAATTGATAATTGATAATTGACAATTAAACCTTTACCCACTTATGAAACGCGAAACCATTCGGCAGATTGTGCAGTTCATCATCACCATCCTGACTGCACTGCTCACCACACTCACCACCCAGAGCTGCATGGGCTGAGAATCGACAGAGGAAATCTACACTTCACGCGGGCGAAGATGACAAGCGACGAACCGAGCAAGAGCATAGGTCAAAGCGGTGCATCTTCGCCCGCTTTTGTAACTTTTAATGCCACAGTCGCACAATATTCCAAAATAATTGCGTATATTTGCAGCGCAAAACCCATCTCAAACGAATAAGACCACACAACGATGAAAAAGTATTCGTATTTATTCCTGGCCCTGCTCCCATTGGCCTATAACATAAAAGAACGGAGCCGACCAGAAAACCGCCGTTGAGTTTAGGATAAATCTTATCTATGAGGCAATAATATAATCATTAAAAAACAGAACATTATGAAAGCTGCGAGTAAGAGAGAACAAAGGAATTTAATGAAGAGGATCTGCATTGTTCCATTTCTGTCGGTGTTGTTTATTTGTCTCAACGCCTGCCAGTCCCAGCCCGAATACTGTACCGTAAAGGGCTCCGTCAAAGGCTTGAAGGACGGGACAAGACTTGAATTGCTGGACGCACATGACCATTACAAGGTTATTGCGAAAACGCAGGTCAAAGAGGGCGCATACGAGTTCCGCCCCCAAGCTTCTGCACCTACCCACGTCTATCTCTATTCGGCTGACGATGAGCAGTTGAAGGACTTTTTCCTGGAACCGGGAACCATTGTTGCCGATATAGATGCAACGGATGAGGAGGATTATGCAGCCCATGCAGCAGGCACACCGTCCAATGATTTGTTACGCAAGATTAAACAATTGGATAGCAACGGCAATAAGGATGCCGCCGACGCAATCAGGGAAGAAGTCCTCAATGCCGAAGAAACTGGCATCCTGGCACTTTACATGGCAGACGCCAGCGGCGCCACGGCTGCACAAGGGCTGGCGGTACTTGACCGCCTGTCGGAAAACCTTGCAGCGAAGCCCTATGTGACCGAATTGCGGGAAACACTGACCCGCCGGGCAAGAACGGAGCCCGCACCTGAAGGCAGCGAAAGCCCTAACTATTTCATTGATATGGAGTTCCCGGACATCAACGGCAACCCGATCAGCCTGAGCTCCGTGGTGAACAACCCGGCCAACCGCTACATTCTCTTGGACTTCTGGGCCACCTGGTGCGGGCCCTGCCGGGAATCCATTCCCGAACTGCAAGCCCTGTATGAGAAATATCATGACAAAGGTCTTGAGATCTATTCTGTTTCGGAAGACGAAAACGAAAATAACTGGAAGAGCTTTCTCCCGGAAAGTGGAATGAACTGGGTAAATGTCCGGGATACTCACCCCGGCAGGAATGACAACAGTATGATGACGGAGTATGCCCTCCACGGCATCCCTACCATGCTCATCATCGACGGAGAAACCGGAGCCATCATTTTCAGGGACAGGATGAAAGACATAGCGACTGCCGTTACTGCGCTATTTCAACAGAATTAATTACTGTATTCTTCCCAAATCTGCTCGAAGTTGTCTGCTACGATAGCCCTCTTCCGGCCTGTTATTGCAAGGTGAACCAGTAGTCCTGCATTATATTCACGCTTCCGGCACGAGGTGTCCTAAGTCTGTTGTCGTCAATACTTTTCTCTATCTGTAAAGTCTTTTCCGTACGCTTCCGTCCCTTCATCCCCCCGATACGAAACAATTATAGCACAAAGGGGCAAAAAGCGGCTTCTTCACATTATTTAAGATGGCAATTGCCTGTAATTGCAGGAAATATCGTAACTTTGCCCCGCAAAGTATTGGAATACAGCAGGCAATATGGAAAAGACAATCCCTCAGAGGGCTGAAATGACAGCCCTGCCACAGAAAGGCCGCCTCCCGAACAAGGGCGGGCGGTTTTCCGGCCTTGCCCTGCAAAGGGCCATCCCCACGGTCTTGCTCGCCATCCTTGCATTGTCGGGGCGGGGGCAGACTGTTTGGGAAGAACCGCTGAAGGCCTACACCGCGGGCTACCTGAAAGTGCGCAAGGTAGAGCTGACGCCGGAAAAGACCGCACTCCACCTGCAATACTCGGCCCTCCCAGGCAATCGGTTCCGAATCAGCAAGGACAGCTACCTGCAAACAGACGGCAGGCAGTATGGCATCACGGGGAGCGACAGCATACAACTGGGCAGCCAGTCTGTTATGGGAAAGAGCGGCAGGCAAGACTTTGTCCTCTACTTCAAGCCACTGCCCGCCGGCACCAAGGAGTTCGACTTCCTGGAAGGCTTGAACGACGACGACTTCAAGGTGTTTGGCATCCACAACAAAGACTATGTGATTCCGTCGGCTCCCGTACCGGCCGAGTATCAGGCAGACTATGCGGGGGAAGACACGCTGGAAGACCTGAGATACAGCCCCCAGCCGGCCACCATTCACTTCAAGGCACTAAACTACCGCAAGGGGATGCGCACCAGCATTCAGGTGCAGTACGTCGACCTGAAGAATCCGGCCAGGCCGGTGGATGTCGAGTGTCGCCTGAACGACGAGGGCCTGGCGGAGCTGAGCCTGCCCATCGGGGTGCCACAGATGGTTGAGGCCACCATCTCCAACACCCCAGGATGGTCGGCCAACTATCTTTATCTGGCTCCGGACAAAGAGGTGACGGTGCTCGTTGACATGATGCGCGACGACATCGGACGCGGGGACAGCAAATTCGTGGGCTTCAAAGGCTACCAGGCAAAGCTCGACTGGGAATACTACGCGGCCGACACAGACTCCAACAAAGGCAGCAACTACACCTTCAATCAGCAAGCCGACATCAAGGACATGCCTTCGCTGCTGAATTATATGGAGGGCCGAAAAGCCTTTCTGGAAGAATGGAAGCGCAGGGCCCCCTTCGCAGAGGCTACGAAGCAGGTGGTACTGCAAAACGGCAACATGCCCATATTCATAACTAAGCCTGTGCTGGATTCGCTCACCAGTGCCGAGGCATTTCGCAATTACCTGCTAAGCAAGCAGACCGAGCCCCTGCGTAGCCGCAAGACGTATCTCAACTACTTCTTCGTCTATTCCAGCCGGTACTATGCATTTGCCGACACCAGGGGCATCAGCGCCGACCTGGCCCGCTATTGCCACTACCTGCCCAAAGTGCTTGACGGCGAGGATGTGGCCAAGCCGCTGATAGAGGACTCCGCGCTGTCTGCCCTGTACGACAAATACGTAGCAGAATATCGTGCCACCGTAGCTGCAAACAAGCAAGGACTGGCCGAGAACATACACTACCTCGACATGACGGAGGTTGCGCCCCAGGACGTTCTGAAGACAATACTCAGCAAATACAGGGGCAAGACCATACTCATCGACCTTTGGGCAACATGGTGCGGCCCCTGCCTCTATGGCCACAGGATCATGGCCCCCCTGAAGGAGGAATTGAAGGACAGGCCCATACAGTACATTTACATCTCGCCACCATCATCGCCCTATCAGGAATGGAAAAACGCGATCAAGGAAATATCAGGGGAGCACTACTATGTAACGGACGCACAGTACAATGAGATTCTCCGTCATTACCAGTCGAACGGCATACCCACATACGCCATCTACAACGCCAATGGCAAACAGACCTATACCATCAGCGGTGTACCTGGCATTGAGGTATTCAGGAAGGAACTGGAGAAAGCGCTCCAGAGCCAAGAACAATAATTTACGCATAACAAAATAATTACCAAGCAGCGGCGGCAGCACGGTATCGCTATCCACATATACCAGCAGCGGCATGGGCGGCGGCGGTGGTCCCGGTGGAGGCAGCCCCGGTGGCGGCCCCGGCCACTAAGGATGCGGGGGAAAGCCCTCCATCCTGTTAAATATACTTAAAAAAGCAGAGAAAAGGAGCCGTTTCCTGCTCCCCAGTCGGGAAAAACCCATATCTTTGCAGCGTTAATCCAAAAATAAACGAACTAAAACAACACGACTATGAAAAAGTATTCCTATCTATTCCTGGCCCTGCTCACACTGGCCCTCACGGCCTGCAACAGCGACGACCCGCAGCCCAACACCCCGCCCCAGCCCGCAGAAGAACCCGGTTCACCCATAGTAGTCAGCGTGGATAACGACGGCAAGGCCGACGGAGGACACACCTTCGAGATGATAGACGAGACGAACTTCTACATCGACGACATCAAGTACACCAAAAACCACCTTGGCGAGCTAATGGTTTCGGGCTACCACAAGTCCTTCTTCGAGGGCGAGGCGAAGCTTATCAGCGCCTTGAAGTACCACGGACGTGAGCTGAAGGTGACGAGCATCAGCAACGGAGCATTCAGCCAGTGCCGCACCCTGACGGCCGTCAGCATCCCCGACTGTATAACAGAGATCTCTGACAGAGCCTTCACCGGCTGCTCGCAACTGGCCTCGGTAAACATACCCGCCACCGTAACGCGCATCGGTAGCGATGCCTTTCAAGGCTGCACAAGCCTTCCTGCTACTGACAACATCAGGTATGCAGATACATACCTGGTCGAGCCAACCGACAATACACTGACAGCCTATACCATAAAAGAAGGGACCAGGTATATTGGCGACAGAGCCTTCTATAACTGCCAGAGCATGACGTCCCTCAGGATTCCCGAGGGAGTGGAGACCATCGGAAGCCAAGCCTTTTGGGAGTGCAAGAACTTATCGTCTATCAATATACCTGTGACCGTATCGGAGGTTCTACTGAATGCCTTCGAGGATTGCGACAAACTGACGCACGTAACCATCAGCTGCCCATCTGTGGGCAGTTGGTTCAACAATCATCCCTCCATAAAAGAGGTCACCTTGGGTGACAAAGTAACCACCATCAAGGAATCGGCCTTCCGCAAATGCACGGGCCTGACCACCATCAACATCCCCGAGAGCGTAAGGACGATAGGTAGTAATGCATTCCAATACTGTTCCAGCCTGACCACCATCAGCATACCCGAAGGGGTGACAAGTATTGAAGGCGGGATACTCTGGGAATGCCCTAAGCTGACCGACATATATTGCTACATCAAGGAACCGCCCACGCTCCCAACAGAGTCCCTCATAACCAACAACGGGTCAACCACCCTCCACGTGCCCGCCGAATCGGTGGAGAAGTACAAAGCGGCCAAAGGGTGGAATTTCTTGAAGAACATAGTGGCTATTTGACAGGAGAGAATGCAATAAAGGTGAGGGTGAGACAGGCCAAAGATTATCCATCACTTGCCAGAAGATATCCTGGGCATCGCCTCGTAGTCTGCCAGATATGCGCAAGCTATCCGATGCCAGTCGAACAGGCTGAAATCAACACCCCCGTTGCCGAACTGCTCGGGGTGCGACAGAATCCGCTTCAAGGCCAGGCAAATATCCCCCGCACTCTTAGGATTCACGGCAAGGCCCACAGGCGGTTCGCACTCCGGGAACATGCCGTCGATGCCATCATTCTGCGTAAACACGATGGGCAGCCCCTGCGATAGCGCCTCCACATAGACCAGCCCGAACGTCTCGGACATGCTGGGCATGCAGAATACTCCATGCCGGCGCATGAGGGCTGCCAGTTCGGCACGGTCATGTATGGCACCCCTGAAATCCACAAAATCTCTGTTATTATCTATCACCTTGCCCACGCGTTCGCCACAGTCCTTACCGCCACCAACCAAGGTGAGCCGGACATTGCGGAAAGCCTCCTCCCTGCGCAAGAGACGCACGGCCTCAACGAGTCGTGGTACGTTCTTTCGACACTGAAAATCACCCACGTATAGCACATCACGCCCGGGCAAAGGCTCCCGGTTCAAGTGCCGAAGCCAATAGTCATCCACGCCGTTAGGACGCAGCACGCAGCGTTCCTCAATCTCCCCGCGCAGGCCTCGGGCCCAAGGCAAACGCCAGAAACGGCGGCGCATGGCCTCGGAGATGAAGTAGATACGCCTCGCATGGCGGAGAATCCGAAGGCCAAGCGGCCAGAGGTGAGGAGCAAGACGCCCAAAATCGCTTACATCAGTTGAGCGCACCGCCACCACATAGGGCACTCCCCAGCGCTCCCAGGCCATCATGGCCAGCGCCCCGTCGGAGAAAACCGTAGCCGCATGGATAAGGTCGAAACCGGGAACATCTACAAGACGGCACATATTGCGAAAGACCGTATGCCGCTTCAGGTGGAACAAAGCGCGATGCCAAGGCCTCAGTACGTAGCTGTAAACCAGCGTGAGCCGCTGCCCCTCGAAAGCGTTGCGCCCCACGAGGTCGGCCCTGCGCACAGGGCAATAGACCGTCTGCCGAAGGCCTTGGCCGTCCAGTTCCCTCACCAGGTTGCCGTGCACGCGGCTCCCGGAAAAATCGTTACAGATGTGCAGAATGTTCATAGTCACAAGTTATTAAAAGTTTTGACGGCCTGCCACATCCGCTCAACGCCGCTCTCGAATCCGAAAACAGAGAAGTAGGCATCCTGGATGGAACGCTGTAAATCCGGCGAGGCTGGCAGAGAGGAGAGCCTGCACAATCCATTCCGGAAGGAGGCCTCGTCACAATATGATGCGAAAAACGGTTCGCCATAGAACATATCATATCCACGTGCAGAGATGGCATGCGTCAGCACGGGCAGGCCTTGGCGAAGTCCATCCATCACGCGAAGTTTCAGACCACCACCAACATGAGTGGGACAAAGGAAAATGCGACAGGTCTCCACCACCCGCGTCATATCAGGCGGATTGGGAATAAGCTCTACCACATCGGCATGCTGTCTGGCAAAATCCTGAATGCTGGCAACTGGATTACGCCCGGCAATACGCAGACTCCAGTCTGGCAAGAGGTTTCGGAAACACTTATAATAATGCTGGCTGAAATCCAACACGCCACGCTCGGTCTGCACTGTATCCATGCTGCCCGTGATGGCTATAATATTTCCAGGCTCCGTATTGCGGAGCACGGGGCGCTCAATATCCTTTGGTTCAAAAACGCCCAAAAGACAGTTAACAGGCCGAGTCCCATAGGCCTGCTCGAACAAGTTGATATCTGCCTGCGTCAAGAAGCAGTTCACATCAGCACGGCTATAGGCCATATGCTCCACACGACTCACCAAGCCTCCGTATATTCCGCCCAGCGTCAATAGGTCACGACTGCCTTTGTGATATTCACACTCGAAGTTATGATGAATCACCATGATACGAAGTCCCGCACGATGGATGAGATCCATCATATCGCCCGCATAAATGCCCCCGTTTATCACGCAGAATCCATATTCACCACGGTGAGCCTCCAGATACGCCTGCATAAAGCGACGGTAGCGATGGATGCTGCCACTGAGCAGGGCCTTCCAATGAGGGCGAGGAGGTACAGGAACTGCCTCGGCATAGCGCCCTCCACAGTACTCACGAGGCATCAGCATATCCACACGACCGGGGTACAAGTGGCACAATGCATCATAAAAGGCCCGGGCTGCCAACCCCCCGCCATCGCGTTTGCCCAGATTAAATGGAGCCAAATACAAAATCTTGTCCATATTCTCGAACTCTATCAGGTGGTCATCGCCACCGCAAATGGTTACTCATTATCTTCCACAGCGTACCCATGCCGGAAAAAAGCGTTCCCGAGCGCACGAGCATCCACAACGTGCAGAGCACGGTTCCAAAACCATAACGACGTGCATCCAGCAGGTAGAGCATCATCGCCTTCTTCTCGGCGTAAGGGTAATCTTCATAAAACTTATTGCGCCGTATGTATGCGTCTAACCGACACAGGAAGTTCTGCGAGCTGCGACGTTGATTGTCCCACAGACTGCCACGGCGGCTCGTCACGGTATAGAGCACCTTATCCGAAGCCTCTACACGCCGGGCCCAGCAGGTGGCTTTCACGGCAAACATTAGGTCGTTGGCCACCATCGTCTCATCGTAGCGGACGCCTCGCTCCATGACGAAACTGCGCCGAACCATACGGCACCAAGGGGTAGGCATGGAAAGCGAAGCCTGCTGAGCTGTCTGTTCACCACTGAAAGCACGGCGTACGTTCTCATTGAGTACCAGATGGCGGTCAGAGGGTTCTCCCGTGTCGGAATCCACGCTGTCGGCCATGAAGAGAATCAAGTCCGATTCGGAATCCACGAACGAAGAAATCGTCTCGTAGAAGTCGGGTGCAAAGAAGTCGTCGGCATCGGCAAAGATGAGCCACTTGCCGTCGGCCCGCTCCAGACCCACATTACGCGCGTGGCCCGCACCGCCTCCCTGCTTGTCAAACACCACCTCTACATCGGGCCGCTCCATGCCCGGGAAATGGTCGAAATCGACAGCTTGGGGCAAACTATTGTCATCTACCACAATAACCTGAAGGTCATCATGCGGCGGTATGCTATTCAGACAACGCTGTAGCAGCGATGGGATATCGTGGTGAGGTATTATGACGGAGTAGTTGTGCATGGCTGATGATAGTCGGGGAAATAATAAATCATGCAAAGCATATAGAACACAAAGAAAAGAGGATAAACCTCAAAGCACATCATGAACAACATGGTAACAAAGCCAAACTGCAAAAGCAAGGCAAGGCGGCCCTCGCACTGACGGATACGACGATAAGCCATGACGAAGATGCCTATGAGAACGGCCATCAGCACTATGCCACCATATATGAGAACGCCGTAGATAAAATTATGGGGGCCGATAGCCTCAGCATTCATGTGCTCCAAATACCAGTCGTTACTGACGTAACCATAACCTATGAGAGGTGATTCGGAGAAGAGTCGCCCGGCTGCATCCCACATAGCAGTACGATTGGTAAATGTAAGGTCTTTCCCCAATACATCCTCGACCAAATATGATGCGAACTCGTTGTTGTACAGGCCCTCGCCTGAAAAACATACAAGAAATTGGAAAAGCAGGTAGAAAACGAAGAAACCATACAGGCCCCAGCGAAGCAGACGAGTAGGTACAAGCAAACAGGCCACGGTGAAAAGAATGATACAGGAAAGAGCCGTCATGGAACCCACCATAATCAGCGTGGTAATAGCAACTGCGGTAACAGCTAACGTATTCAACACCCACCGTTTGCCATAAGGCGTACACAACAGGCTGGAGACAATTCCGCAGAAGAAGCGGCACCCCATCTGGTTGTAATTTCCCCCCAGGATAAAACTGTCGAACGAATCTTCAGCAGCAAACATCCAGTCGGGAAAGAGAAGCATAAGTGCCAAATTGCCGTAGATACAAGCTGAAAAGACCAAGGCCAGGGTTTTCAACAGCGTGTCGAAGTGCAATTTATAGTACTCCGTCAGAATGAGCAGCAACATAACTTGCACCGTCTGATAGACGGCCATCTTCAGATAGTTGGCATTGATAAGCGTGAAGACGACAAAAAGCATGTAGAAAAACATCACCGCAGCTGGGAAATAAGGTAACTCCATACGCAGCAAATACAAAAAGCCCATCAGCCCCAAGTTCAGGAAGCAAATGCCCAGCGTCAGATATGACAAGGGCTGTAGGAAACCGAAGACATTGAACGTCAATAGCGTCTGCAGCATGAGCCACACTGCTGTCCAACAAAGCAGAAAATCGGACTCGGCAAGGTTGAAGGTCAAGGACAGTTTCTTCATAAGCTTAACGCGTCTTTGATGGCAAGACACAAAGTCCGCCCAATATTTCCTTGAACTCCTGAGTATAGAAACTATTGAAGCCTGATGCGGCAGTAAAGGTTATTTCACCGAAATAGGGCTTCCCGTCAACCTCGTAGAAGTCCACACGCGCCTGAGGGAAACCTTCTGACAAGAGGGAGGCTGCAAGAAGCATCTGCTCCAGAGAGGGCGGCCGCGGAATGGACTGTGAGGCCAAGATGTAATGGCTGGTAGAAACGGAATACTCTGGATGGAACGTCCAATCCAGGTCGTAGGTTCCTACGACGCAGGAATCCTTCGTGCGGTTATGACACGTCCAGACGTAGGCAGGCCGACCATTGAAAGCCCATATTTTGTAATCGACGAGCGAGGTGGATTCCACCTGCTGCTTAGAGGCATCGAGCAGTTCCTCGGCAATAATGCAAGGCTGGATAAGATTGTAATGAGGCTCGGCCCGGTAATACCCGTAACGTTTGCGGAGCAGGCGGGCAAACTTTTGTGTCCAAGCCTCAGTGTCAAGTTGCGACTTGTCACGGCAGATCAGGGCATCACCGCTGCCGTGGTTCGTCTTCATGACAAAACGTTCGGGCAGGGCATCCCAATCGATATCCTCGGCCCTTTCCCATCGCCCCAGCAAGGGCACCAGCATATCGGCCAGCCCCCGCTCGGCCACATACTCGCGCACCCGGTACTTGTCAGCCAGACGCGGCCACTGGCTGGTGTCGCCATAGAACTTCAGCCAGTGAATCTTCTGGTCGATAGTCTGCGGGGCACGTTTCCACTCATTGCCCAACCCGTAGCAACGGTGATAAATGACAGTTACCAGCCCCTGAGGATAGAAACGCCCCAGGAACCAATAGACAAAGACCCATATCAATCGTTTTATCTCTTGCATACTTATCTAATTATCAGAATTGGGGGTTGAGACCGACTTGCTTCGAAACATACACAAGAAAGCATGCCGCTCGTTCTGATCCAAGCCAAAGAACCAGATGACAGGCAGCGAAAATGTCACACATGCCACACACGAGAGCATGAAACGCCAGAATGAAGGAGGCAGGCCGGAAACAGAATAGCAGCCTGCAGCCATAGCGCAAAAGGGTAATGCCACACGCCAGAAGACATGCCTGAAGAAACCGGCAGCAGACAGTCCTGCCGTAACCTGCAGGAAAGGAATGCGCATGAGCATGCAAAGGGCCTCTATGAGCAGATAGCCCGTCATCACCGCACGGATGGAGAACCCATAATGGAAGAGCATCCAGGCAATGGGCAGAGTCAGGAGCTTGGTCGTATTGATTATCAGGGAATAGTTACGAATGCGTCCGATAGCCTGATTGGCCGTGCCCAGTCCTATCGTCAGTTGGTCGCAAAGCGCAGAGAGCAGCAGCAGGCGGGCAAATGTAGTTGAATGCTCGGGCACTTGACCCAACCAGACATGAAGCACATTGGGCATCTCAAAGGTTAGCGGCACCACCACCAAGGCCAGCAGCAAGAAGGCGAACTTACAGGAAGAAACAGCTAGGGAAAGCATTTTCCCACGGTCGCCACACCCCTCTGCCTTCACTATCTGAGGAGACATAGCATTCAGGAGCGAGGCGGCCACAAACTGGATGGCTCCGGACACCTGGATGGCTACGCCATAAGCCTTGTTCACCGCCAGGGCAAAGAATTGGTTCAGGATAACCTGCATGCCTTGTGCTCGCCCCACGATGCAGGCTGTGCTATAGACCGTCCATCCCGCAAAATTACTCATCCCTCGCAGCACGGAGAAATCACAGTCGCGAAACTTGGGGAAGAAACAACTCTCGGGGTACTTCCACAACGAATAGAAGAGGAAAGCCAAGTAGCAGAAGACCATGACGAACAACATGATGCAAGTGTAGGCAACCAGACGATCGAAGGTAACCCAATAGAGCGCAATGACCAGAGCCAGTTTCAGAATACCATCGAGAACATCAATCACAGAGATATAAACTATGTTTTCGCGTGCAATGAAAAGGGCTCGGTATGGCGACACCAGGAAAGAGAAAAACAACGTGACCAGCATGAGGAAATAGACCTGACGGGCTACTATGACCCTGTCGGCCGGTATGTGCAGCACAGACGTAAAAATGAGGGGCTCAAACAGGACCAGCAGGAGCACGATGGCAGCACCGAAGGCTATTTGCAGCATCAGGCTGTTGGAAAAGACCTTACGGAGTCCCTCCGTCTCGCCCTTTCCGTTGAGGAAAGAAAGGTAGCGCTGAGTGGAGACGACCATGGCATTGGTGACAAAGCCCAGCATGGCTACCACACCTGCCACCAAGGTATAGAGACCATAGTCATCGCCAAGCAGTTTCAGAACGATGCGAGTAGAATAAAAAGACAGGACGACGTTCAGGACAGAACGTATGTTCTGCGCCAACGTATTAACCACTATTCTTTTCTTTGCGTCCATCATTCCATGCCGTTAGCTGCCCGTGCCGTATCCCCCTCGCTGTTCAAGATTGCTTTATCAGTTCACCTCTGACCAGATAAAGAGACAAAATAATTGTGGCCAGGAAAAGCATACCCAGGATGAAGAGCATTCTCTTTGGCCCGGCGGGCTTCACGGGCACGGTGGCGCTCTTCAGCACGGTGAAGGCGGGGGTCTTCTCCTGCACCTTGGCCTCCATGGCCTGCAACTGTGTCATTATGGCCGTATAGGCGTTGAGCTTCAGGCCCATGTCGGCCTCCAGTTCGTCGCGGCGCGAGATGTAGCTCTGCATCGACACCTCCTTGTGGCGGTCCACGTAGTCGCTGTATAGGCGCGAGGACGTTTCGTACTCCACCCGTGCGCTGTCGGCCAGGTGCTTGTAATGCTCCACATCAAGGCGGGCCTTGCTGGTGCGGTAGTTGATGATGAAGTTCTGCAGGTGGAGCCTTACGGAGTCGGCCATGGTGGCCGAGACGAGGGGATCCTGGTCCTTGACGGTTATGGTAGTGACGTCGGTCTTCTTGTCGATGCTGCAGGTAATTTGCTTGCCCACCTTCATATAGAGGCCATAGTCCTTGCGGTTCATCCAGAAGGGTTTTACGCCGTCGCCGCCCACCATCACTTCCTTGCTTGCAAAGAGGTCGGTCACCCACTGCTTGGCCTTCTTGAAGGAGCGCGTCAGGGGGTTCTTCTTCTGATGCTTCTTCAGGTAGGTGTAGTAGTCGGTTGTCAGGCTGCGGTCGGCCGTGGTGACCTGTATCTTAAAGAGGCCCACCACGAACTCGGGCGACTCGAACAGTTCAGGGTATAGCAAGGGGTAGATGGCATCAGAGCCGCCGCCCATGCCGCCCAGGTTGAAGCCGAAGGAGGAGGCGATGGACGAAAGTCCGCCGGCCTCCATGTCGCCCGCGAACTCGGGTGCCAGCTTTACTGAGGCTGTATAATACCGGGGCTGGGGAAATATCCAGATGCAGGAGAGCACGAAGACGACGGGCAGCACGCGGTAGAAGGTACGGCGCTGCTGCCAGATGGTCTGGAACACGGCCTTCAGGTCGATGACGTCTTTATTCTGATTTCTTTCCATATTACTGCTGTTAACTGGCGTTTACTTCTTGAGTATGCTGATGAGGGCTACGACCACGCTGGCCAGCGATGCGCCGCCGCTGGCTATG
>CAMJQA010000035.1 GCA_946407895.1 uncultured Prevotellaceae bacterium
CCGTCATCTCGTGGAAGAGCCTCAGAAGCCTTGTCCAGGCCATGTGCTGGATAGAGAGCCAGTACGCCCCATCCCCCACCCAGCTGGACGAGGCAAGAAGGCTTGCCTATTTAAAGTAAATGGTTAAATGTGACTTGCCTGCGCTTAATGCGAAAAACGTACAATCGTAATCGAAAGGGTCGCTTCGCTCAAGGCACATTCGTGTTGATTCGTTGCATCTTCAGATGCATTCGTGTCAAAAAAAAATGATTCGTGTATATTCGTGTTGATTCGTGTTCGAAAAATAACTATAACCTGTAACCGCTATGACTAAGGAAACATGGAAATTCATCCTGCAGCTCATCATCAGCATCCTGACGGCCATCATGACCACGCTGGGCGTTACCAGCTGCATGAGTACTCTTCTGAGCAATTGACAATGTGGGCAATGGATAATTGACAATGCTCAGGGTTCACAATTGTCAATTCTCCCCCCCCCTTATGCACGAAGCCCCTGCCGTTTTATGGCGGGGGCTTTGTGCTGTTTGTGGCCGGGGCGGCGGGGGTTACTCCACCAGCCGGCATGGCGAAAGTATGTAAATCGAAATTTCGATTGACATCCCTTTTCAGCCGTCAACCCTGCCTTTTTGCCAAAAAAGACTAACAAATTCAGAAATTGTTAGCCGATTTTCAAAAATTGTTAGTGAATTTAGCGTATAAATTTGTATTTTTGTATCAAAAATAACACACAAAAACACAAAAATCATAGACGATGAGAACGATTAGCAAGTTTCAGTCCATTATGATGGCACTGTGCATGGCCCTCTGTCTGAGCGCCTGCAGCGAGAGTAACAACGACGAACCGGACGGTCCCGTCAAGCCCGACCCCGTCGTACCCGATCCTGCTAACCCCGAAAAGCCCAGCTACCCCACGCTAACCGAGAGCGAGGCTTCGGCCGACCTGGCAGAACTCATGGTGCGATGCATGGTGCTTGGCGCCGACCCCACGGCTGAGTGCAACGACTTCGGCCGCCTATGGGAACTGATGGAGACCATCTACCACCAGCCCGAGACGCGCGGCGTGTGGTCGGCTGCGACCAGCGTATTCAAGTTCAAGCAGGCCCTCGATAATTCCAAAGCCCTCTACAGGGCGGCTTTGCTGGGAACTATGGTGGAGACCGACCAGCTGGGCCCCGATGCGCGCAAGTCAATCTGGCGTTCCATCATGGATGCGCCGCCATACGGAGAAGGCCTCAACAAGATGTCGCTGCCCAATGAGTACCGGGTGGGATGCGAAGATTTCTGGAAGTCCTTCTCGCTCGGCGAGTTCGACGATGCCTCCATCTTCATATTCACCGCCGTCACCAGCCACTTTAACGACAGCGACAAGACGCCCGCCCAGGTGGTGGCTGAGTATCTGTACGACCACAATATGCGCGAAATAGACCTGATGCTCGCCAGCGCCGGCCCCATCATCGAACAGGGGTGCAACGTTGTTTTTGCCGCCGGCGGCGACCTTATCTCCTGGGGGCAGACGGCCTACGACTACGTAGAGAAGAACGGACAAGTCATCCTGCAGAAGTGCAAGGGCAACCTGACGGGCGAGACCTATGCCGACGCCTTCAATACCAACCTGAAGATCCTCATCGGCGGATTGGAGGAGATCTATCCCGAGTCGGGTGATCTGGCGGGCGTGCTGGCCGACTTCACGACCGACCAGGTCAAGGCTTTCAACAAAGCCCTGCATGAGGCTCTCACCACAGCCGGGGCCACCACACTAAGCCCCGAGGACGTCACCTGGTTCGTCTCGCAGGTGCAGGATATCGTCGGTGTCAAGAAGGAGCCCACTTTCCTGAACCAGACCTACTTCTGCTCCGACGACATGTCGCAGCTCACCATCGAGGGCACTCAGGGACATTCCTACCAGTTCTACTACACCGACCGCCACGGCAACGTGCTGATGGAGGGAAAGTGCGCCGTGGACAACAAGTACATCTCTGTCCGCGTGGACGAGACAAGCCTGGACAAATCGTGCGACCTGCTGCCGCAGGAAGGCCTGTCTAAGGGGGGAGTCGTAAACATCCCGTACTACGTGATGGACGAAGCCACGCTGGTGCTCTGGTATCAGACAAGAGATCACAGTTCGAAATACTTCAAGATCATGAATGACGAGATGACCGAGAGCCTCTTCGACGAGCTGACGCTGAACATGTTCGTTACGGGCAAGATGGAGGACGGCTCGGAGACGAAAGTGCTGCGGGCCACCAAGAGCAACGGAGCCGTCTTCAGCAAGGACGACATCAGCACCTTATATTTCGGCGATGGACTCTGGGTGCATGGCGAGAAGGACTTCAAGACCTCAAGCGGCACCACCATCCACCACAAAATCGAATTCATGCTCGAGAGCAACAACATCTTCGACCTCTCAAATGCCCAGCGCTTCAGCTACTCTTACACCGAATACGATAAGAATGGAAAGACGCTGAACTGGTGGGGCGCCTTCTCACCTGTCATCCCGCTCGATCAGGACGATCAGGAGAAAGCCGTCTGGCTGGCAGAGGAAAGCAAGGGAAACATGAGGGTGACCAACCTCACCTGCCGCGAGAACTACAAGACCGTCTGCAATCAGTATGTGTCCAACCCAGGCACCAACCGCATCGAGATCAACGTGCTCAAGGGCGAGATGCCTGCGCAGCTCGAGGTGTCGCCAAAGCTCCTGGAGTTCGAGGCCGAGGGCGGAGAGCAGAGCATCACGGTGAAGAAGGGATATTTCCAGCTAAGCAACTTCGTCTGGGAGGAAAACCCGGGCTGGGGAGAGAACGTAGCGTTCGACAACGACACCACCGTCATCGTCACGCTGCCCAAGAACCCGACAGCTGAGGAGCGCGAGGCAAAACTCATCGTATGGGCCGCCAATAAGCCATACGACCAGCTCGACATGGACAAGGACGTATGCGACACGGCCGTAGTGGTTATTAAGCAGAAGGGAAAGAAAGAGTTCCGCGTGCCCGACATCAAAGATGTCACTGTGGGTTTCTCTTTAACCAACAGTGAAACTGGTTCGTCATCGGACCTCGTTTCTATAAACAGGGAATACGGGCAAGAAATCCAGACGGAGAAATACGGAAACGGACTGCGAGTGACGACCAACGGAACCTCACAAAACAATGGGACAAAACAAGAATACGAAATCAGCTTCATCATAAACGGATATGACGGGCAAGAGTTTACCGACGCAGCCTATGTAACCGACCTGAAGTTCAGGCATGTGATAAGCACCGAGACTATGAAGCGAACATGGGAAATGGCCGCAGAGGAAGTGGAGTTCGAGTCATACGACAATATTTTCCATAGTCTGAAGTTCAAGTCATTGTATCCGAATATAAAGGTCACCAGCTTCAAGGATATAATGGATGACACATACGTCGACATACACTACAGCATAACAATGGCGGACTTGCAGCTGAAAGGAGGAAATTACCTAACCGTAGACGTACGCTGGTGAGGAACAAACAACTGACTGCGCACAGATAACCGTTCGGCACACTCCGGACGAAGCAAGGCAGCGGACCGACGGAAAGTCGGCCCGCTGCTGTATATTCAGGCGGGGAATGCTGGCACCCTTGCCACTCCGCTCGTCTGAGACGCGAAAATGATTATCTTTCTTTTCCTGATATTCAACGAGCCGAAAATTCGACCCGTTGACTTTCGCCCATTCTGGACAGCAATGATTTTCTTTACTCCACCAGCCGGAACTTGGCCTTGAGCGGGGTGTTGTCGGAGGCGTTGCCCACGAGCACCTGGAAGTCGCCCGGCTCGGCCTTCCAGCCGTTGGACTGCTCGTCCCAGAAGCTGAGGGCGAGGCGGTCGATGGTGAGTTCCACGTCGCGGCTCTCGCCTGGGCGGAGGGTGACTTTGCTGAAGGCCTTGAGCTCCTTCAGGGGGCGCTCCACGCTGGCCTTGAGGTCGCTGACGTAGAGCTGCACGACCTCGGCTCCCTCGCGCGTGCCGGTGTTGCGCACGCTGACGGTGAAGGTGAGGCGGCCGTCGCGCGTCTCACGGGCGCTCTGCCGCAGGTTGGACAGCTCGAAGGTGGTGTAGCTGAGGCCGTGTCCGAAGGCGAAGGTGGGGCGCGTCTTCTGCCGGTCGGCCCACCGGTAGCCGACGAAGATGCCCTCGCGGTACTCCTCGTCGATGATCTTCCCCCCCTCGCGCCACGTGCCGGGGAAGGCGTCCAGGGCGTGTGCGCCCACATCCTTCAAGCTGGCTGGCCAGGTGAAGGGGAGCTTGCCGCTGGGGTTGACGTCGCCCGTCAGCACGGCGGCCAGGGCGCGTCCGGCCTCGCTGCCCAGGAACCAACCCTGCACGATGGCGGGCACTTCGCGCGTCCAGGGCATCGTCACGGCGTTGCCCGAGATGTTGACGTACACGGTATTCTTGTTCGCACGGGCCAGGGCGGTGATGAGACGGTCCTGTTCGTAGGGCAGCTCCATCTGCTTGCGGTCGTGTCCCTCGCAATCCTGATAGTCGGCCTTGTTGAGCCCGCCGAAGATGATGACGTAGTCGGCTCCCCGGGCTTTCTCCACGGCTTCGCTGATGAGCTCTTCGGCGGGGCGCTCGTCCTTGAGGTCCTGCCCCGTGGTGACGCCGTTATAGCTGCCGCCCACATCGCCCACGTAGCCGCGTGCGAAGTCCACTTGCGTCTGCCCCTTCAGGCGGTCGCGCAGGCCCTGCAGGGGCGATATCTCATGCTGTGCCTTCAGGCTGCTGGAGCCTCCGCCCACGGTCATCATCTTGATGGCATTCTCGCCCACCACCAGTATGCGCTTTGCCTCTGCGGCCCTGATGGGTAGCACGCCGCCGCGGTTCTGCAGCAGCACGATGCCCTCGGAGGCCACCTGGCGGGCGGTTTCGTAGTGCTCCTCGGAGCAGAGGAAACCGTAGGGGCGCTGGCGGTTCATGGTGGTGCGGAAGAAGAGGCGCAGCACGCGGCGCACCTTCTCGTCGAGCTCGCGGGTGGTGTACTTGCCGCTGAGGATGGCCTGCTCGTACTGGCGCGAGAGGTAGTAGTTGTCGTAGGCATTGGTGGCGCCCATGGTGAGCCCGTCCGTCCAGGTGCCGAACTCCATGTCGAGCCCGTTCCTGACGGCTTGGTCGAGGTCGTGCGCGCCGCCCCAGTCGCTGACAACGACGCCGTCGAAGCCCCAATCCTGCTTCAGTATGCGGTTCAGGGTGTACTGGTTGTGGCAGTTGTGCTCGTCCCTGTAGAGGTTGTATGCGCCCATGATGCCCCATGCATGGCCCTCCCTGACGGCGGCCTCGAAGGCGGGCAGGTATATCTCGTGCAGGGCGCGGTCGCTGACGATGACGTTCACCTGGTGGCGATACTCCTCATCGTTGTTGAGGCAATAGTGCTTAACGCAGGCGGCAACGCCCAGGGCCTGCATCTGCTGCACGTAGGGCACTACCATGCGGCTGGCCAGGTAGGGGTCTTCGCCCATGTACTCGAAGTTGCGTCCGCCCAGCGGCGTGCGGTATATGTTCACGCCGGGGCCCAGTATCATGTCCTTGCCGCGGTAGAGGGCCTCCTCGCCAAGGCTGTGGCCGTAGAGGGCGGCCATCTGGGGGTTCCATGTGGCGGCCAGGCAGGTAAGGGCCGGAAAGGCTACGCAGGAGTCGTTCGTCTGCCCCGCCTGCTCCCACTCGTCCCACAGCACGTCGGGGCGCACGCCGTGAGGGCCGTCGTCCGTCCAGAAGTCGGGGAAGCCCAGACGCTTGACGCCGGCGCTGGAGAACTTGCTCTGGGCGTGTATGACGTTGATCTTCTCGGAGAGCGTCATGCGCCCCAGGGCATCCTCAACGCGCGCCTCGATGTCCTTTGAGGGGTCGAGATATACGGGTGTCTGCCCACTTGCAGCAGACGTGAAGAGCAGCGCGGCACCCAGTGCGGCACGGCAAAAAAGAGAATTGACAGCTTTCATCGTTTTCTTCATCCTTAATATTTGTACGGTTTAATGTTCAATATTGCTTAGTTTAATGCTCAATGTTGCTAGGTTTAATGCTCAATGTTGCTAGGTTTAATGTTTCTTATTAAGAAAAAAGCCCGAAAGCAGGATTGTGTTCCTCACCTTCGGGCCCCATTCACATTATTAACCACCTAAAGTAGCGGGAAAGGGACTTGAACCCTTGACCTTCGGATTATGAATCCGACGCTCTAACCAGCTGAGCTATCCCGCCTCGGTTCGTAATTGCGGGTGCAAAGGTAGGTACTTTTTTTCATTCCCACAAGAAAAACGGCTGTTTTTTTGCATTCTTTTTTGCATTCGCCTTTGTGCTATCGCAGAAAAGCCGTAACTTCGCAGCCGTAAACGCCGACAGATGTGAAACTGATAAAGAAGATAGACGTGTTCATCCTGAAGTCCTACCTGCTGCTTTTTGCAGGTACGTTCTTCATTTGCCTGTTTATTTTCATGATGCAGTTCATGTGGCGCTACGTTGACGAGCTCATCGGCAAGGGCCTTTCGGGCGAGATACTGGCCAAGTTCTTCTACTACAGCGGCCTTACGCTGGTGCCCATGTCGCTGCCCCTGGCCATCCTGCTGGCTTCGCTCATCACCTTTGGCAACCTGGGCGAGAAGTTCGAGCTGCTCG
Organism: uncultured Prevotellaceae bacterium; assembly: GCA_946407895.1. Classification (GTDB taxonomy): domain Bacteria; phylum Bacteroidota; class Bacteroidia; order Bacteroidales; family Bacteroidaceae; genus Physcousia. The sequence continues at coordinate 6,631 of CAMJQA010000035.1, forward strand.
CAATGAAGTCGGCGGGCATACCCCTGGTGCGCATACTGCAGCCGGTATTCTTCTTCGCCATCATCGTCAGCATGGGCAGCTTCTACTTCCAGAACGTCATAGGCCCCGAAGCCACAAAGCAGCTGGCGTCGCTCATCTGGAGCATGAAGCAGAAGTCGCCCGAGCTGGAGATTCCCGAAGGCATCTTCTACAACGAGATACCGGGGTACAACCTCTTCGTAGAGCATAAGGACAAGCAGACGGGCATGCTCTACGGCGTAATGATATACAGCACCACGGGCGGGTATAACGATGCCCAGATCGTGCTGGCCGACAGCGCACGGCTGCAAAGCACAGCCGACAAGATGCACCTGAGGCTGACGCTCTACAACGGAGAGCGGTTCCGCAACATGGAATCGCAGAACGGGCAGAACGTGCTCAGGGCCAACATACCCTACATGCGCGAATCGTTCATCAGCGAGGTCGACCTGATTCCCTTCGACGGCAACTTCAACCTGATGGACGCCAACCTGTTCTCAGGAAACGCGCAGACAAAGGACCTCAGGGAGATACTGCACGGCATTGACTCACTCCGCCACGACCTGGACAGCGTGGGGCACTATGTGGCCGGAAATACCATGCAGAACTACCTGAAGAAATCGCTGCCCATAGGGCAGAAGGACTCCCTCTCCATCATAAAAGGGGAGAAGGAGAGCCGCACCCCCCTGGATTCCATCTACAACGGCATTCCCGAGGACCGGAAGGTATCGGCATGGAAGACGGCCCTCACGCGGGCGCGGACGGTGAGCTCGGAGTACGACTACCGCAGCTATTCCACGAGCAACATGAACGAATCGCTGCGCAAGCACCAGATAGAGGCACACAAGAAGTTCACCCTGTCCCTGGCATGCCTGCTCTTCTTCTTCATCGGTGCACCGCTGGGCGCCATCATACGCAAGGGCGGATTGGGCGTCTCGGTGGTCATCAGCGTCATCATCTTCATCTTCTACTACATGGTCAATGTAGGCAGCGAGAAGATGGCTAAGACGGGCGAGTGGAACATCGTCTCGGGCGTATGGCTCAGCTCGGCAATCCTGCTCCCCATAGGAATCTTCCTCATCAACCGCGCAAACAAGGACAGCGTGGTATTCAACATCGAGGGCTACCGCGAGTTCTTCCAGCGGCTGCTGGGGTTGCGCACCAGCCGCAGGCTTAACCGCAAGGAGGTCATCATCAACGACCCCGACTATCCCGCCCTGGTAGGCAAGCTGCAGCGCCTCGCCGACGACTGCAAGCTATACGCCACCCGGGGCAAGCTGTACCGCATACCCAACTACTGGACGCTATTCTTCCGCTACCGCGAAGACCGCGTAGCCATCGACCTGAACGAACGCCTGGAGGCCATTGTGGAGGAGTTGCACAACACGCGCGACAACGTCATCCTGGCCCGCCTGAACGACCTGCCCATACTGGTGCCCGATGCCCACACACGCCCCTTCCACAGCGCGCGCCGCAACGTGGCCACAGGCCTGCTGCTGCCGCTGGGGCTCTTCTTCTGGCTCCGCATCTGGCGATATCGCCTCCGCCTCTGGCACGACATGCAGCAGATTCAGAAGCTGGGCACACAAATAAAAGAACGCATTGAAAAGAATTACATAAACAAGGAAAATGAACAATAACAGCCAAACAATATTAAGTACCATAGACGAGGCCCTGCAAGACTTCCGCGAAGGCAAGTTCGTAATCGTGGTAGATGACGAAGACCGCGAGAACGAGGGCGACTTCATCACGGCCGCCGAGATGATTACGCCGGAGAAAGTGAACTTCATGCTGCAGAACGGGCGCGGCGTACTGTGCGCACCCATCACCATAAGCCGCGCACGAGAGCTGGAGCTTGACCACCAGGTGCAGGAGAACACCAGCATGCTGGGCACCCCCTTCACCGTGACGGTAGATCTGCTGGAGGGATGCACCACGGGCGTCAGCACTCACGACCGCGCAGCCACCATCCGCGCCCTGGCCGACCCCACGCGCAAGCCGTCGGACTTCGGACGCCCCGGCCACATCAATCCGCTCTATGCGCAGGACAAGGGTGTGCTCCGCCGAGCAGGGCACACCGAGGCGGCCATCGACCTGGCACGCCTATCGGGCTTGCAGCCGGCTGCTGCACTCATAGAGATTCTGAACGAAGACGGCACGATGGCCCGCATGCCTCAGCTACAGGAGGTTGCCGCCCGCCACGGATTGAAGATAATCACCATCAAGGACCTCATTGCCTACCGCATGAAGCAGGAATCGCTCGTGGAGAAAGGCGTAGAGGCCGACATGCCTACCGCCTACGGACACTTCCGCATCATCCCCTTCCGCCAGAAGAGCAACGGCCTGGAGCACGTAGCCCTCATCAAGGGCAGCTGGCAAGCGGGCGAACCCGTCATGGTGCGCATGCACAGCAGCTGCCTCACGGGCGACACCTTCGGCAGCCAGCGATGCGACTGCGGCGAACAGCTCCACCAGGCAATGCAGATGATTGAACGGGAAGGGCGCGGCGCTATCGTATACCTCAACCAGGAAGGACGCGGCATAGGACTGATGAACAAGATAGCTGCATACAAGCTGCAGGAGCAGGGCGACGATACGGTGGACGCCAACATCCACCTGGGCTTCCGCCCCGACGAGCGAGATTACGGCGTAGGCGCGCAGATACTGCACGAGCTGGGCATCAGCAAGCTGCGCCTCATCACGAACAATCCGGTGAAGCGCGTAGGGCTTGAAGGCTACGGGCTTGAGATCGTAGAGAACATTCCCGTCATCATCGAGCCAAACAAGTATAACCGCCGCTACCTGGAGACAAAACGCATCCGCATGGGGCATAAACTGTAGTGAGAGAGAGACATTTGGGAATACACCCATAGACATTAATAATATGAGAAAGTACATAGCAACTTTGCTGGCAGCCCTCCTGCTGAGCCCCGGGGTTATGGCCGAGGTGAACTATCAGGTAGTGCCCCTGCCCCAGAAGATAGAACTTGACCCGCAGGGCAGGAAGACACTGCTCGTCAGGGGGCAGGAAGTTGCCTACCCCGCAGGCAACGCCCGGATGGAGCGCAATGCCCGCTTCGCACAGGAGTTTCTGGGGCTGAAACCGCGGCTGATGAAGGGGAAGCGCAGGGAGGCTCCCGTATGCCTGACCCTGGGGCTGCAAAGCGAGAACCCCGATGCCTACCAGATTACGGTGGACAAACGGGGTGTGCTCATACAGGGTGCATCGGAAAGCGGTGTCTTCTACGGCATTCAGATGCTCAGAAAAAGCATTGCCGCCGAGCAGGGAGACAGCATCGAACTGCCCTGGGCAACCATAGCCGCACAACCGCGATTCCAGTACCGCGGAGCTATGCTCGACTGCTCGCGCCACTTCTTCTCCACCACATTCACCAAGAAATTCATCGACATACTGGCCCTGCACGGCATAAACCAGTTCCACTGGCACCTTACCGACGACCAGGGGTGGCGACCCGAGATAAAGGCCCTGCCCGAGCTGGAGAAGGCCAGCTACCGCTCCTGTACGGTTATAGGCAGGAACATAGGGCTCCACGAGCCGGGAGGCAGCCTCATCTGCGACGACACGCCCGTAAAGGGTTTCTATACCCAGGATGAGCTGCGCGACATAGTGGCCTATGCTGCCGAGCGATACATCAATATAATACCAGAGATAGACCTGCCGGGGCACATGGTAGCAGCGCTGAGCGTCTATCCCGAACTGGGATGCACAGGCGGCCCCTATCCCATACGGCCCTATTATACCATTGACCCCGACGTGCTGTGCGCCGGAAACCCCAAGACCCTGGAATTCCTGAAGACCGTACTGGGCGAGATATGCGACGTCTTCCCCAGCCGCTACATCCACATCGGCGGCGACGAGACGCCCCGCACCAACTGGAAGAAATGCCAGAAATGCCAGGCACTGATGAAGAAACTGGGCCTGAAGGAGGAAGCCCAGCTGCAGAGCTACATCAACCGGGAAGTAGGCAAGTTCCTGGCCGGACGCGGACGCGAGATGATAGGATGGGACGAGGTGCTGGAGGGCGGCCTTGCCGAGAATGCCATCGTGATGAGCTGGCGCGGATACTCGGGCGGCATACAGGCAGCACGCCAGCATCACCGAGTCATCATGACCCCCACCGACAACTGCTACTTCGACTACTACCAGCTGGGCGACCGCGAGGCACAGCCCGTCTCCATAGGCGGATACCTGCCGCTGAGCAGAGTATATGCTATGGAACCCATACCCGGCGAGCTCAACGAGGAAGAGGCCAAGTACATCCTGGGGGCCCAGTGCAACCTCTGGAGCGAGGACATGGCCAGCCCCGACCATGTGATGTACATGCTTCTGCCCCGACTGGCTGCCCTATGCGAGGTGCAGTGGTGCCAACCCGCTCAGAAGGACTTCAAGGCCTTCACCGAGCGCCTCCCCCAGCTGCAGAAACTCTACCGCACCGCGGGATACAAATACTGTACCAAATATGAATAATTCTTTTTTTATACCTATGAATACATTATCCGACAGATTACAGAGACTTGCACCCAGTGCCACCCTGGCCATGAGTCAGCGCAGCAGCGAGCTGAAGGCACAGGGAGTAGACGTGATTAACATGAGTGTGGGCGAACCCGACTTCAATACGCCCGAGCATATCAAGGAAGCAGCCATACAGGCCGTGCGCGACAACTACAGCCGCTACAGCCCCGTTCCCGGCTATCCCGAACTGAAGAAGGCCATCGTGGAAAAGCTGAAACGCGAAAACGGGCTGGAGTATGCACCCTCCCAAATCCTATGCAGCAACGGAGCCAAGCAGAGCGTCTGCAATACCATCATGGCCCTGGTGAACGCCGGCGACGAGGTCATCATACCCGCCCCCTACTGGGTTAGCTATCCCCAGATGGTACTGCTGGCCGAGGGCACACCCGTTTTCGTAGAAGCCACCATCGAGCAGGACTTCAAGATTACTCCCCAACAGCTGGAGCAGGCCATCACGCCCCGCACACGCGCCCTCATCCTCTGCTCCCCCAGCAACCCCACCGGCAGCGTCTATAGCAAGGCCGAGCTGGAGGCGCTGAAGAACGTGCTGCTGCGGCACGAGCGCGTCATGATTATCGCCGACGAGATATACGAGCATATCAACTACGTAGGTCAGCACGCCAGCATGGCCCAGTTCCCCGACATCAAGGAGCGTGTGGTGCTCATAAACGGAGTGAGCAAGGCCTACGCCATGACGGGTTGGCGCATCGGCTTCATCGCCGCACCCGAATGGGTCGTTAAGGGGTGCAACAAGCTCCAGGGCCAATACACCAGCGGCCCCTGCAGCGTATCGCAGAAAGCAGCCGAGGCAGCCTTCTCCGGTCCTCAGCAATGCGTGGAGGAGATGCGGCAGGCCTTCGAGCGCAGGAAGAACCTCATTGTGCGCCTGGCTCGCGAGATTCCCGGCCTTGAGGTAAACGACCCGCAGGGTGCCTTCTACCTCTTCCCCAAGTGCAGCAGTTTCTTTGGCAAGCGCTTCGGAGACAGGGTCATCAACAACAGCACCGACCTGGCAATGTACCTGCTTGAGGTAGGGCACGTAGCTACCGTGGGCGGCGATGCCTTCGGTTCGCCCGAATGCTTCCGCATGAGCTATGCCACCAGCGACGAGAACATCACAGAGGCTATGCGCAGGATTGCCGAGGCGTTAGGAAGGTTGAAATAAAAAGCTGGATTCCGGACGCATCACTGTTGAGCAAGTCTTTTGATTCTTGTTGCCGACAATTGGGGAATATGATGGACACAAAACATGGCATTCATTCCAATTTTAGTCAGCGAAGATAGGAAAATGCAACATTGATGATCATAACCCGCCGCACTTCCATGTATGGTACGATGATTATCAGTGTGAAGTTACCATCAAGGACGGTATTGTCTGTGGTAAAATGCCGCGTCGCGCCTTGCGCCTTGTATATGAATGGCTTGACTTGCACCGCGATGAACTGATGGAGAACTGGGAGCGACTGACAAACAGTGAAGCAGCCAAGAAGATAGACCCGTTAAAATAATCAGGAGGACACGATATGAACACAACGAATCCATTACTGAAAGTCATAGCCGCTGAATACGTGAGCGGCTACACCCTACGCCTTACATTCAGCACGGGCGAGGTCCGCTTAGTGGACTTCACGCCACTCATGCAGAAAGGCATCTGCCGCAAACTGCAGGACATGGAGTATTTCAAATCCTTCCGTCTTGACCCCTTTACTGTCGATTGGAATGACGAAATCGGCTTTGCGCCACGCTATCTTTACGAAAGAAGCGTGGCTGCATAATATATTAAGGTGTAGTGTAATAACAAAAATTTTCAGATAATTAAATTTCATCGAACTCACGTTAATTATACCAAGTGCAAGGATTATGTTGATAATGAAAAAAAGTATTAAGATCAGATTTCTCGGCGCTTTTTATTTACTTATAAGTATATTGATAATGTCGTGCACAGAAAGTGCCAGTTCTGTGACTACGATATCTTTCAATCCCAAAATGAAGCCTCGTAGTGTTTCTGACACAGGAATTTTCAAAGAAGTTAAATTAGTACAGTTGGAATCCGATAGTTGCATTGTTGGGAGAGTAGATAAAATAATATGTAATGACTCCCTTATTTACATACTGGACGCGGATATTGCAAAAGAAGTACTCATTTTTTCAAAGGATGGTAAATTTATAAATAAGATATCCAGACATGGACACGGTCAATATGAATACACGCAATTATGGGATATTTTCTTTGACAGAGAAAAAAATGAATTGTGTCTGTTGAGCAGATATGACCAGAAAATGATTTCGTTTACCCCTGATGGGAAGACTATATTAGAAGAAAGGCGTTTGCCTAAAATGTTTAGTCACATCTTGCCCATTGAAGAAGGCTACATTGGCTATATGCAAAATTATTCTCAAAACCCCAGCCTACCATTTAACATCTGGACAATGGATAAGTCCCTCAATCTATTAGATGGTTTTGTCCGAATCAATCCTCAATTAGAAAGTCTTTGTACAGGAGGAGTAAACACAATGTCAGCATATAGAGAAGTTGTATACTTCAAACCTGAGTATGAAAATATCATATATCAAATTAAGGATGGAAAAGTCAGTCAACGATACATTCTGGATTTTGGAAGTAAAACTTTTCCTAGTCTTTCTACTGTATCCTATGATAACGAAAAAGAATGGATGAAGTTTAGGTATAATAAAATATCGAACATAAACAATTATGTAGAAACCGATAGATATTTGTTGATGGACTTTAGCATGAATGCTGAACACTGGCTTGGAATATATAATAAGCGCAAACATACTGCAGAAATTGCTAGTCTCAACAATTATAATGGCGAATATTCTTTTTCCTTTGGAAGAATTAGGGGCATGGATCAGTCAGCAGTATATTCTACAGTTGAACACGAAGATATTTATGAATTGTGGCGAGGGCACAATAAATATGTAAATTTTGAAGAAAAATTCCCACAGCAAGTTAAGAACATACGCAAATTATTCCCCCATTTAGAAGAAGACGGCAACCCTTTTATTGCCATCTATAGTTTTAAATAATAATTATGAAGAAGAATGAAATTAGTGTTGTGGTGCTACTCGTTTTCTCTGCTGCAATGTTGGTATTTACCAATGCAGTGACATATATGTTACTGTTGTCGAAGAACAAAGAGTGGAAATCAGTTGTGACAGAGAAGGGAAATAATACATTTGAGCTGACCGAAGCTCTGGCTGAGCATGTGTATTGCGATGGAGATTCTATCTCCTCTAATCAGGCGGTAAGACATTACAACCGTTCCGGAAAGTTGATAGAGCTTCGCTCGACTTCCTCTGTTCATACGTATGAATGAGCTAACTCATACGCTTGACTTCCTCTATTCATACGCATGAATGAAGCAAATCATACGCTTGACATAAATACAATCTTTTCAGGTCCTTATAGAACAGGCCTTTACTCGAAGTAAATTGTCAGCACAATCATCTTCGAGCGGGCCTTGTCGAGGCTGTTGGTGAACTTCATCAGCGTGCTATTGATGTGGTGCTTGCTGCCTAGCTGACGCCGACCTATGGTAAGTATCATCTGGCAATGCTTCACAGAGGTATATTGCCTCAATGCGGGAGGTATTGAAGTTCTATAAATTACAGCGCTATGAGGAAGGCATAATCCCTGTCTTGGTCGCGGGCCAGCAGTTGCTTATAGGCATGTATGAGGCTTCTTTTCTTCATGTTTGGATATATTCTCCTCAATTATCCTTTTGCTTACAGACATCAAGAAATTGTGCCGGAGTTATTATACGCGCTGATGCAGGGTAGTGTTTCTGATTGCCTGTCACCAGAAATGAATCCTCCTCGCTTAATGCCACCTCCAGGAACACCCTGTCATCTTCGTCAGGCATTGGCTCTTCAAATTTAATCCTTGATGCCTCCATACCGTTTTCTATAATATGCGAAATGAGGGCATCGGCTGTTTCGGGTAAAATAGGGAACTTCGCACGATGCAGCACGTCTTCGTACTCAGCGATGATGGCTTCATCATACATCGGTATAAAGTCCCGTTCTAACAGATGCCTAACGACTTTTGTTGTTGCAGCCTCTGGGTTGTGCGTTATCAAGGCTGATACCAACACATTGGTATCTATCACAGCGTAAATCATACGGCAACCAGTTACTTCTTACGCCGCTCTTCCCTTGCTGCGCGAATCTCTGCATTGATTTCTTCCAGCGACATCTCCGGTTCACTGCTGGACTCTACTACTTTGCGCTGCTTCATAAAAAGGTCGAGTGCGCTGGACCTTTCAACTCTGTCAGCCTTGATGGCAAACGGTATGCTCCGACTCCTCACCACTGCATTGACGAAGATGTTGAAAGCTGTGTTTACACTCATGCCGAACTTATTGCAGAGTTCATCGAACTGCGACTTCATCTCCGAATCTATCCTTACTGTTACTGCCGACTGTGCCATAATCTAAATTTATTACCTTATGACGGCACCATGCCACCATTTCGATGGCAAAATTACATTTATTCTCTGATGCGACCAAACAAATTGGCTATTATTTGCCCCAACAATAGAAGTTTCGAGTCCTATTTCTCTAAATCAGCTCATTTTTTATGGTTCTTTCAGTTTTTATGCGCAATTTTGCATCAAGTTCACAAATTAGGATAGTAATATGCCAACCAAGTTCTGCAAATCGACAACAAAGAAGAACGTAGCAAGGAAGAAGGCTCCAAATTTCTTTTACGCAGGTCCTTATAGAACAGGCCTTTACTCGAAGTAAATTGTCAGCACAATCATCTTCGAGCGGGCCTTGTCGAGGCTGTTGGTGAACTTCATCAGCGTGCCGTCGATGAGGTCCGAACGGTCTTTTCTCAGTATATCGGCAAGCCCGAAGCAGAACTTCAGCTCGGGGTTCAGCTTGAAGTAGGGCAGGTAGATGTCGCACCCCATTCCCACCTCCAGGCAGCAGTCGAGGGGCTTCATCCTGAGGGCGCGGTGCTTGCGCGTCGTCAGGTCAATCATCGGGTTGGCTCCCACAACGAAATAGGGGCGGAAGTTGTTGTAGCGCGGCGCGGCTATCTTCAGGTCGATGGGCAGTGAGATATAGCTGCTCTTCAGGTTCTGGGTGGAGTCGCGGCCCGAAAGCTGTTCGTGAAAGAGTACGTGCTTCTGCCCGAAGTGCATTGTGGGGCTGAGGCGCAGGGCCAGATGGGTGTTTATCCTGAGTTCGCCCAGCACGCCTACGCTGAAGCCCGGGTTATAGTTGTCTACGTCAGCATACCACTGCTCGCCGCTCTCGGGGTCAACGAAACCGTTGTTACGCAGCTCCAGGTCCTGTATATTCAGCCCGAAGAGGAAGCCATAATGAAGCCGGCGCAGGTCCAGGTAGGGCCTGTTCTGCACCTTGCGTTTCTGCGCCGTGGCCGGGGCGCAGGCCAGCAAGGCCAGCAGCAAAAGGGTAAAAATCCTGCTCGCGCGACTCATATTTCACTATAATAAACGCAGAAAAGGGGCACTTTATTGCGTGAATAATCATTTTTGATGATGAAAAGTAAAAAAGTTCCCCGTTTTTTGGGGACGAATCATTAAATTTGATTATCTTTGCACCCAACAAAATTGAAATAGAGTATAAACCAATTAAATTAAAGAAAGGAATAAGACTATGGCTTACGTTATTGGTGATGATTGTGTTGCTTGCGGCACATGTATCGACGAATGCCCCGTTGGAGCTATCTCCGAGGGCGAGAAGTATTCAATTGATCCCGAGCAGTGCACCGAGTGCGGCACTTGCGCTGATGCATGCCCCAGCGGCGCTATTTCGCTGTAAGAAGGACGCGCACACACACCCCTTTCTGCGGGGGTTGACAAAGCACACAGAGGGACGGACATCACTTGTCCGCCCCTCTGCTTTTTATATATGAGGTTTTGGCGATAGCCTGATGAGAGCGGCTATTCCATGCAAGAGGGGTCTATTCCCTGTACTCAAGAATGTCGCCCGGCTGGCAGTCGAGGGCCTTGCAGATGGCCTCGAGGGTGGAGAAGCGGACGGCCTTGGCCTTGCCAGTCTTCAGGATGGAAAGATTCGCCTGGGTGATGCCGATTTTCTCGGCCAGTTCCTGTGATGACATCTTGCGCTTGGCCATCATCACATCTACGTTTACGATGATACTCATAGCTTTCTTGGTTTAGATGGTCAGTTCCTGCTCGTCCTTCAGCTTTATTCCAATTAAGAAGACTTCGGCTATAATCAAGCAGAATATAGAGAAGATAAAACCATCCTCATGCTGCTTATAAATTATATTAAACTGAATAGATAGTAATTCCCCATTATTTACGTACATAACTATCAGTTTGATCAGAAAAGTAGCGATATTATAAATAAGGAATCCCCAACCAGTCCAACGCAACAGAGGGATATTCTCCTTAACAAAAACCTTGTCGCGATTTATGTTTAGAATGAATTTGCAGAAAGAGATGAATCCACGTATCGGAGGATACATAAGAATAATTACTCCAATTAATGAAAAGATAGCTATAAAGGGAATTACCTCAAAATCCGATTTTAGCAGATTAAAAAAATTGAGTCCGGCCAAGGCCCCTTGCACACCTGCCTTCAGGATGCATGGAATCTGATTGAAGAATCCGCAAACAGCTTGAACTAACAGTAGCACCAGCATCACCACACATAGAAAATTAAGTTTCTTTTTCATAACGATTTAATGTTCTTATTGTTAAACGATAAATAATTTCGGTGCAAAGATAAAGACTTTTCTTTTATCAACAAAGAAAAAACGGGAAAAATTTATCGAAAAACAATAAAATTTGTGAGTTGAGCGTATCTTTTGGAAAGCGCGACACGTCCTTTTGTTCAGAAGGACGCGTCCTTATTGCCCGAAGGACGCGTCCCTATTGCGATAACGACGCGTCCTTATCGAGGTAAGGACGTAGGTCCTTATCTGAGGGGATAGCCTATTTTGCCTGGGGCGTTTGCGGCCTCAGTCGTCCAACTCCAGCTCTACCGTTCCCAGCCATCGGGCATTCTTTCCCATGTGCTCCAGCAGCACTTCGTGCCCATCGCGGTTCTTCAGATAAAGCGGATGCTCGAAGTAGGTATGGCTGTGCCCGCCCAGGACGATGTCGATGCCCGAGGTCTCGGCGATGAAGGCCGGATCGCCATCGGGTGTCTTCACATAGCCCAGGTGGCTCAGGCAGATGACCAGGTCGCAATGCTCGCGGTTCCGGAGCAGGTCGACAACTGGCTGGGCGGCCTTTGCGGGGCGGATGTAGCGGGTGGCGCCGTAGTTTTTCTTCACGACCAGGCCGTCCAGCTCGGGCGCCACGCCTATGACGCCTACGCGCACGCCCGCGCGTTCTATTATAATATATGGTTTCACCAGACCTTCAACGGGCGTGCCGGTAAAGTCGTAGTTGCAGCATACGACGGGGAACTGGGCCATGCGGAAGAGGCGGGCCATGTTGTCGAGCCCGAAGTCGAACTCGTGGTTGCCGATGGTGCAGGCATCGTACTTCATCTCGTTCATCAGCTTCACCTCGACATCGCCCTTGAAGAGCGTGTAGTAGAGCGAGCCCTGCGAGAAATCGCCGCAGTCGAAGAGCAGCAGGTTGCGGGGGTATTCTGCTCGCAGCTGGCGGAGCAGCGCGGCTCGGCGCAGATATCCGCCCTTGTCGGCCTGCGTTGAGTCGCTGAAGTTTGGCGAGATGGGTTCGATGCAAGAGTGGGTGTCGCTGGTATGCACCACGAAGAGCTTGCGGCCCTGAGCCAGCAAGCCGGCCGAGAGCAGGCTCCAGGCGAGGCAGGCGGCCAGTATTCTTGTTTTCAGTGTACTGTCTTTCATTCTTTTCGTGTCGATAAAATCATTCCTTTACTACGATTCTGCCCTCGAGCTGGCTGTCGATGACCTGCGTCTTGAGGATGTACTCCATGAATGCCTCGCGGGCCAGCATGTTCATTTCGTGCTGCTTCAGCTTCTTCTTCAGGGCCGTCATCTTGTCGTTCCCCTCGGCCAGATAGTCGATTGTGGCTATGCGATAGATGCGGTCCTGCCGGATGGGCTCGCCGCCTATAGTGGCGCTGAGCAGCTCGCCCTCCTTGCTGATGACCAGACGGACGCTATGGCTCACAGCCTCGCCGTGGACGGCGGCGATGTTCCTCATCAGTTCCAGCAGGTCGGAGCCCTTCATCTCCACAACGACGACTTTATTGTCGAAGGGAGAAATCATGATGATGTCGCCGCGGCGGACGATGCCTTCAGGCATATTGTTGCGCAGCCCGCCAACGTTCATCAGGCCCATGTCTGCGCGCTCCATCCCAGTGGCTGTGCTCGTCTCAACCAGCACATCGGCTGCCCAGTTGCCCAGCAGGCACTCGGGCCTCTTGACGTTCATCGCCCTGCGGCTCAGGCCGAGCGGCGGCATCATGACGCTGTCGACGCTGGCCTTGTAGGGCTCAACAATGGCCTGGGCCTCGGCATCGGGCTCCAGGTCGAGGCGTTTCGTTACCTCTATGCGCTCCCAGGCGAAGGAGCGCACCTTGTATTTCTGTGACATTAGTGTGCCGGGCAGCAGGGCCAGGCAGCACAAAAGGGTTACCTTTCTCATTGCTTTTCTTGTTTTCAGCCTCCAAAGTTACAAAAAAAGTGATAAAATCGGCGGCATTTTCCCGCTGGAATCCGAAAAAAGAGGCTTATTTTGAATTTTTCAATCTCATTGTTGCCCGTATTTCATTTTTTCTTTATAATTTTGCACCCGCTTTCCCGTAGGTCGCTGGCAGGAGAGAGTGTTGCCTGTTATGCCTACGAGTGATCGACAAACAATTTTAAACCTATTACAAAATGGCTGATTTAATTAAAATTGCTGAAGAAGCATTTGCCACAGGCAAGCAGCATCCCGCCTTCAAGGCCGGCGATACGATTACCGTGGCTTACAGAATTGTCGAGGGTAACAAGGAGCGCATACAGCTCTATCGTGGCGTCTGCATCAAGATTTGCGGTCACGGGCAGAAGAAGCGCTTCACTGTTCGTAAGATGTCTGGCACCGTAGGTGTGGAGCGTATCTTCCCTATGGACAGCCCCAACATCGACAGCATCGAGGTGAACAAGATTGGTAAGGTACGTCGCGCTAAGCTGTACTACCTGCGCAACCTCACCGGTAAGAAGGCTCGCATCGCCGAGAAGCGTAGCGGCGGCCGCGCTGTCAAGGACGAGGATTAAGGGCTCCGGCCTCCCCCTCCCCACCCCTTTTCAAGACAAAGGAAAGTCTATTGGGCACTGGATGGAACCCTTTCCTCCGGTGCCCATTTTTTGTGCCGCAGCCATCGGCCCTTCCGGCCGTCATCTACATGGAACCGTCGCTACTTCCATACGCAGCCGCCCTTTTTTTCCTCCGCGCAGCCGGAGTTTTTCCTCCCCTGCCCGGGTGAAAATGTTTTTTGAGGCGCGCAGGCTTTATGTTTCACGGCGTGAAATGTACGTCTCCCGTCGTGAAACGTACGTCTCCCGGCGCGAAATATACGTTTCACGACGCGAAACATAAAATGCCTGGGGCGGCGGGCAGAGCAAGGTTTAATTTTCGTGAAATTGTTTTGTATTTCGTGAATTTATTTTGTATTTCGGCCACATAATCGTATCTTTGCAGCATGAAAAGGGAAATTCTGCTTGCTCTGGCAGCGCTTTGCCTGCTTCCGGCAGGAATGCGGGCTCAGCAGGAAGCCCCCGCCGAGGCGGACTCGGTGGAGGCCGGGGACCTCTCGCTGAGGGTGCCCGAGAGGCTGCAATACCCGGCTGGATTCCGCGCCCTGCCCTATGGCTTTGCTCCACTGGGCTACGGCTTCGGCTGGCCAGGCTCGGGCCTGTGCGGCTTCGGGCCGCTCCACTACGGGCTGAATGCCGAAGTAGGCGCAGGAGTGAGAGTGGGCTGGGGACGCCACAACCCGTGGCGCGGCGCCTCGTTCTTCACCGACATGGCCGCCCTCTATGCCCTGCCCGTCAGCAAGGACGGGCGCTGGACGGCTGCCCTGGGCGGATACTACAGCAACTACCGCATGTGGGGCGAACCCGTTAACCGCCTGGGGCTGATGGGCCTGGTGGACTACCGGATAAACGACAGGCTGAACCTGACGGGCTTTGTGGCGCACGACTTCGGCGCCGTGGGCGGCCGGCAGCCCCACGGGCCCGGCCTGTGGGCCGCCGGCTACGACCCGTGGCTGACAGGCTATGGCCTGGGCTACGGACCTGCCACAACGGTGGGCGCCGACCTGGGCATACAGCTTTCCGAGAAGCTGGCCCTGAGCATAGGCGTGAGCATGACGCGCCAGCAGTCGGACTTCCCCTACGGCCTGAATGCCCTGCCGCCCGCACGCCGCCAGACGGAGCTGCGCGGGCTCAACGAGTAAGGGCCACCCGGCGCCGGAAGGCTCCATTACCGGGGCTGCACAAAGATTCTTCAGCCCGCCAGTAAAAATAAATCTTGATTTATTTTGTATTATGCACACTTATTTGTACCTTTGCACCCTCAACTAGTAGCTAATAATTTAACGATACAGAAATAACATGGCAGAGAAAAGGAAAATAAAGAGAGCCTTGGTGTCCGTATTCCACAAAGACGGACTCGAGGACATCCTGCGCACATTGCATGCACAGGGCGTAGAACTACTGAGCACGGGCGGCACACAGGCCTTCATAGAATCGCTGGGCATACCGTGCCGCAAGGTTGAGGACATAACCACCTACCCCAGCATACTGGGCGGGCGCGTGAAGACGCTGCACCCCAAAGTATTCGGCGGCATACTGGGGCGCCGCGAGCTGGAGGGCGACCGCCAGCAGATGGCACAGTACGAGATACCGGAGATTGACCTGGTTGTAGTGGACCTCTACCCCTTCGAGGACACCGTAGCCAGCGGAGCCGGAGCAGAAGACATCATCGAGAAGATTGACATAGGCGGCATCAGCCTGATACGCGCTGCGGCAAAGAACTTCCGCGACGTCATCATCGTGCCCTCGAAGGCACAGTACAAGCCCCTGCTCGAGCTCCTGCAGCAGAAGGGCGGACAGAGCGACATCGAGGACCGCCGCTGGTTTGCCACACAGGCATTCGGCGTGAGCAGCCACTACGACACAGCCATACACGCCTGGTTTGAGAAAGCCTGACGCGCACCCCCCTCAAGAGACCGACAGCAGAGAATAAAAACATCCACACACAAAAAAAGAACAAACAACCGACCCCCTATGAAGTGGTTTTCCTTTAACAAAGAAATTGCAATGGACCTGGGCACGGCCAACACCATCATCATCTGCGATGGAAAGGTAGTGGTGGACGAGCCCAGCGTAGTAGCCTTGGACCGACGTTCGGAGCGCATGATCGCCGTGGGCGAGAAGGCCAAGATGATGTACGAAAAGACTAACCCCGACATACAGACCATACGTCCCCTGCGCGACGGCGTGATAGCCGACTTCAACGCCTGCGAGCAGATGATGAGAGGCCTCATCAAGATGGTTCACACAGGCAGCCACCTGTTCACGCCCAGCCTGAAGATGGTAATCGGCGTGCCCAGCGGAAGCACCGAGGTGGAACTGCGCGCCGTGCGCGACAGCGCCGAGCATGCCGGCGGGCGCGAGGTCTATCTCATCTACGAACCTATGGCAGCAGCCATCGGCGTGGGCCTCGACGTACTGGCACCCGAAGGGAACATGGTTGTAGACATAGGCGGCGGAAGCACGGAGATTGCAGTAATCTCGCTGGGCGGCATCGTGGCAGACAAGAGCCTGCGCATAGCCGGCGACGAACTGACTCAGGACATACAGGAATACATGAGCCGCCAGCACAACGTAAAGGTGAGCGAGCGCATGGCCGAGCGAATAAAGATTAACGTAGGCGCCGCCCTGACCGACCTGGGCGACGAGGCACCCGAGGACTACGTAGTGCACGGCCCCAACAAGATAACCTCGATGCCCATGGAAGTACACGTCTGCTACCAGGAAATAGCACACTGCCTGGAAAAGACGGTGGCAAAGATAGAAACCGCCATACTGAGCGCCCTGGAGGTGACACCCCCCGAGCTCTATGCCGACATCGTGAAGAACGGCATCTACCTCACCGGCGGCGGAGCCCTGTTGCGCGGACTGGCAAAACGACTCACCGACAAGATTAACATACAGTTCCACGTTGCCGACGACCCGCTGCACAGCGTGGCAAGGGGCACGGGAGTAGCCCTGAAGAATATTCACAACTTTGCCTTCCTGATGTAAATTGAGAGAGTTTCTTGACCGTCTGGCAGCACATGTCCACTGGGTTGTTTTCATCATACTGGAAATACTCAGTGGCATTATGCTTTTTCAGTTCAACCACTACCAGAACAGCGTCTGGCTTACACAAGCCAACGCCGCAGCCGGTAAAGTGCTGGAATGGGAGGCAAAGGGGCTGTCCTTCATCAAGCTCAGAGAGCTGAACCGGCAGCTGACGGAACAGAACATAGCCCTGCAGCAAGAGCTGGACCTACTGCGGCACCAGCTGACCGACCTGCAGAAAGACTCGTCATACACCGAACGCGTCCTGGCCCGGCAAACCAGCGAGATGCAGCTCATTCCCGCCCAGGTCATAGCCAATTCCGTAAGGAAGAAAGACAACTTCATAACCATCAACAAGGGAACCAGCGACGGCGTGAAAACCGAGATGGGCGTAATCAGCGGCACGGGCGTAGTGGGAATCGTATGCAAGGTAAGCTCACACTTTGCCGTCATACTGCCCATCCTGAACAGCCAGAGCAGCATCAGCTGCCGGCTGCGCGGAACAGAGTACTTCGGCTACCTGAAGTGGGAAGGCGGAAACCCCCTGCAGGCCCAGATCGACGACATTCCGCGCCACGCCCACTTCAAGGTGGGCGACATCGTGGAGACCAGCGGCTTCAGCAGCGTCTTCCCGCCAGGAATATTCGTAGGCAGGATAGCACAGATTCATGACAGCGCCGACGGACTGGCCTATCAGCTGGAAGTACAGCTGGCCACAGACCTGGCAAACATACGCGACGTTGCTGTCGTTGCACAAGAAAAGAAAGAAGAGCTGGAGGAAATACAGCAAGACCAGCCAACCGAAAAGAAAAGAAACAAGAAGTAAAGGAGAGATAAAGCGTGTTAGTTACCCAATTGATAAGGCTGCTGCAAATGCTGGGCCTGGTAGCGCTGCAGGTTCTCGTAATGAACCACATCCACCTGCTGGGCTATGCCACACCACTCGTCTACGTGGTCTTCCTGCTCTATTTCCCCCTGGACACCTCGCGGGTTGAGATACTGCTGTGGTCGTTTGCCATGGGGCTAATCGTAGACATCTTCTCCAACACACCCGGCATAGCCAGCAGCGCAATGACATTGGCAGGGATGGTGCGCCCGCCGCTGCTGTCGGCAATAGTGAGCAAGGACGTGGCCGACAACATGAGCCCCAACTACCACACCCTCGGCTGGTGGACTCACGCACGCTTCATCCTCATCCTCGTGCTGATTCATCACATCACATACTTTGCACTCGAGAGTTTCTCTTTCTTCAATCCCGTTGACCTGGGCATATCATGTGCAAGCAGCATAGTGCTGAGCCTCCTTATCATCTATACGCTGGAGATATTCCGCATTCCCCGTTCATAAAACAGCATATAATGGCAGGCAACTATGAATTAGAGAAAAGGAAATATGTGCTGGGAGGGGTAGCCTTTCTCATCATTGTCGTTTATATGCTGCGCCTCTTCACCCTGCAGATGCTCAGCGAAGACTACAAACACAACGCCGACTCAAACGCCCTGTTGGAACGCATACAGTTCCCTGCACGCGGAGCCATTACCGACCGCAACGGAAAGCTGATGGTATATAATCAGCCGGCCTACGACATAATGGTGGTGATGAACGAGCAGGTAGGAGTGGATACGGCCGACATCTGCGCCAGCCTGGGCATTACAGCGGATCGCTATGAAAGGCGAATGAAGGAAATCAAAGACAAGACGCGCAATCCTGGCTATAGCCCCTATACCCAGCAGCTTTTCATGAACCAGCTGTCGGCCGAGGAATTCAGCAGGTTCCAGGAGAAGCTGTTCCGCTTTCCGGGCTTTTACATCCAGAAGCGCAGTATCCGCCAGTACCAGTATCCCTATGCGGCACATGTGCTGGGAGATGTAGGCGAGGTGAGCCCCAGCGACATCAAGGCTGATGAATACTATCGCAGCGGAGACTACATCGGCAAACTGGGCGTAGAGCGTTCATATGAAAAACAGCTACGAGGCGAGAAAGGCTACGAGATACTCCTGCGCGATGCCCACGGACGTATCAAAGGGCACTACCAAGACGGAAAGTATGACAAGATGCCCGTTCCCGGCAAAAACCTGAAACTCAGCATAGACCTCGACCTGCAGGCATTAGGCGAAAGACTGATGGAGGGAAAGCTGGGCAGCATAGTTGCCATAGAACCCAGTACGGGTGAAATACTCTGCATGGTTTCAAGCCCCACCTACGACCCCCGGATGATGGTAGGCAGGCAGCGCGGAGACAACAACCTGATTCTCGGTCGCGACCCGAACAAACCATTGCTGAACCGTGCTATCATGGGCACCTATCCCCCTGGCTCAACGTTCAAGACCAGCCAGGCACTCACCTTCCTGCAGGAGGGCATTATCGTGCCCTCCACCTCGTATTCCTGCAGCCACGGCTTCCACTTTGGAAGCCTTACTGTCGGTTGCCACGGGCACGGTTCGCCTCTGCCATTGATTCCTGCAATAGCAACTTCTTGCAACGGCTACTTCTGCTGGGGGCTCTATCACATGCTTGGAAACAGAAAAAAATATGGAACCGTTCAGAATGCCATGACAACCTGGAAGGATTATATGGTCTCAATGGGCTTCGGATACAAACTGGGAGTTGACCTGCCCAGCGAGGCTCGCGGCATGATTCCCAATGCACAATATTATGACAAGAGGTATGGAAAGGCCTGGAGCGGACTGACAATCATTAGCATCTCCATCGGACAGGGAGAAGTAAACCTGACTCCGCTGCAGATAGCCAACCTGGGCGCAACCATAGCCAACCGAGGCTACTATATCGTGCCGCATATCGTAAAGGAGATTCAAGACCAGGAACTGGACACGTTATACAGAAGCCGGCACAATACTATGGTCAAGCCCGAAAACTATGAACTTGTCGTGCGAGGAATGCGTCAGGCTGTGCTGGGCGGAACCTGCAGGGCCGCAAATAATGGATGGTATGAAGTTTGCGGAAAAACCGGTACAGCACAAAATCCACACGGAAAAGACCATAGCGTATTCATGGGCTTCGCTCCGATGGAGAACCCCCAGATAGCTATCTGCGTGTATGTGGAGAATGGCGGGTGGGGCGCCACTTTCGGTGTGCCCATCGGCGCCCTGATGATGGAGCAGTTCATTCGCGGACACTTGAGTCCTGAAAGCGAAGCGCGTGCCCTGGCCTTGGAGCAGAAGCACCTTTACGCCTCCAGCAACGAAGGCGAACTTAAAACTCCTGTGAACCTCTCCAAGGATTTCAAGGAAGTAAAAGAAGTAACCAACACTCAGCAACTCCCATCGTTATGAAAAAGAAGGCAGGATTACTACAGTCAATCGACTGGATTACCGTTTTTATTTACCTCGTTTTGCTGGGCATGGGCTGGATGAGTGTATGCGGCGCCACATACGATTTTGACCAGGCCGGGGGATTCTTGGATTTTTCAACCCGTTCGGGTATGCAGATTGTTTGGATTGCCTCGTCCCTATTACTTGGAAGTATCATTCTTTCTACTGACGACCGTTTGTTCGAATCACTCTCCTACCTGATATACTTGGCTTTCATCGTCATCCTGGCCGTTACGCCATTCATAGCCCATGATATCAAAGGATCCTTGTCGTGGATAAAAATCGGGAGCTTTAGTGTACAACCCGCAGAATTTGCCAAGTTTGGCACCGCTCTATGTATTGCCAAGCTAATAGAGAGCTATGGTTTCCATCGGCTGACGCACTGGAGAGACTATGTTATATGCCTGCTTATCCTGCTTCCAATGGGGCTGATTATCATGCAGCGCGAAACGGGTTCAGCACTTGTTTATCTCAGTTTCTTCCTTATGCTGTATCGCGAGGGGTTGCCAGGATGCTTACTGTTTGCCGGTGTGTCGGCCATTGTATATTTTGTAGTAGGTGTAAGGTTTGCTGAAATTCCGTTATGGGAAAATGCTCCTATCAGTATGGGACGCTTTCTGGTATTCCTGCTGATTCAGGTTTTCACATTTGGAATGTTGCGAGTCTATATAGAACAGCGGGGAGTAGCCTGGAGAGTTTTCCTCTATTCCATCGGGCTTACTTTACTGGCTCTGATGGTCTCTATCTATGTAATTCCATTTGACATTACCTGGATTCAGCTGGCAATTTGTGTGTTTACCATTCTCTACCTCCTCTACCTGGCTTTTCATGAACGGCTACTGACTTACTTATACATAGCTCTGTTTTCCTTTGGATCATTGGCAATTCATTTTTCTGCAGACTATGTCATGAACAACGTTCTCCAAAATCATCAAAGGGAACGCATTCAGGTTCTATTGGGACTAACGGATGACCCCAAAAATAAAGGTTACAATGTGAATCAGGCAAAAATTGCCATTGGCTCTGGTGGCCTGAAAGGCAAAGGTTTTCTCAATGGAACGCAAACAAAGCTGAAATATGTTCCTGAACAGGACACAGACTTTATTTTCTGTACCG
The DNA here is from genome assembly GCA_946407895.1 of uncultured Prevotellaceae bacterium. Lineage (GTDB taxonomy): Bacteria > Bacteroidota > Bacteroidia > Bacteroidales > Bacteroidaceae > Physcousia. The sequence continues at coordinate 27,919 of CAMJQA010000035.1, forward strand.
TAGGCGAGGAGGAAGGCTTCATTGGGTGCTGTACCGTCCTGTCGCTCTTCCTTTTCCTCATCCTGCGGCTCATTCACTTAGCCGAACGACAGCCCTACGTCTTTGGGCGTGTTTATGGCTACTGCGTAATGAGTGTATTCCTTTTCCATGTCTTCATTAATGTAGGCATGGTACTGGGTCTCACCCCCGTCATTGGCATACCACTCCCGTTTTTCAGCTATGGCGGCTCTTCCTTATGGGGATTTACCATCCTGCTTTTCCTTTTTTTACGTATAGATGCCGGAAGGGGGAGGGCCCAGTCCTAAATAAAGCTATTCGGCAAAAAGCACGTTGTCTGGAACATTCTGTTCGGTAAAGCCAGGGCCTTCCCAAGTCAGTTCCAACGCCTTGCCTTGTGTCTTCTGGAAATACTTCACCTCAATGCGGTGATAGCCTCCTTCCAACTCCAACATAGACTCCTCGGTGTTAGAACCATGACTGCCGTCGTTGTTGATGACAAGCTTGCCGTCAATCCACATTTTACCACCGTCGTCGGAAGTAAAGTAAAACTTATATTTACCTGATTGAGAAATGCTGATGAGCGTTTTGTACTGAAATCCGAAATATTCCTCAACCTTTGCCCGGTCGTAGCTAAAGTTAGGCATCGTGCCCTTTTCCAAGACGGGAAGGTCCTTCAGCTCATCTACGCTCTTAACCTGGCCTTCATGATAAGTGAAACTGACACCTTTACCCTTAGGCTTGGCATCCTTTACGGCAGGAAACTTGCCAAAGTCTGTCTGAGGTACAAAATCCACAAGGGGTTCGCCCTTGAAATTCGGATCAATGGGTTCCTGCTTTTTGCCGTTGTCAGGCGTAAAGTCCAGGCCCAGTACCTTGGCTATGGTGGCGGCAAACTGCTGGTTGTAGAACGGGCCGTTGTTTTCCGTCTCGCCCAGTTTCTCTATACCCTTTCCGAAGGCAATGAACCATGTATTCTCAGAACCTCTGGTTCCAGCACCATGTCCGGTGAAGTTACCCCTGTAGCCCCGACCATGATCGCAAGTGAGCAAATAAGTGGTCTTGCCCTTGTAGAAGGGATTACTCTCACAAGTCTCCACGATTCGACGGATAAAATTATCGGTGTAATTGGCTGCGCGCAGGTATTCATCGTATTTTCCGGCATGAGCCCATTCATCTGTATCACCAAAGCCCACATACATCACCTTGGGATGATCGCTCTTGAGCGTTTCCAGGGCATAGGCATAGGTAAAGGCATCAAAGCGCTCGCTTCCCCAGTAGTGGTACATACCATCCTGCATTTCATCGAGAAGCTGTAGGACAGGTGTCTGGTTGCGTGCAACGCTGGGTTCATAGGCAACGCTGCCAGGGAATCCGCCGCGCTCGTTGTTCACAGCATAGCGAATAGACTCCCATGAAGAGTAAACAATCACCTTGTCTTTATAACGCGGGTCGGCATTGGCAACCTCCAATACGCTCTTATTTGGATTAGGCACAGGGTCGTTGCTATTAACGCGCTCATCATCGGGATAGCCGCAAAAGTTCTCACTATATCCTGGATAGGAGTAGTTCTTGGAATTTGCCACTTGCATCTGGCTACCTTTCGTACGGTTACCTACTAAGAAACCGTTTTCGGCTCCATAGCTCCAAATGAAAGGCATAAGTGCCTTGCGGCGCTCTTCGGGAGTGGTACGCCAGTAGGTAGCTTTCAATTCCTCCGGGTTTCTGACATAATTGGAATTGGCTACCAGGAAAGAGTCGGCTCCGTTGAACACTTCCTGCCATCGCAGTCCGTCAAATGTAATGATTACCAGGCGAGGATCATTGTCGCCACCGCTGCATGAGGCCAACCCCACCAGTAAAATCAAAGCAAAAAGAATCTTTTTCATAGTTTTATTTAAATGGCTTGTCTTGTTTGTCTATAGTGTAAATTATCTGTTGAATGCCTTGTCACAGAAGTCCATATAGCATTTCCAGTCGTATTGCGTAACATCATGCTTGCCGGCACGAATGTGATAGCCTACATGATTCATAATAGGCTGGTGAAGGCCTGGCATCTGATCTGTTGTAATACCTTTAAGGCCGTAGAGGTTATAAACGACCGAAGCGTAATGGGCCGAAAGGAATTCACCCTTCTGATCAGCCCAGTCATCCAGCTCGGCGCTGGCCACATAAAGGTAGCGCGGTGCTACGAGGGCCAGCAATTCGTGCTGGTCGAATGGTAGAGCTTCTTCCCGCCCGGCATATTGGTTGAAATTCTTGCAGAACCAATGGGGAAACACACTGGTGATGCTGGCAACCGTTTCACCGAAACAACGCTTGGAAAGTGCAGCACCACCGCAACCCGAGTCGTTGGAAATCACCACTCTGAAACGTTTGTCTTGGGCTCCAGCCCACAGAGAAGCCTTGCCCTGTCGCGAATGACCCATTATGATGAGCTCTTTCTTGTTTGCCCAAGGCTGCTTCACTACCCAGTCTGCTATCCGGCTGCTGCCCCACGCCCAGGCTCCCAGTGCCTGCCAGCGGCTTTGGGCATCATCCGTTTCGGGCAACAGGGCCGTAATGCTTTCGGGACCACCATCCTTATTGTCTGGGAAGATGTCCTGATAGCACATTGTCACCAATGCATAACCGCGGGATATGATATACTTCAACGGCCATCGAGAAGCCTGATTGTTGCGCACCAGAACGGGGTCCTGGCGGTTCTCCATCCGCTGGAAGTAGGGCGAATACAGGATTTCTTCGTTAGGCAGCATACTATGGTTTCCGCGAAAGTTATAGCCGATGAAGACGGGAACACGCCCTTTGCGCTGATTGGGAATAAAGACCAGCATCAAAGCTTTAACACTCTTCCCGTTTCCGCTAAAGGTTATCATCACCTGCTGCTGTGTTGCCGTACCGTCTAATGCCTGCTTGTTTTCCTGGAGCAGTTCGTACTGCACTTTCACTTTGCCCTCGGGGGTGAAACCATACTCTTGACTATAAAACGTTCTCAGCAACTCTGGCCGACGTTTCTTCTCCCACTGCTTCTTTGTTGTCACAGCTGTTCCATCCTGGCAGGTCAGCACGTCGGGTAAGTCAAACTGAGGTACTTTCGATTCGTCGTAGTTTATCTCCCGCTGGGCACCTGCAGATATAGCAACTGTTACCATCAAGGTAAAAGTAAACCATAGCTTACACATTCTTTGTTGCATAAACATCTATATTGTCTTATTTCAGAGAAGGACTTTATGGCTTTCCTGCCTTAAAGTCCTTCTTTCAATTCTTACTTGAATACATCTATAGGCTGGCCTCTCCAGCTCTTCGGAGTCTTCAGGTGGAAGATCTTGGCCACAGTAGCCGCTACGTCTATCTGAAGGACGGGGTCTGTTATTTCTTTTCCTTTTTTCACACCCTTGCCCCAGATGACAAACGGGGTCTCTATCTCGTCCAATGTATCACCGCCGTGGCCGGTGCCGTTATGACCGTGGTCGGAGGTGAGGATGAAGATGCAGTCGTCATAGTATCCGGCTTCCTTCACAGCATCCAGTATTTGCGGTATTTGCCCGTCGCAATGCTCCATTGTAGCATAGTATTCGTCTGTGCCGCGGCCATAGCTGTGCCCGGCATGATCCATTGCATCAACGTGGATAAAGCAAATGACGGGTTTCTTCTCCTTGATATACTTCACACTTTCCTTGACGATGGCTTCCGGGTTTTTCGAGGGCTCGTGAATCCTTTTGTTATAGTTCAGGCAGAGCGTGTCGGCATAGTACTGGAAACCGCTCCATTCGCATACGATACCCAGCTCGGCATCGGGACGCTCCTGACGCATCAGGTGGAAGAATGTGGGCTGTGCATCGTGCTCGGTCGTTACCAGGGGCTTGAAGACCGGTTTCTTCTCGTTACCGACAATGCCGGAGGCTTCTACCATGGTGCCGTTCATCTGGGCTGCCCAGTTGGGACCGCTGATAGAGGGACGCATCGTTCGCTTGTTCAGTGTATAACAACCCTCGCTCATGTAATGGCGTATGTTGGGCACTTTACCCTTTTCCCGCATGGCGTATGAACCCCATCCATCGAAACCGATGATTACTACATGTCCCGCAATGTCCTTTTCTTTTTTGGATTGAACAGCTCCAGTCATCAACAAGGCTGCCAAAAGTAATGCAAATTTTTTCACGTTTTTTGTATTATTGAAATTAATAGGTTTTAATTGAGTTATGATTTTCCGGTCTTAACATCTCCTCATATTTATTGAACAAATCTTCGCGCAGGTTGATAAAGCCTGCGCGAAGATTATATAATGGACAATCCTTACGGATGTGTTTACTTAACCAGAACCTTCTTGCCGTTGATGATGTAGAGACCCTTGCGAGCCTTTTCTACGCGACGGCCAGTGAGGTCGAAGATAACGGGAGCCTTGTCGGCGTCAGAATTGATCGTATCGATGCCAACAACCTTCCACGACAGAGCCAGAGCCTCGGCGGTGGTGAAGGCGCCGTCCCAGTAGGAGTTCTCGGCAGCCTCTACCTCAGCAGAAACAGCCTTGTAGTCCTCGTCGGTGTATTCGCCATTCTCGTTCTTCTGGGCAATCTCGTTCAGACGCTTCTCCACCTTGTCGAGAACGGTGATGTAAGCAACCTGTGAAGCCTTCACCTCTGCGAAGAGGCTGGTGAACTGCTGGATGGCAGCATACTTGGCCACCTCGGTCTCGGCGCTGGAAGCAGTAGCGATAGCCTCCTCCAGAGCGGTGCGATAGCCGCTGTAGAAGTTAGGCGTAGCATTGCTGCTCATCAGACCGCTAATCTCAGCATTGAGCAAGGTGGTAGCACGGTTGATGTCGTCCTCGATGGTAGCATCCAGGGCTTCGCCTGCTGCCTCCAACTCACCCAGATAGTAGAGCTTCATGTTACCACATACCAGCCAGTCGTTGTCGAAGCCGGAGCCTTCCTGGCGGACACCCACCTTCAGCGTACCGTCGGTTACGTTCACGGTTACGTTGTTCACGAAGCGGTTGCCCTTGAAGGCATAGGCTGCACCCGTATAGCTGTTGGGATAGAAGTAAGACTCGTTGTAGATAGCATCGTAGGGATAAGTACCTGCGTTGGCTACATAGCAGTTCGTCAAATCCACAGCGTCGTTGAAGGAGAGGAGATCCTCCTGCAGGTTCATGATGGGCACGTTCACATCGTTGGCATAGAGATATGCGGTATAGTAGCGTGCGGCATCATTACCGCCGGTGCGTGTGAAGGCATTCAGCCTTACCTCATAGACACCGTTCTTCAGGCCGGTCAGCGTCTGGCTCATATCGCTGGTGTTGCGCCAGGTCTCCACGATAGGCATTGCGCCCTGGATGTTGGCTGCACCAGTGGCCTTCTTGCCATCCCATCCGTTGGTACCGTTGCTGAAGTCGGCATTGGTGAGCAGGATGGTGATGTCGTTACCGGGCAGGTAGCCGTTACCGATAGCACGGCGATAGAGGTCGGAGAGGTAGTCACGCTCGTCGCGGATGCCCTGAGTGGTCAGGGGACGGTCTGCGATGATGATGGGATAAGAACCATTGGGGAACACGTCGCCTGGCTCTACCTCATCGTTCAGATAAGAGCTCAGCTTGTCGGCATCTGCACCGCTCAGCTGGAATTCCTCCAAGTACTTGATGGCTTCCTCGGCCAGTGCGATGTAGGCCTCGTAGGCGGTTACGTTCTCGTTGATGGCGGCTCTCTTCTCCTTCATAGCCTTGTAGGCCACCTTGAAGGCCTCCACAGTCTCGGCATTGGCAGCAGCATCTACGAGTTCCTCGAAGCCCTCCAGCTCAGCCAGGCTGGCTGTAGCAGAACCGAACCAGTCGAGCTCGTCGGCCTGCATGAGGGGCTGGAATGCACGCAGGGTAGCCTCGTCGTGAACGTCCATATAGGCATTGTCAACCTCCAGATGATATACGATACCCTTGTTGGGGTTAGGCATAGGAATTGCATCCTCGCCGATGTTCTGGCGCCATACGGGCTCGTCGAAAGCGCCACCGTTCAGGGTGTAGCAGATGGAACCGGAAGCAGCCTCCTCGGCAGAAATCAGCTTACCCCACTCGAGGTCGCCGGTGTAGTCAACCGTAGCGAAGAGGTTCAGCACGTTGGCCGTACCCTGCTTAACACCTACGAATGAGCTGCTCCTCTGGTACTCGACGGTCTGACCTCCGCGGTTACCAGACTGCGGATGGCAGGGGCCGAAGTAGGAAGCTACCTCACCGGCCACGAAGCAGTTACGGATATTGTTGGTACCACTGGAGGCCCTGGCTATCAGACCGGCAATAGCGCTGAAGTCGTACCAGTCGTTTTCGGGATCCTGGTAAGTACTGTTCTCCACCTTGTCCTGAATGATATGGCCGGTGAAGACGCAGTTGGTCAGGTTGATGTTGCGTGCGCCACCGTCGCCGATGAAGCCACCCATCATTGAGTCACCGTTCGTACCGTTGTAGTGAGCATGGAACTCTACGTCGGAAACGACATTCTCGATGGTGCAGTTACCAGGCGTAGCGGTGATGACACCGGCCTTCTCGCCCGTATTCACCATCACACCGGTTACCACCAGGTTGCGAACCGTACCGTTCAGGGTACCGAAGAGAGAGGCAGAAGCCTTCTTCATGTTCACCTTCAGCGTATGGTACTGTCCGTCGAAGATACCGGCGAAGCTGCTGAAGGAAGAGAGCTGATATTCCTCGGCGGTGAAATCGATGTCGGCACCCAACTTGAAGTTCAGGTTGCTTTCACCGGCGTTCACCTTATCGATAGCCTTCTGCATCAGGTACTGGTCGGTGATGACATAGTAGCCATCGGCATCCATCGTCAGGACGGACTCGGAGCTCAGGGCACCGCAGACGGTGCACTTGCCATCCACGAAGTTGTGGGGATCCATCTCGTTGGGAGCGCTGTTGGAGAAGCTGTTGCCACCCTTCAGCTCACCGCTGCAGGAGATATTACCCTTACCATAGACCTGCTTGTGGCCGTTCGGGCTGATGACGGGATAGTTGTCCGTACCAATGGTCTGGTAGAAGACAACGTTGTTCTGGTTGCCATTCAAGAGGAAGGTGAGTTCACCGCTCTTCACCTGCTCGGAGGTGATGGGCGTCTCGTCCCAAATGCTCTTGTCGTCGTTGTTATCCACGAAGTAGTCCTTGTAGTGCTCCCACTCGGTGGTCCACTGCGGAGGCAGCTGGTAGTAGC
>CAMJQA010000036.1 GCA_946407895.1 uncultured Prevotellaceae bacterium
CGCGTCAAACAAGGAGGTCAGCAGAAGTATAATGAGCTGCCAGAGGACTCCCAATACCAGGGATAGAATAGCCGTTTTCAGGTTCATTCCAAGGTTCGGATTACGCCATATTCCCAACTCCTCTTTCTTGTCTTCGTAAAATAAGACGGCAAAAATTGCTAACGCCCACAGAAGGTTTCCTATGTCCAATGTTGTACGACTGAAAGGGATGTCCCGCCCGAAAATAAAGGCGAAGTAGGGCAACAGGAAAACGCCCATCAAGATGAAGAAAGCAAGAAAGACTCCTGCCATCTTGAAAATACATTCTTTTTTAGAATAAGTCATAAAACAGCATAAAGTGAGACAAAATTTGAGGATGTATCTCAAGCCGCCCCCCCTGTGAGACCCTCCTTCACGGAAATAAAGAATGAAGAGGGAGGGGGGAGAAAGCCGAAGGGTGAGGAACGGGGGGGCATCCCTCACTCTCCGGCTCCCCTCCAGCTCCCGCTTACTTCACAAAGTCGGCAGCCATCAGGTAGTCAGCGCTGTCGCTGACGCGCTGCATCTGCTTGCCGCTGCCAATGTCCTCAACCTCCACAAAGAAGGTGCTGTGCCCGTTGGCATAGAAGTTCTTGAAGATCTGCTCGAAGTTCATCATGCCCGACTGGCCGAGCACCATGCGGTCCTTGATGTGAAGCAGCTGAATGCGGTCGGCATAGCGGTTGATCCACTCCACAGGATCCTGGCGGCCCATAACGGTCCAATACACATCGAGCTCTATGCATACCAGGGCAGGGTCGGTTTCCGTGATGAATATCTCCTCAATCTGGCGCTCCTCGCCACCCTCGCCCTTCACGCGGCTGAACTCGCGGTCGTGGTTGTGGTAGCCCCAGATAAGGCCAGCCTTCCTGGCCGCCTCGCCGCAGGCATTGAACACATCGGCCACGCGCTTTGCATCGTCGATGGTATCTATGCGGGGAAGGCCCGGCTGCACAATGTACTTCATGCCGAAGGAGGCGTGCTCGTCAATCTGCTGCTTCCAGAAATCTACAATCTGCTGCTTGTTGGCCTGGGAGTACTTCTCGCCGTGCGTGTTGGGGTTCAGGTGGGTACTCATAATCTTTATGCCCGCATCGTCGGTCATCTTCTTCAACTCGGCGGCTGAGTGCCCCAGGAATCCGGCCAGCTCAACGTAGCTGTACCCCATCTGGCGCAGGCGCTTGAGCCCCTCGGCTGTGTTGGCGCCCGATACCTCGGGACCTACAGAATACAGCTGTAGGCCAATCGACTTGCCCCCCTTGCCTTTGGGAGCTTTTTTCTTACTGGCTGCAAAAGCCTGTCCGGGCAGCATGGAAGCGCCCAGTGAGAGCATCGTGGCGCTCTTCAGGAAATCTCTTCTACTTGACATAGTTTTTGTTGTTTTTTTTATTAATTAAACATCAGGTTTTACTCTTTTTCTCTACAAGATACGTTACGCCGCTGCCAACAGTAAGCCGGCGGCGGGGAAGCGGCAGGGGACGCCCCAAATGGTCGGAGGCAGCCGAAAGGCGTGTGGCGGGAACGGCAACCTCCACCCTGCCCATAGGGCTCCACAGGGCATGTACGCGGCTGCCGTCGGGGCGCAGCCAGGTGGCATGATACACTCCGTCCACCGCCAAGCTGAGGCGCGGACGCTCGCTGCCGGAGGGCAGCATCGACGTAAGCGTGCGATAGGCCTGCATTGCAGGCTTCTCGCTGAAATCGTGATGGATGAGCCCGAAGCAGTCCTCGCTGTAATGGGGGTCTTTCTCGCGGCTGCGCAGGTTGTACCAGAAGACCTTCTCCACCCCGTAGGCAAAGGCCAGCAGGCAGATGCGCGCCACGCGGCGCGCCTGCTCGGCTTCGCGGTTGACCCAAGCGGGGGCATACATCCTGGCATGGAAGACAACGTTCCCCCTCAGGTCGCTGCCCAAGCGGTATATGCCGGCCATAGGCAGCCGGTAGTGCTCGCTGCCGGCCGTAACGAGCGGGATGAGCGTATCGCCCGGCTGCAGGTTGGCATCGGTGAAGTACCGGGCGGGCGAGGCCTTAGTGGGCTTCCACTCGTAGGAGGAAGACGTTTCGGAAGTGCGCCCCCAGTAGCCGGGCGTATCGGTGAGTTCCTCACCTGTGGACGGGTCCTTCACGCCCCACCCCGCTGCCGACATGTGGAGCTGGGGATAGAGGCTGGTGCCCGTCTCGCGGCGGTTGAAGTACGTGCCGTCGGGCGTATAGGCGTCATAATAGAAGGGCATTCCCCCCGAGAGCACGATGGTGCCACCACGCCGCACATAATCAACCAGCAGCGGGAAGTGGTCGGCGGGGAAGTACTCGCCCCTGCTGGCCACCAGGACGGGGACATCACCCACGCGAAGATGCTCCAAATCCTTGAACGAACAGAATACAACACGGCGACACTGGGGAGCCAGCAGGGCATCCGCCTCATCATCGGAAAGGGCATTGAAGCCCGATTCCCTGTCGCGCAGCACGCCCACCACAGCCCGTTCCTCGCGAATGCCAATGCGGCGCAGGGCTTGCGGCAAGAGGTCGGAGTAGAAGTCCGCCGAGCTCACCTCCTCCTGGGCCGTATGCATGCCGCACTCCGTCAACCATACAGGGCGGCTCCATCCGTCGCGCACCATAAAGCCGCTAAGACGCTGGAAACAGGGTATCAGTTCCTCGGGCGCAAAGTAGGAATGGAAATTGAATACGTCGCAGTAGCGCCAGCCGCCCAGCCGCGAAAAGTCGCCGATGAAGGGTTCGGGCAGTTCGGCAAATCCGCTGCTGAGCACCACATTGCGGGGGTTGACGCGCTTCAGCGTCTCGTATGTCTGCCGCAGGGTGCCTATGTACTTAGGGCAGAGGCTGTCCACACCGCGAAACAGGTTCACCTCGTTCAGGGCCTCCCAGTGCGTGATGCGGCCGTCGTATGTGCGGGCAAGTTGCTCAACCAGGCGGCTGTAGTATGGGTCATCCCAGGGATAGGCACCCATCCAGGTGAGAATACCCAGCAACTGCTGCCCGCTTGCTTCGGTAGCAGCCAATACATTATCAAAAATAGTAGGATCGCAGCCGCTTTGGAGCATGGTGTCCTGAGCCCGATGTGAGAAGAAATTGCCACAATCCAGGTCGGAACGCACCCAGCTGATACCCGCCTGGCGGGTCAGTTCCAGCTCTTGCTGACGAATCTCATAATCCCACCCCGGACGAGTGATGTGGGTGCAGACGCCATAGGGATCGGAAAGATGAGACGAACAGGGGAAAAGAGGTTGGGAATTAGCCTCCGCTACAGGAAGGAATGCCGACAGGCAGATGGCTAATCGGCACAATATGGCTGCAACGGAAAACAAATTTTTCATCTTAAAGGGTATTGAACGCTTCTTTTCACGACAAAGATACTCTTTTTTTTTCATTGCAAGGCCCAAATCATGATTATTTGTTACAGAAAAGAGGAAATCGCGCCACCGGGGGACCTGTTTTTGACACTTCGGGCCGCTTAATAGTACTTTTTTTGCAAAAAATTAGGAATATATCACCGTTTCTTGTTTTTTTTTATTAACTTTGCCCACGGAAATATGGAATAAACTATAAAATACCAAAATTGAACATGACAACAAGAAGAGATTTCCTGAAAGGGGTGAGCCTGGCAACTGCAGGTCTCACACTGAACCCCGTGAACAACGTATTTGCTATGACTTCGCAGCAGACGAAGCAGGCGAAGTCGGATAAAGTGAAAATTGCCTACATAGGCATCGGTAACCGCGGACAGCAGAATATTGACGAGTTCGCCAAGACCGATATGGTGGACGTAGTGGCCCTTTGCGACGTAGACCTGAAGGGCAAGCAGTGCCAGAAGGCTCTGGGCATGTACCCCAACGCCAAGCGTTTCACCGACTTCCGAAAGCTCTTTGAGGAATACGGTGACCACTTCGACGCCGTTGCCGCCAGCGTGCCCGACCACATACACTTCTTTGTGGCTATGATGGCCTTGAAGTACGGCAAGCACATCTACCTGGAGAAACCAATGGTGCGCACCTTCCAGGAGGCAGAGCTGCTCATCGAAATGGCCAAGCGCCACCCAGAACTGGCCACGCAGGTGGGCAACCAGGGACACTCCGAGGCTAACTACTTCCAGTTCAAGGCCTGGCAGGAAGCAGGCATCATCAAGGACGTAACGGCCGTTACGGCTCACATGAACGAGGCACGCCGCTGGCACAAGTATGACTACAACATGATTCAGATGCCACAGGGCGACCAGATTCCCGACGGAATGGATTGGGACACCTGGCACGGCGGAGTGCGCTACCACAACTACAGCGCAAAGTTCCACCAGGGCGACTGGCGCAGCTGGTACGACTTCGGTATGGGCGCGCTGGGCGACTGGGGAGCTCATATCCTCGATACGGTACATGAGTTCCTCAACCTGGGCCTTCCCTACGAGATTACGCTGAAGTATGCCAAGTATCACAACGAGTTCTTCTACCCCTACAGCAGCACCATACTATTCCGCTTCGGTGCACGCGATGGCATGCCCCCCTGCGACGTAACATGGTACGACGGCACAGACAACCTGCCCCCCCTGCCCGAAGGATACGGCAAGAGCGAGATGGCTGCCAACATTCCTGCCAGCGGACAGAACGACTTCGAGAACTCGAAGGTGAAGGTAAGCCCAGGTAAGATTATCTACAGCCGCGACCTCATCTTCAAGGGCGGCAGTCACGGCAGCACGCTGAAGATCATTCCCGAGGAGAAAGCTAAGGAGATGGAGAGCAAGCTGCCCGAGGTGCCCAAGAGCCCCAGCAACCACTACGTTAACTTCCTGCGCGCCTGTCAGGGTAAGGAGAAGACCCGCTCGCCATTCGAGATAAACGGCGTGCTGAGCCAGGTATTCTGTCTGGGCGTAATCGCTCAGCGACTGAACACCCAGCTGTTCTTCGACCCGCGCACCAAGCGCTTCACCAACAACGAGTTTGCCAATGCAATGCTCACGGGTATGCCCCCACGTCGCGGATGGGAAGACTTCTACAAAATTTAATTGATAATTAACAATTGATCATTAAAAGATGAAAAAGATAACTATTGCATGTATGGCCCTGCTGATGGCAATGCCCATCGCAGCTGCCAAGAAGAAGGTGGTGCAGGCTCCGGAACCACCAAGTACAGACAACACCCTCACCGAGCAGGAGCAGCGCGAAGGGTGGAAGCTCCTGTGGGACGGCAAGACAACCGAGGGATGGCGAGGCGCCAAGCTCGACGGATTCCCACAGAAGGGCTGGAAGATAGAGAACGGCATACTGAAGGTAGAGAAGGCCGATGGCGCCGAGAGCGGTAACGGCGGAGACATCGTGACAACACGCGCCTACCATAACTTCATCCTGAAAGTGGACTTCAAGATTACCGAGGGTGCCAACAGCGGCATCAAATACTTTGTTGACCCCGATATGAACAAGGGCGAAGGCAGCGCCATCGGATGCGAGTTCCAGATTCTGGACGACCTGCGCCACCCCGATGCGAAGCTGGGCGTGAAGGGCAACCGCAAACTGGCCTCGCTCTACGACCTGATTCCCGCTCCCGAGCAGAAACCCTTCGACATCACCGCCTGGAACACGGCCTGCGTCATCGTGAAGGACAACCACGTAGAGCACTGGCTGAACGGCGTGAAGATGCTGGAGTACGAGCGCAACAACCAGGAGTGGAACGCCCTGGTGGCCTACAGCAAATACAAGAACTGGCCAAACTTCGGCAACCGCGACGGACGTATCCTGTTGCAGGATCACGGTGATGAAGTATGGTTCAAGAACGTTAAGATCAAGGAACTGTAAATCTGAGCCAAGCGCACAGAGCACAGTTCATTATTCTTAGTGCATAATTCATCATTCATAGTGCATATTTTAATGAAAAAGAGTTTTATTGCCCTTTGCGCCTTCCTGTTTGCCGCATCGGGCTTGAAGGCAGTCAATGACCCCGTTCAGTATGTTAACCCCCTGGTGGGTTCCCACTCCACCCCTGCCCTCAGCACGGGTAACACCTACCCGGCTATCGCTGTGCCCTGGGGCATGAACTTCTGGACGCCCCAGACGGGCAAGATGGGCAACGGATGGGCTTACACCTACGATGCCGACAAGATTCGCGGCTTCAAGCAGACACACCAGCCAAGCCCCTGGATGAACGACTACGGTATGTTCAACCTGATGCCCGAGGTGGGAAGCGAACCCGTCTTCGACGAAGACAAGCGGGCCAGCTGGTTCTCGCACAAGGCTGAGGTTTCTACACCTTATTATTATAAGGTATATCTGGCCGACTATGACCTGGTTACTGAGATAGCCCCCACGAACAGGGCGGCAATCTTCCGCTTAACCTACCCCGAAGCTGAAAAGGCCTATGTGGTGGTGGATGCATTCGACCGCGGCTCGTACGTAAAGGTGATACCCGGCGAGAACAAGATAGTGGGCTACAGCACGCGCAACAGCGGAGGCGTAACTCGCGACTTCAAGAACTACTTCGTGGTGCAGTTCGACCGCCCCTTCACCTACACCGCAACGGTGAAGGAGGGCGAGATAAGCACTGCTGCCAGCGAGGCTGAAAGCAAGCATTCGGGCGGCATCGTGGGCTTCAGCACCAAGCGCGGCGAACAAGTCATCGTCAGGGTGGCCAGTTCGTTCATCAGCATCGAGCAGGCCGAGCAGAACCTGAAGGAACTGGCCGGCAAGTCGCTTGACGAGGTGGCTCAGGAGAGCCGTGCTGAATGGAACCGCGTGCTGGGTCGCTTCGATGTTGAGGACATGAGCGATGTGGATCGCCTGCGCACCTTCTACAGTTGCCTGTACCGCAGTGTGCTCTTCCCCCGCACGTTGCACGAAGTGAACGCAAAGGGCGAGATCGTACACTATAGCCCCTACAACGGCAAGGTACTGCCCGGCCGTCTCTTTGGCGATACAGGATTCTGGGACACATTCCGAGCCCTGTTCCCTCTGGTGAACCTGGTCTATCCCGAGATGGGACAGCAGATGCAGGAGGGCTGGGTGAATGCCTACAAGGAGAGCGGCTTCCTGCCCGAATGGAGCTCGCCCGGCCACCGCGACTGTATGGTGGGCAACAACTCGGCCTCTGTGGTTGCCGATGCCTACCTGAAAGGGCTGAGGGGCTACGAGATTGACTCGCTGTGGGCAGCCGTAACACATGGGGCAAATGCCATGCTGGAGCGCAGCAGCAGCGGCCGCCGCTGTTGGCAGGAGTACAACGAACTGGGCTACGTGCCCTATGACAAAATCAAGGAGAGTGCTGCACGCACCCTTGAGTATGCCTACGATGACTGGTGCATCTACAAGCTGGGGCAGGCACTGGGCAAGCCCGAGAAGGAGATACGCGTCTATGCCGAGCATGCTATGAACTATAAGAACCTCTTTGACAAGGAGCAGAACCTGATGCGCGGCAAACTGGCCAACGGCGAATGGGCCCCCGACTTCAACCCATTCAAGTGGGGCGATGCTTTCACTGAAGGCAACAGCCTGCACTACACATGGAGCGTCTTCCACGACCCCCAGGGATTGATTGACCTGATGGGTGGTGCAGATATGTTCAACCACATGCTTGACACGGTATTCGTGCTGCCACCCATCTTTGATGACAGCTACTACGGCGGCACTATCCACGAGATACGCGAGATGCAGATTATGAATATGGGTAACTATGCTCACGGAAACCAGCCCATCCAGCACATGCTCTATATGTACAACTACAGCGGACAGCCCTGGAAGACTCAGTACTGGGTGCGCGAGGCTATGAACCGCCTCTACAACGCCCACGCCGACGGTTACTGCGGCGACGAGGATAACGGACAGACAAGTGCCTGGTACGTCTTCACGGCTATGGGCTTCTATCCCGTCTGCCCAGGTTCTGGCGAATACGTTTTGGGCGCACCCTACTTCAAGAAGATGACGGTCCACCTGCCTGGCGGCAAGGACCTGATTGTATCTGCTCCCGGTAACAGCGACCAGAACCGCTATGTTCAGCGTCTCGATGTGAACGGAGTCGAACACAAGATGAACTTCGTGACGCACGAAAACCTGCTGAAGGGAATGAAGATGGAATGGGCTATGAGCTCGAAGCCCAACAAGCAGCGCGGCAGTTCGCTGGATGCTGCACCCTACTCTTTCAGCAAGGAATATACGCCGAGCAAGTCTAAAGCAAAAAAGAGCAAGAAGAAGAAATGAAGAGACTCTTATCCGTCTTTTTAACTCTCATCGTCTGTGCAGGCAATTTGCCTGCACAGACTTATACATACACCGATACCGATGAATGGCAGGCCTATGATGACTTCAACCGCGTCTTCCTGGACACGAAGAACAGCAAGTACATCTATCGCGACCATTCGGCACGTACAAACGCTGTTGACCGCTGGAACGGTGCTGCAGCCATTTGGTGCCAGGCTATATTCTATGATATGGCCGTCAATGCCTACCGCCGTGCGGTACAGGAAGGCAACGCTACCCTGAAAACGAAGTACAAGAATATCGCCCAGCGCATTTATACAGGCGAAAAGAAGCAGTACTGCAACTTCGACTTCGACAACAACAACACAAACACAGGGTGGTTCGTCTATGACGACATCATGTGGTGGACGTGCGCTCTGGCACGTGCACACGAAACGTTTGGGGGGAGTACAACTTCATATCCCTACCGTACGGAGGCAGAACGGAGTTTCCTGCGTGTATGGTACGGCTCTACAAAGGTGGGCGACGACGGTTCGTATGCCGACCCTGCCCGAGGACTGGGCGGCGGAATGTTCTGGGAGTGGCAGCCTATCGACAATCCCAAAGCACACAAGGCAGGCGATTTCCGCTCAGCATGCATAAACTTTCCCACGGTAATTGCAGCTTGCCTGCTGCATAAGATTGTACCTGAGGGGCGAAAGGAACCGGCTACAACTGGTCGGCCCACACAGCAGACAAAGGAATGGTATCTGGAGAAAGCAAAGGAGATATTCGAATGGGCCGACAAGACGTTAGTTTCAAACGGGCGCGTAGCCGATGGTATTCACGGCGGTGGCCCTGAATTCAAGGATCACCTTTACAACCAGGCCACCTACATCGGTGCATGTTGCCACCTATACCTGTTAACCGGCGAGACGGCCTATCTTACAAAAGCCATCCGGGCAGCCAACTACGTCTTCAATACGATGTGCAGTTCATACTACCTGCCCCTGGAGACAGGTGTGGAACAAGGCATTTATACCGCTATATTTGCCCAGTATATAAGCATGCTGGTATATGACTGCGGTCAGTCGCGCTATGCCAGCTATATAAAGCGCAATATCCAAAGGGCATGGACGAGCCGCGACCAGAAAAGGGGTATTCAAAATGCCAATTTCCGTACGGGGAGCACCAAGGAGGACGAGCAGGTAGAAAGTTATAATGCCAGCGCTATGCCTGCCCTGATGCTGATGTTCCCTGTTGGCGGGGACGAAGGCAGTAGCATAGAAGAATTGCCTCCGCTGGATGAACATAAGGATGAAGCCTCGGCTATTTACACAATCGACGGGAAAAGCATTCTGAAACAGGATTACGCCAGAAGCACGGCACTTCGCCCGGGCCTTTACGTCACGAACCGCCGTAAAGTACTGGTAAGATAAATCACCCTTAATCTTTGCAAAGAATATTTCTTTATGCTTCCATTTTTTTTGGAGAAATGGCGAAGATGTTGTACCTTTGCACAAAAATAAATCAATATGGCATTAAAAGCAGGTATTGTGGGACTTCCCAATGTAGGAAAATCCACACTTTTCAATTGTCTGTCAAGTGCGAAAGCCCAGGCTGCCAACTTCCCGTTCTGTACCATCGATGCACAGCTGGGACAGGTTTCCGTGCCTGACGAACGACTGACGCGCCTGGCCGAACTCGTACACCCGGGTCGAATCGTGCCGGCGGTATGTGATATCGTAGATATTGCAGGTCTAGTAAAAGGAGCCAGCCAGGGCGAGGGGCTGGGAAATCAGTTCCTGGCAAATATTCGCGAGTGCGATGCCATCATCCACGTTCTGCGCTGTTTCGATGACCCGAATATTGTACATGTTGATGGCTCTGTTGACCCTGTACGCGACAAGGAAATCATCGATACGGAATTACAGATAAAAGACCTTGAAACAGTAGAAAACCGTATCAAGAAGGTGGAGAAACAGGCTCGTGTAGGCGGCGATAAGCTGGCACGAGTTGAACTGGATGTACTTCTGAAGTATAAGGCTGCCCTGGAACAGGGACTCAGTGCCCGCACCGTTACCTTCGAAACCGAGGACGAGAACAATGCGGCCCGCAGCCTATTCCTGCTCACCACAAAGCCTGTGCTATACGTCTGCAACGTAGATGACGACAGTGCGGCTCAGGGTAATCAATATACCGCTGCTGTAGCCGAGGCTATACGCGGAGAACAGGCCGAGATGCTCATTATCAGTGCACAGACAGAAGCTGACATAGCCGAATTGGAGACCTACGAGGAGAAACAAATGTTCCTCGAGGATATGGGCCTCACTGAGAGCGGCTGTAACCGCCTCATAAAGGCCATCTATCACCTCCTTTCCCTGCAAACCTTTATCACGGCCGGCGAAATGGAAGTGAAAGCATGGACATTCCGTCGAGGATGGAAGGCTCCCCAGTGCGCAGGTGTCATCCATACAGACTTTGAGAAGGGATTCATTCGTGCAGAAGTCATTAAGTATGAAGACTACATCCATTACGGCTCCGAAGCCGCTGTGCGTGAAGCCGGAAAGATGGGTGTCGAAGGCAAGGAATACGAGGTGCAGGACGGCGATATCATGCACTTCCGTTTCAACGTGTGACAAGTTACCCCTCCTTAATCTGTTAAACCATTCAAACCGATATGCTGTCATTCATTAATTGGAACCCCGACGTAGTGGCCTTTCACTTAGGCTTTGTCAGTGTGCGGTGGTACGGCCTTTGCTGGTGCCTGGGCCTTATTGCCGTATATATGCTTATGCACCGTCTCTATCAAGAGCAGAAGTTGGGCGAGGAGAAATTCGATCCCATGTTCTTCTATTGCTTCGTAGGCATTTTGGTGGGTGCGCGCCTGGGGCATTGCCTCTTTTATGAGCCTGAATATTATCTGCATCACCTCACGGAGATGTTCTTGCCCATCAAGGAAACTACCCATCCTGAATTGTGGACTTCATGGCTGATGTGGCTGCCCACGGGAAATGACAACACCCACTGGGTAATGACCGGTTATGAAGGGCTTGCAAGCCATGGTGGCACGTTAGGCTTGATGCTGGCTTTGGTGCTCTATGCCCGCAGGGTAAAGCTGCCCCTGCTCCACGTCCTGGACAATGTAGGCATCGTCACACCCGTCTGCGCCTGCGCCATTCGTCTGGGCAACCTTATGAACAGCGAAATCATAGGTCGTCCCACCGACCTCCCCTGGGCCTTCATATTCGAGCGGGTAGATCAGCTGCCCCGTCATCCCGGCCAGCTCTACGAGGCTCTCTGCTATGCCTGCTTCTTCTTTATTGGATGGTACTTCTATCGTCGCCATCCCCGCAAGGTAGGCTCGGGCTTCTTCTTCGGTCTTTGCCTCTTCATGATTTTCACCAGCCGCATCCTCATCGAGTACACCAAGGAGAACCAGGTAGATTTCGAGAACGGCATGTTCCTCAACATGGGCCAGCTGCTCAGCATTCCCTTTGTTCTCCTCGGCCTGTGGTGCATGAGGAGGGGCTGGAAGCAAAGAGAGTGATTCCAAAGCCTTTTGCGGAAGGCATTATTCTGACGGGGGAGTCGGAAAAGGCGTCACGCTAAGGTACGGCGCACAGCATCCTTCCATCCGGCAATGAGGCGCTCCACGTCTTCGGGGGGTGCGGAGGGCAGGAACTCGCGTTCGACATGCCACTGGGAGCGTATGGTGTCTATGCTTTCCCAGAAGCCTACGGCAAGTCCTGCCAAATATGCGGCTCCACGGGCCGTTGTTTCCACGCACGAAGGACGTATGACCCGAGTGCCCAGCACATCGGCCTGGAACTGCATCAGGTAATCGTTGCGCGAAGCACCGCCGTCAACCCTTAGGTCTCCCTGTTCCAAATGAGCGTCTTGCCGCATGCAGTTTACGATGTCCATCGTCTGGAAGGCAATACCCTCAAGAGCGGCACGTGCTATATGTGCTGTTGTCGTTCCGCGCGTAATACCCGTTATCGTTCCGCGGGCGTATGGATTCCAGTAGGGAGCCCCAAGACCTGTTAGGGCCGGCACGAAATAGACTCCGCCATTATCCTCTACACTGCACGCCATCTTCTCTGAATCGGCAGCAGAACGCATTATCTGCAAGCCGTCGCGCAACCACTGAATAGCACTTCCAGCCACGAAGATACTGCCCTCGAGGGCGTAGTTCACCTGCTGCCCTATCTTCCACGCCACGGTGGTAAGCAGGTTGTGCGCAGAACGAACTGCCTCAGTGCCCGTATTCATCAGTAGGAAGCAGCCTGTGCCATAGGTGTTCTTCACTTCACCTGGCCGAATGCACATTTGCCCAAAGAGTGCGGCCTGCTGGTCGCCGGCGATGCCAGCCAAAGGCAGGGAATGCAGATTGAAGGGATGCCCGCCTGTCTGCGCAATGACACCCGACGAATCCACTACCTGTGGCATCATGGAACGGGGTACCTCCATGAGTCGAAGCAGGTCATCGTCCCAGTCGAGGGTGTGTATATTATATAATAATGTGCGCGAGGCATTGGTGACATCTGTGGCATGAACCCGTCCGCCCGTCAGTTTCCAGATGAGCCAAGAGTCAACTGTGCCAAACCGAAGTTCGCCGCGGCGGGCACGTTCCATAGCACCTGGTACAGAACGCAGAATCCACCGCACTTTGGTAGCACTGAAGTAGGAATCGGGGATGAGCCCTGTGCGTTCCCTTATCATCTCCGTCAGCCCATTACGCTGCAACTCGCTGCAAAAGTCGGCAGTACGGCGGTCCTGCCACACGATTGCATTATAAACAGGCTCTCCGGTGCGTGCATCCCACACGATGGTAGTCTCGCGCTGATTGGCAATACCCAGCGCTGCCACCTCCTCCAACGATATATCGGTTTGCGTAACGACCTGTGCCACTGTAGCTGCCTGTGAGGACCATATCTCGCGAGGGTCCTGCTCCACCCATCCCGGTTGTGGGAAATACTGGCGGAACTCCATCTGTGCGGTTCCCCGTACCTCGCCCTCCTTGTCAAAAACAATGGTACGCGAGCTTGTTGTGCCCTGATCCAGGGCCAAGATATAATGCTTCTTCAAAGGTTCAAAAGTTCAAAAAGTTCAAAAGGTTCTTGCGTCCCTGCGGTAGCAAGCGTCTCGCTTTGCTCGCCGAGCGGAGTTTCGCTCGACTCTTGTCACGATTGACTTCGTCGAGCCTGCTCACGCTCGGAAGAGACGAAGCAAGCTTCACTCTCCGCTCGCTTAATCGCAGCCTTCGGCCAAATGAAAGTAAACTTTCAATGGCGCTCGCTGCTCCAAGAGTTCAAAAGGTTCAAAAAGCCCGGCTGCCATTCTCAGTCCTGCGCCCCTTCGCATCGGTTTATAAGTGCCAGAAGATGCTCTACGGCCTCCTCCTCGGGAATGTTGCGTTCAACACACTCCTTGCGGCGGTAGAGCGAAACACGTCCGCGCGCCGCGCCGACATATCCATAATCAGCATCGGCCATCTCGCCCGGACCGTTTACGATACATCCCATGATGGCTATCTTCAGACCTTTAAAATGAGCGGTAGCTGCCTTTACCCGGGCAATCGTCCCCTCCAGGTCGTACAGAGTGCGTCCGCAGCCGGGGCAACTGATGTACTCGGTGCGTGTAAATCGGGCCCGTGCTGCCTGCAGTATGGCGTAGGCCAGTTCCTCGCCTCGCTGAGAATCCACGTCCTGCGGAACGACCAATCCATCGGCCAGAGCGTCGATAAAGAGAATACCCGTCTCAATGGCACAAAGCAACTGGTAATGTGCCCAGTCACGGGCGCCCAGTTCTGCGGGCGTAGGCATGACGGCCAACATAGGATTTCGCAATCCCAGGTTCATCAGGGCGAAAGCCAGTGCACGGTGCTCGCCCAAGCGGTTTTGTGTATGCGGGCGGCTCACTACGATGATTTCAGGATGATTCCTCAACAACTCAGCCGTATCTGCATTGAATGTAAAGGGATTGAGCACTACCGCTTTCTCCACAGGCATTTCGCCCAAGACCACAGGAACCTGCCCGCCCCCTATCTCCCCCACACGGGCCGTCTGACGCCGTACGGGACGTAGCCAGTCATACTGAGCAGGTATCTGCAAGTCGTCGGGAAGGAGCAGGTCGTGCCCCTGACGATATGTAGTGACGTAGTCCACTATATCGCGTGCTACGGGTATCTCCCGTTCGGGAGCTTCAGAGAGGGATACGCGTATAGTATCACCAATGCCATCCAGCAACAGGGCACCTATGCCTACAGCACTCTTTATGCGTCCGTCCTCGCCCTCTCCGGCTTCTGTGACGCCCAGATGCAGAGGGAAGGTCATCCCCTCCTTCTGCATGGCGCTCACCAGGAGCCTCATGCTCTGCACCATAATCACGGTATTTGATGCCTTGATGCTGATAACGACATTGTGGAAATCAACCTTTTGGCAAATGCGCAGGAATTCCATGCAGCTTTCCACAATGCCCTCGGGCGTATCGCCGTAACGGCTCATGATGCGGTCTGACAGGCTGCCATGATTCACCCCTATCCGCACTGCCGTGTAATGCTCGCGGCATATCTGCAGGAAGGGGACAAGCCGCGCCTCTATCTTCTGCAACTCGGCCGCATACTCCTCGTCGGTATATTCCAGTTGCTTGAACTGACGCGCTGCATCTACGTAGTTTCCGGGATTGATGCGCACCTTCTCACAATAGAGGGCCGCTACGTCGGCCACACGGGGATTGAAGTGTACATCGGCCACAAGGGGTACCAAGCATCCTGCTTCACGTACGCCGGCATTGATAAGCCGCATGTTCTCGGCTTCGCGTACGCCCTGGGTAGTAAGGCGGACGTATTCACCCCCAGCCTCAGCTATACGCAAGACCTGTTGAACGCATGCTTCGGTGTCCATCGTCACCGTGTTAGTCATGCTCTGCACCCTGATGGGCATATTCCCGCCCATAGGGGTATTGCCCACCTGAACAATATGGGAGGGGCGTCGTCTGTAGTTGAAAAGATTCATCATTCGATCGGGTTTAAAAAAGTAAGGGACGAAGATAGGGAGGTCTTGCCCACACTTCTAATTCACCTTGAACTTATATTTCACCTGTGCAAGTTCTTCATTGGCCTTAACGATTTTCTGCTTCAAGCCTTCCTTGTATGCCTTGAGCCGGGTGGCTAAAGCCTCATCACTCAGAGCCAGCATCTCGGCAGCCAGGATAGCCGCATTCTGTGCACCGTTCACGCCAACCGTTGCCACTGGAATGCCGGGAGGCATCTGTATAATGCTGAGCATGGCATCCAACCCATCAAGCATTCCCTTGATGGGCACGCCAATAACGGGCAGTGTCGTATTTGCCGCTATAACTCCGGGCAAGGCTGCCGCCATACCAGCTCCGGCGATTATGACGCGCACGCCACGCTCCTCGGCATGACGGGCAAACTGTTCCACTTCCTGAGGTGTACGATGTGCGCTCAAGGCATTCATCTCGAATGGGATTTCCATTTCGTCCAGAAACTTTGCGGCTTTCTCCATAACGGGCAGGTCGCTGGTGCTGCCCATGATAATACTTATCATTCCTATCTTATTTTAGTTTATGTCTTCTTTTCTATTAAATATCTATATGAGCATGATACCGTAATAGCCGCAAAGGATGCCCACTGCAGTACCGCTCAGGACCTGCCATAGCGAATGCTGACGCAGGAGCATACGGCTGGTCATCACCAGCCCCGAGACAAGGATGGCCAGGCATAGCCACCATACGGGGTTGAACGAGAAAATGGTTGAGTATGCAACAAGGGCACCTATGACGCCTCCCGAACCGGCAGAGTGCATGCTTATCTTCCACTTTATGTTGATGAGAATACACGAGCACTGAATCAGGGCTGAGACAGCAATAATATTAATCATGAAACGTGGCAGGCGCAGTGCCATCATTGTCTGCATGCAGGCTATATAGCAGATAAGGTAGATGATATATGGAACCCATCGCTTCTGCTGGTGACGTAATTCATGCTGGTTCCATTTGCGAATACGCCGGTAAATAAATATAGCGCCGGCAGGAAGTGCTACAGTGAATACATACACCATACCCAGTATGGCCAGCTTGAACGACCAGGGCAGAAGCGCAAGGTAAGTGGCCATCATCAGGATAAAGAAACTGACAGTGGGATAGTAAGTCGGCCGGAAAACCGTCGATAGTATTCGTGCTAAGACTATAATGAACCGCATTTCTTTCCTGGGGATTGACTTTAATGTTTCCGCATTCGTGCGGACGGTATGCCCATTTGTTCACGGTATTTAGCTACAGTTCTGCGCGCCACAGGGTAGCCTTTTTCCTCCATCATCTTAACCAGCTGCTCATCATTCAGGGGATTCTGCCGGTCCTCGCTCTCAATAAGTTTCTTGAGCGTAATCATCAGTTTCCTGTTCGAGACGTCTCCACTCTGCACCTTGGCAGCCTTGTGGGAGAAGAACCACTTCAGGGGATATGTGCCGAAGGAGGTCTGCACGTACTTGCTGTTGCAAACGCGGCTCACCACGCTGATGCTGATACCCGATAGGTTTGCCACGTCATCCAGAATCATGGGTTTGAGCAGCGTCTCGTCACCCTCCAGGAAGAATGGCCTCTGCAGGCGAATGATGGCTTCCATAGTGCGGATCATGCTATCGCGCCGCATGGCTAAGGCATTGATGAAGATTTGTCCGCGCTCCACATAGCTTCTCGTAAAACGCATATCCTCCGCCTCGGCACGGCTGATGTGGTCTTTCTCTGCCTCGTACCGTTTCAGCTTCTCCTGGGCATCAGGACTAACTATCAGGTCGGGCACATTCCCCTGGTTAAGGGTCATAGTTATATGTCCCTCGGCATCGGTTTCCACAAAGAAGTCTGGTGTTATCTGCATACTTCCGTGGGCCTCTGTTTCGTGGCCTGCAGAACCCGGACGCGGATTCAGTTTCATTATCTCACGCTGAATGGCCTCTACCTGTGTTCTGGAGAGTTTCATGCGTCGTTGTATGCGATCCCAGTGCTTGTGTATGAAGTCGTCGTATGAATCCTCCAGTAACTGAATAAGTTGAGCCCTAAGGGGGTTTTTGTAATCCCTGCGCGCCTGAATGAGCAGGCATTCCTGCAGCGAGCGCGCACCAACGCCAGGCGGGTCGAACTGTTGCAGCACCCGCAGGGCCTTCTCCATCTCCCCTTCCGAGGTATTCACGGCATGGTAGATCTCCATTTCATCAGCCAGTTGCCATAGATCTTTTTTCAGAAAGCCATTGTCATCAAGCGAACCTATGAGATACTCAACAAGCTGTTGCTCGTGCTCGGTCAGGTTATACTCTCCTACCTGGCTCATCAGCATGTCGTAGAACGTTTGTGCTTCGCTGTACTCCATGTGTACGCCGTCCTCAGCATCATTTCTGGTCTGCAGTAGGTACTCGGGTATGTCATCCTCTGTGCGATAGTCCTTTGCCATATCATCCATGCCTCCGGCATTGTCCCATCCGCCCTCTTCGTCTTCCGAATCCCCTCGTTCCCCTGCGAGTGGGATATCCTCGGTGGGGACACTTTCCTTTTCAAGCCACGGGTTCTCCATGCACTCATTTTCCACCCTCTGCTCCAAGGCCTCCAACGAGAGCTCTGTCAGGCGCGTGGCAATGACTTGCTGAGCCGACAGGTTTTGTTGCAGCGTCTGCAACATCAGTTCTTGCTGAATCTGTTCGTTCCTCTGTCTCATCGGTTGGATATCTTTGGGTTTGTGCAAGTATGCGTTTGTCCCCTTTCAGGAATTTCAGTACAAAGATAAGGCATTTTTTTCATATACGGAATCTGAGCGTTGTTTTTTATATCCATGAGCGCGAAAAATATACTTGAAGCGGTCTTTTCCCCCGAATTAGGAGATTCGGCAGGCTCAGATATTTGCATAATCCGATGAAAAGACGTATTTTTGCGGCACGATATCGTTTAATGCATAATATTCTTTTTAGCTATGACAACAGAAAACAAGAACACTCGTCTGCAATCCCTGGATGCGCTCAGGGGTTTCGACATGTTATTCATTATGGGTGGCGCCGGCCTGCTTATGGCCCTTGCCCAGTGGTTCCCCTGCTCCCTGACCGAGGCTATTGCCCGCCAGATGGAGCACGTAGAATGGCACGGTTTGGCTCACCACGACACAATTTTCCCCCTCTTCCTGTTCATTGCCGGTATCTCCTTCCCCTTCTCGCTCGAGAAACAGCGCCTCAACGGCCGCTCCGAGGGAGCCATCCACGCCAAGGTAATACGCCGCGGCATCACACTGTTCCTGCTGGGCCTGCTCTATAACGGTTTGCTCAGCAACCTCGACTTTGTTAACCTGCGCTATGCCAGTGTGCTGGCTCGCATAGGTTTTGCCTGGATGTTCGCTGCTCTTATCTTCATGCACACCAACTGGCGTTCACGCAGCATCATCACGGCAGCCCTGCTGGTGGGTTACTATCTGGTGGTGCGCTTCATCCCGGCTCCCGACGGCATGGGCGAGGATGTCTTCAGCGCACAGGGTTCCTTTGTAGGTTATGTAGATCGCATCCTGCTTCCGGGGCGTGTGCTCTATGACAATATCGACCCCGAGGGTATTCTCAGTATCTTCCCCTCTATCGGCACGGCCTTGCTGGGCATGTTCACCGGTGAGTGGGTAAAGCGCACCGACCAGACTCCCGGCCGTAAGGTATGGGGTATGGTTATAGCCGGTATCGTCATGTTGGCAGTAGGCCTTCTGTGGAGCCTCGACTTCCCCATTAACAAGAAGATGTGGACCAGCACCTTCGTCCTCGTGGTGGGTTCCTATTCCATCCTGATGTTTGCGCTTTTCTACTATATCATCGATGTGCTGGGATGGCGCCGCTGGACACTCTTCTTCACTGTCATCGGCATGAACTCCATCACCATCTATCTGGCCCAGCGCTTCATCAACTTCTCCTTTACGGCCGACAAGTTGTTCAGCGGGCTCGTTCATCTCATGCCCGAGTCGTCACAGGAATTCTTCACCCGCCTGGCCTATATAGCCGTGTGCTGGATATTCCTCTACATACTCTATCGCAAGCGCGTATTCCTGAAGGTATGAGCTGAACTTTAAACTTTGAACCTTCACACCTAGAACCCCGTCCACGTCTGACGCCAGATGTAGCGTGCCATCTCGTCCCATCGGGCTATAGTGGCACCAAAGAAATCGGCGGTATAATCGTTCAGCAGGGCCTCGGCTTTCCCGGGGTCCTGTTTGTTTTCCTCCTGCCAGGCCTGCTCCAGTATGGGCAACTCGCGCAACCCTTTCTCCATGAAGTGGTCGCGCAGGGGCTCCAGTGTCTGCCGATAGACACCCCATTTCACCGTAGCCAGGCGGTTCGCTTTGCGGTAGTGCCACAGGGCAGCATCATCGCGGTCCGAGTGCTGCCCGCAAATGCGCAGGGGCTGAGGCAGCTTCGTCGTACCGCTGAAGATGGGGAAGCGTGGGCTCTGCCCTGGGTTGTCCAAGGCCATCCATACCACACCGCCCACCTCGTCGGGCAACCATCCGCGCAACTGGATGAGCGTGCTATAGGCACACCAGGGGACACTGACCGTGCGTATGTTCTTCATCGTAGAGTCCCCCATCGCGTAGTACATCTTTATCTCATCGGGCCTCATCCAGGGGTTCGACACGGGCGATACGATGCTGTCGGGCTCTCCATCCTTGCCCGCCTTGGGATTGGGTATGCGGTGGCGTCCGGCCAGGCTCTTTTCCGTACCCTCGTAATAACTGCCCAGCAAGCGCGACACCTCCTTGGGGCTTACCTTGTGGTCGGGCTTCACGCTCAGGGGCAGTTCCTCCACCGTATCGCTCAGGCACAGCGATGGCGCCAGGGTGGAGAGGATGAAGTGTTCGCGTACGCTGTAGTTCTTCACCTCATCATTATAGTTCCCGCCGCCGTATGCCTTCCAAAAGCAGAACTCGCCCTTGCCGTCCCAAAGCTTCATTCGGCGAGCTACGTCAAAGACGTTGTCCGAAGCCATATAACGGTCCGGATTACTCAAGTCGAGGACACCGATGCGCGGATTATTGGCCGAGACGGCCACCTCATCGTCCGGAATACGTACTGCAGCCCATACGCCGCCCAGCTTCTTGGGCCCTTCGCCGAAGATCTCGAAGAACCATGCCTCCTCCTTATCGGCAATCGTCAGGCATTCACCGCTGTCTCCATACCCGTACTTCTTAACGAGTTCTCCCATCAGGCGTATGGCATCGCGGGCCGTGGTGCAACGCTCCAGGGCTATGCGCTGCAGTTCCTCAATCATGAACATACCCCGGCGGTTCTGCAATGTGTCGCGCCCCGTAATGGTGGTCTCGCCCATAGCCAGTTGCTTTTCGTTGATGCAGGGATAGGCCGTGTCCAGGTAGCGGAAGGTGTGAGCCGCCTGCGGAATCTCGCCCGCGCATTTCACACCCGTGCTGTCCTCGGGTGTCTGCGTATGCATGCGTCCCTTGTATATGGATGCCTTCTCACCCTCCTTATGGTCCTTGGCCGGTATGATGTTCATCCAGGTGCGGTACCACGAGTCGCACGTATGCGACGTCATTACCGAGCCGTCGGTCGAGGCGGCACGCCCCACCAGGATACTGGTGCAGGACATGCGCTCAGGGGCGGCGTCCTCCTGTGCCGATAGCCTATGGAGGGGCAGGATACTTAAGATTATAATATAATGTATCTTTAGGAATGGAATGCGGTTCATAATGCGAGTTCTTAAAGGTGAACTGTCTAATAAGCAAAAAGCACTAAAGCTGGGCTTTAATGCTGTTTGCTATTTCTGTGAATTCCTCGGGCGTAAGCTCCAGGTGGGGGTTGGTGAAGCGCATGTCCTTCTCGGTCTGCATGGGTACCAGGTGGATGTGGGCATGGGGTACCTCAAGTCCCAGCACGCATTGGCCGACCTTCACACACGGGATGGCCTTCTTGATGGCTATCGCCACCTTCTTGGCAAATACCTGCAAGCCAGCCAGTTCGTCATCGTCCAGGTCAAAGATATAGTCCACCTCGCGCTTGGGAATGACCAGGGTATGGCCCTTCGTCAGGGGACTGATGTCAAGGAATGCGTAGTAACGCTCGTCTTCTGCTATCTTGTAGCTGGGAATCTCTCCCGCTACGATACGTGAGAATATTGTTGCCATAGGATATAATAAAAGTTCAAAAGCCCTTCGGGCGTTCAAGGTTCAAAGTTCAAAAGGTTGACCTTCGGTCTTCGTCTGTCACGACTCGGTCATTCGTAAGCAAGCTTCCGATGGCGCTCGCTGCTCCAGACGTTCAAAAGGTACTTGGTCAAATAATACTTGTCAAATGGTTATTCCTCGTAGCTGATGCCTGTTACCTCCAGCTGAATAATACCCTGGGGCACCTTTATGCTGGCCACCTCGCCCACCTTCTTGCCCAGCAGGCCCTGTGCAATAGGTGTGCTTACGGCTATCTTGCCCTCGCGCAGGTTAGCTTCCGTATCGCTCACAATTCGGTATTTCATCTTCATGCCCGTCTTCACGTTCTTCAGCTCCACGCTGGCCAGAATCTGCACGGTGCTGGCGTCCATGTGGGTCATGTCGATAATCTTTGCCTCCATGATGCTCTTCTTCAGCAGGGCAATCTTCGTTTCCAGTTTTCCCTGAGCCTCCTTGGCTGCATCATACTCAGCATTTTCGCTCAAGTCGCCCTTGTCGCGGGCTTCTGCAATAGCAGCACTGGCAGCGGGGCGTTCCACGCTCTCCAGATGCTGTAGTTCGGCCACCAGTTTGTCGTAGCCGCTTTGTGACATGTATGCCATTTCTCTGTTCGTTTTGGGGGCCTTTCCATCAATCCGTTTCCGGCAGGCCCGGTTAGCAATAGTTTAGTTTCACTCTTCGGCGAAATAACAAAAAGAAAGAATCCCAGCATTTTATGGCCGGAACCCTCGTTCTTTCTTGCTATCACCTTTGTTTCGAAGGCAAAGGTACGGCTTTCCCCCAAAACCTCCAAACTTTTCGCTCTTTTTTTTCTTAAAAGAATATTATATGCCCTAATTCCAAGTATTAATAGTAACAATTGCAAGCATTAATTGTAACTTTGGCTCTATATAGTCACCAGCGTCCATACTAAAGTCATGCGAACGGAATTCCACCCTGTAGAACGATGTGTTCAAAGTAGTAGAATGAACCAAACAATACTATTGCGGAGTGAATGGAATACTATTGCGGCAGTGGATGGAATACTATTGCGGCAGTGGATGGAATACTATTGCGGCAGTGGATGGAATACTATTTCGGAGTGAAAAGCCCCCTATTGCGGCAGGGACGGAAAGCCGCAGCACACCTAAGGCCGCATCCCTATTTACTTTTTTCCCCTGACTTGTTTACTCTTTTACAAAAAAATCTTTGGCGGTATAATTTATTTGCCCTACCTTTGCAACCGAAACAACGCCTAAGGGCATTATAGAGTCTTCTGCCACATTCTATCCGCGCTGGCAGTATCAAACGTGCCTAATAGGCATAAGTGACCTGTCTGATGATTACAATGGGCAAGGAGGAATGAAACAGTTTTTCTACCATTTTGAGTAATAGCAGGAACAAAAGATAAGGAATATTAGGATATAAAGAGGATTCTCCACGGCTATGTTCCACCGGTTCCAGGACAATCACATGGCAGTATTCTACGACCTGCATTCGGGGGAGAACAAGGCGTTTATCGATGTGGATACCGATGTAATAGGACATAACCACCACGCAGCGAACATGCATGCCTTGCAAAGAGGCGGCAGTAAAATATGCTTGGGGGGATGCTCCCCCAATAAGCATATTGTAATAGTTTTTTGATTTCAACGATGCGTTATCCGGCTCTTGCGTATTCGAACCAAAAGAGGGTGTGCCAAATCGTGGCACACCCTCTTTCATATACTATATTATATATAGGCACAGTGCCTATATCTTACTTGGCACGATAGCGAACCTCCTTGGTACGATACTTCTTGACGGTGTACTGGTCCTTAACGTCCTTCAGACCGGTGGCGGTGATGATGGTCACACGGTTCTTGTCGTTCTCGGCGAAGGGCTGTACGGTGTCGCCAAAGTACTCGGCGGTGATGATGCTGGGATCTACACCTGCGTCAACCAGGGCCTTTACAGCCTTCTCGCTGCGCTGCTGAGAATAACCCATGTTGATCTTGGGGTTACCGGTCTGTACGTCGGCATACGACTTCAGGCTGACCTTGCACTCACGATGGTCCTTCAGGAAGGCACCGATGGCTGCCAGCTGAGCGGCAGCGGGATCGTTCAGATCGGGATCGCCGAACTCGCTCTCGCGAATCTTGTAGAACACGTTCCAGGTAACGGTACCGTCCTCAACACGGGGTGAGTAGGCAATGTCGTCGTACCAGATGGTATCGATGCGGGTCTCCCATACTTCTTCCTTGACGGGTTTCTTCTTGTAACCGAACTTGAAGGCTACACCTACCTGTGCGGTGAGCTGCCAGTCGTCCTTGTTGTTGACCTTGCTGTTGTAGCGGTCGCTCAGGCTGTTGGCTGCAACCTCCAGGTTGAGGCTGACGTTCTTGTGCACGTTCCAGTCGAGCTGGGCACCAACGCGTGCGTTATGGCTGAAGCGGTCCTTCTCGTAGGCCATAGGCATCAGGTTCTTCATGGCAAAGGCATCGTCGTTGTCCCATGCATAGTTGAGACCGATACCGCCAATCAGGTAAACGTTGAGGGGATAGTAGTTCTTGCGTCCGAAGAGGGTTACGAGGTTAAGCATCAGGTCGAGGTCGGAGGTCAGATACTTGTAGTCGTACTTCTGGTCGAAACCGGTGCTCCGGAAACCGCCCTTGTTCCACATGCCGTTGAAGTGCAGGCGAGCACCCACTACAGGAGTGAAGAAACTACCGATGCTGAGGCTGGCCGTAGGCGTAATCAGCTTCAGGTTGTCATAGTTAGTGAAAGTTGTCTGGGCACCACCCTGCACGCCTACGAAGACATAGGGATAGGGCTTATAGTCCAAACCATCATCGGCATCCTGCGCACTGGCGGTTGCCGTAACGCCCAGCATCAAGAGAGCTGTGGCAAACAGATTTTTGTACTTGAACATTTGATTATTTTTTTAAAATGATGATTCTTACTTCTGCAGTTCACGAACTTCCTGAGTGCGGAATTTCTTCACCTTGTACTGGTCCTTCACGTCCTTCAGGCCGGTAGCCTTGATGATGGTCACACGGTTCTTGTCGTTCTCGGCAAAGGGCTGTACGGTATCGCCAAAGTACTCGGCGGTGATGATGCTGGGATCTACGCCTGCGTCAACCAGGGCCTTTACAGCCTTCTCGCTGCGCTGCTGAGAGTAGCCCATGTTGATCTTGGGGTTACCGGTCTTCACATCAGCGTATGACTTCAGGCTGACCTTGCACTCACGGTGATCCTTCAGGAAGGCACCGATGGCTGCCAGCTGAGCGGTAGCGGGGTCGTTCAGGTCGGGATCGCCGAAATCGCTCTCGCGAATCTTGTAGAACACGTTCCAGGTAATCGTACCGTCCTCAACACGCGGAGTGTAGGCGATGTCGTCATACCAGATGGTATCGATGCGGGTTACCCAAACCTCTTCCTCTACGGGCTTTTTCTTGAAGCCAAACTTATAGGTCAGACCCACCTGGCCCAGGAACTGCAGCTTGTCGGTATTGAACGTTTCGGACTTACCGGGAACGATGTAGTTCAGGTCGCCCTCCAGGTTCACGCTCCAGTGCTTATGAACGGGAATGTCCAAGCCCAGGCCGACACGGCCGTTGAAAGCCCAGCGGTTATCGTTCTCGGCATAGTTCATGTTTGTGGAGAGAGGCAGTGCAGCAGCCTCGGCACGGCCCTGCTCCTCGAATGCATAGTTGGCACCCAGGCCACCAATGAAGATTACGTTAACGGGATAGTAGTCCTTCTTGCCAAACAGGTTACAGAGGTTTACCAGCACATCGGCACTGGGCGTGATGTAGTTGTAACGATAATGACCGTCGGGAGTATCTCTCAGGAAGTCAACACCACCCTTGTTCCAAGCGCCGTTTACATGCAAGCGGGCTCCCACCTGGGGGATAAACCACCGTCCGAAGCTGAGGCTGGCTGTGGGTGTAAATGTTTTCCAGTTATTAAACTCAGGATTGAATGTGTCCTGTACACCGCCCTGTACACCAAAGAACCAATGGGGATAGAGCTCATAATTGCGTTCGGCCTTTTGTGCACTGACCGTTGACGACACCCCCAACGCAATAAGTGCGAGGGCTAGGGTTTTTGTAATTTTTGCCATACTCTTTCTCAATAAAAACGTTTTTATTTATGCATATTTTGTGCAAAAGTAACATTTTTTATACTTTCTCCAAAAGGTTTTATCAATTTTTGAGCCTTTAAAGCATATTTTTCAACTTTTAACGGCCTTTTGGAAGGTTTTTTAGTGAGTTTTTATTACTTTTGTACCCTAAAACTTATCATTTGACGAATTTGTTTATGTCTGAGATTGTTGTCTCTTCTGTAAGAAGCAAGAAAGAACTGAAGGCCTTTGTGCGCTTCAACTATGAGTTATACAAGGACAATGCCTATGCCGTCCCGGATTTCCTGGAAGACACGCTGGATACTTTCAATCCCAAGAAGAATCCTGCCTTCAGGTTCTGCGAGGCCGAGTTCTTCCTGGCACGCCGTGAAGGAAAGATTGTTGGGCGAGTGGCGGCCATCATCAACCATCATGCCAACGAAAAGTGGCAGCGCCGCTACGTACGTTTCGGATGGATTGACTTCATCGACGACCTGGAGGTGTCGGAGAAACTGCTCAAGGCGGTGGAGGACTGGGGGCGCCAGCGTGGCATGAACCACATGGTCGGTCCGATGGGATTTACAGACATGGACCTGGAGGGCATGCTTACCGACGGCTACGACCAGCTGAGTACGATGAACAGCATCTACAACTACCCCTATTATCCCCAGCACATGCTGAAACTGGGCCTGCAGAAAGAAGTAGGATGGGTGGAGCGCAAGGTGATTGTACCCAAGAACGGCCATGAAGCCCATAATGACAAATACTTCAAGATAGCCCAGATGGTGCAGCAGCGCTACGGCTTCCACCTGCGCACATTCAAGAGTAAGAAGGAGATACGCGACGGCGGGTATATCCAGAAGGTGCTGGGTGTGGTCAACCGCTCATACGCGGGGTTGTACGGCTACAGCGAGATGGACGAGGCGCAAATGGAGGTATATGCCAACCAGTACCTGCAGTATCTGGACAAGCGCTACCTCAGCGTGGTAGAAACCCGCGAGGGCGAGGTCATAGGCATAGGCATTTGCATCACAAGCCTGAGCCGCGCCATCCAGAAGGCAAAAGCCAAGCTGTTCCCCTTCGGGTGGTATCACATGGCCAAGGCCCTGTGGTTCAACCGTCATCCTCAAGTGCTGGACATGCTGCTCGTAGGTGTAGTGCCCGAATATCAGGAAAAGGGAGCCAACGCCCTTATCTTTGCCGACATCATCCCAAAGACCATCCAAGACGGGTATGAATGGGCCGAGACCCATCATCAGCTGGAAGACAATAATCCCAGCCAGGCGCAATGGAAATACCTGGAGTGTACCATCCACAAGCGCAGAGCTGCATACGGAAAGGACTTCGAGCCCCTCAATTCATAATTGTTTGTTGAACCCCTTGAACCTATATTTATGGAAGAAAACGAAATAATACTCACGCAGGAGACTACTGCGGAATATGACGAGAAGAACATCCGTCACCTTTCGGACATGGAGCATGTGCGCACGCGCCCCGGCATGTACATCGGCCGGCTTGGCGACGGCAGCCATGCCGAAGACGGCATCTACGTGCTGTTGAAGGAGGTTATCGACAATAGCATTGACGAATTCAAGATGAATGCCGGCAAGCGCATTGAAGTGACGGTGGAGGACCATTTGCGCGTTACCGTGCGCGACTATGGGCGCGGCATTCCCCTGGGGAAGCTGGTGGAAGCCGTAAGTATGCTCAACACCGGAGGAAAATATGACAGCAAGGCTTTCAAGAAGAGCGTGGGCCTGAACGGCGTGGGCCTGAAGGCCGTGAATGCCCTGAGCCGCCACTTCGAGGCACACTCCTTCCGCGACGGCCAGGTGCGCCGCACGACTTTCAAGGAAGGTATTCTGCAATCCGACGTTACCGAGAACACTCAGGATGAGAACGGCACCTTCATCTTTTTTGAGCCCGACCCCACCCTATTCAAGCACTACGCCTTCCAGGACGAGTTTGTGGAGGTGATGCTGCGCAACTATACCTACCTGAACACAGGGCTGACCATTATGTTCAACGGCAGGCGCATACTGAGCCGCAACGGATTGTCAGACCTGCTGCAGGACCGCATGACTGCCCGCGCCCTATACGATATCGTGCATCTGCGCGGCGAGGACATAGAGATAGCCTTCACCCACAGCAGCCAGAACGGCGAGGAGTACTACAGCTTCGTAAACGGACAGCACACCACCCTGGGGGGCACGCATCAGGCAGCCTTCAAGAAGTACATTGCCGAGGTCATCAAGGACTACAGCGGAAAGAACTACGAATACGTGGACATACGCAACGGACTGGTAGCGGCCATCAGCATCAACATTCAGGAGCCGATGTTCGAAAGCCAGACAAAGATTAAACTGGGGTCGCTGACAACTGCTCCAGAGGGTGGCATCAGCATAGACAAGTTCATTGGCGACTTCGTGAAGGAGCAGGTGGACAACTACCTGCACAAGAACACGGCCGTGGCAGATGTCATCCTGCAAAAGGTGACGGAGAGCGAGCGCGAGCGCAAGGCGATGGCAGGCGTGGCGAAGAAGGCACGCGAGATGTCGAAGAAGGCCAACCTGCACAACCGCAAGCTGCGCGACTGCCGCGTACACCTCACCGACCCGAAGGGTACCCAGCAGGAGGATTCGTGCATCTTCATTACCGAGGGCGACTCGGCCAGCGGCAGCATCACCAAGAGCCGCGACGTGAACACACAGGCCGTCTTCAGCCTGCGTGGGAAACCGCTGAACAGCTACGGCTTGACCAAGAAGGTGGTCTATGAGAACGAGGAGTTCAACCTGCTGCAGGCGGCCCTGAACATAGAAGACGGGCTGGAGGGCCTGCGATATAACAAGGTCATCGTGGCTACGGATGCCGATGTCGATGGCATGCACATCCGCCTGCTTATGATAACCTTCTTCCTGCAGTTCTTCCCCGACCTCATCAAGAAAGGGCACGTCTATATCCTGCAGACTCCCCTTTTCCGAGTTCGTGGCCGCAAGTCCAAGATTGGCAAGCAGAAGGTGAAGGCGATGGAGGAAGAGGCTGCGGACCAGGATTCTGTAACCGAGCAGGACAATGAGTCGGAAGGAAAGAAGCACAGCCGCCACCTGAGCATTACGCAGGACTTCATTACGCAATACTGCTATAGCGAAGAGGAACGCCTGCAGGCTATTGAGGACCTGGGACCCGACCCTGAGATTACCCGTTTTAAGGGGCTTGGCGAGATAAGCCCTGACGAGTTCCGCAACTTCATCGGACCCGACATCAGGCTGGAACGCGTGACCCTGAACAAGGGCGACCAGGTTGACAACCTGCTGGAATACTATATGGGCAAGAATACGATGGAGCGCCAGAACTTCATCATCGACAACCTCGTCATCGAGGAAGACCTGGCCGAGGAAGAGGAGGAGACCACATGAAGACCGTTCTGTTTCCCGGCTCGTTCGACCCTTTCACCCTGGGGCATGCCGACATCGTTTCCAGGGGACTGGCACTATGCGACGAAGTCATCATTGCCATAGGCCACAATGTTGAAAAACCCGGGTGGATTTCTATCGCGAAGCGGGTTGAGGCGCTCAGACACCTCTATGCAGAGGAGAAGCGCATACGGGTGGAACAGTACACCGGCCTGACCGTGGATTTTGCTAAGGAGGCGGGAGCCACAGCCATCCTGCGCGGCGTGCGCAACATAAAGGACTTTGAATATGAGCGTGAGATAGCCCTGGTCAACAGGCAACTGACCGGCCTGGAGACCATCCTTCTCCCGGCCGACCCGCAACTGAGCACCCTCAGCAGCAGCACCGTACGCGAGCTGGCATACTTCGGCCGCGATATTCAAGAATACCTGCCCAAGGGATTAAAATATGACTTGTAATGTCAACAGCCACTAAAGGACGTATGAGAAAGGGAGCAGCCATACTGATGGCTCTGACGATGGCGTGCTGCCTGACAAATGCCCAGTCGCCGGCCATGCTGAAAAAGATAAACGGCACGATGCGACTTGTGCAGGACGGGCAGCCTATGGTCTTACTGGGCGGCGAGCTGCACAACTCCACTTCATCAACACCCTCTTCATTTAAGAAGGCCCTTGAGACCGTGCGTGCTATGGGGCTGAATGCCCTTATAGGATCTGTGAGCTGGGAGCAGGTGGAGCCCCAAGAGGGCAAATACGACTTCAACGTGCTCGACAGCATGATTTATATGGCAGACGAAGCGCGCATGCCTTTGGTTCTCATCTGGTTCGCATCATATAAAAACGGAGAGTCCTCTTATGCTCCGCTCTGGGTTAAGAAAGACACCAAGCGTTTCTTCCGCACAAGGGACAGTCTGAACCATAATACAACCACGCTTTCTCCTTTATGCCGAGAAACCATTGCGGCCGACAGCAGGGCCTATTGTCAGCTATTGAAACACTTGAAGAAGAAAGACCGCAACAGACGCGTCTGCATGATTCAGGTGGAAAATGAAATGGGGGCCTTTGTTGATGTGGACCATTGCAAGGAGGCAAGAGAAGCCTTCAACGGGCCAGTTCCAAAAGGCCTTACAGACTACTTGCAAAAGCATGGGAAGACAATGGATGGAACCCTGGCACGCCAATGGAAGAGGCATGGGAGCAAGCGGAAAGGAAGCTGGGAAGAACTCTTCGGAGAGGGCGACCTTACCCGTCAGTTCTTCATGGCCGCAGCCTTTGCACAGTTTGCCGAACAGGTAACCCGTGCGGGAAAAGAAGTCTATCCGATTCCGGCCTATGTCAATTGCTGGATAGCCGATGAGGATGCCAAGCCTGGCAGTTATCCTAACGGAGGTCCCCGTCCCGTAGTGCTGGATATCTACAAGGCATTGGCTCCGTCAGTGGATCTTCTTGCACCCGACATTTATCGCCCCACGCTTTATAGTATAGTTGAAGCCTATCATCGCCCGGATAATGCACTTTTCATCCCTGAGCTCAAGCTGGAAGCCGGCAATGCCTACTACACGTTGGCTGAACATGATGCAATCTGCTTTTCACCCTTCGGCATAGAGGATGCCGAGAAGGACAGCGTCTTTTGTGAGGAGTACCGCGTCTTAGGCGGGTTGCTGCCGCTCATCTCGGCATATCAAGGCACAGGCCGCATGCATGGTTTTGTGCGGCAAGAGGGCATCGACGGCCCTGGAGATACCGTGAGGCTGGATTTCAGTCCCTACGAGATGGAGGTACGCTACCTGCGAGATGCACGGCGCGCCCACGGCCTTGCTGTAAAGATAGCCGACGATGAGTTCGTTGTGGCTGGCGCAGGATGTGAAGTGGTGTTCCACAGCAAGCATCAAGGACAGATATGCAAGATAGGATGGGCTGAAGAGGTGGAACCAGCCGGAAACGGGGAATGGCGCACGCTCAGAGTCCTTAATGGCGATGAGACGGGGCACCACAACTGGCTTCCTTTGGCACAAGGCCGGAAGACCTCCCGAATATACCGCATCAGACTTTATACCTATCCCGAAGAATGAATATAGTGAATAAGGAAACCTGACATTGCCCCATTGGAAGTATGTATATAAATAAGATATGTATAATCCTCTTTGTCTCCTTCGCTCTGGAACTGAATGTGTGGGGACAGTCAATTACCAAGTCTGCCATCATCTATACAGCCACTGGTGAGAACACCGCTTCTGTGACAGGTGCAACCAACAGGCTGGTTGGTGCAAAGACCATACAGGACCAGGTCGTCATATCAGGCAAAAGCCGCAAGGTAACAGCCATCAGCTATCAAGCTTTTGCCAACCACGTGTTCCTGAGGAAACTGACCATGCCCGCCCAGCTGGACAGCATTGGCATAGAGGCATTTAGCGGATGCAGTGCCCTGCAGGAAATAGAGGGGCTGGAAAACGTCATACATATCGGCAGCTATGCATTTGCCGGTACGGCATTGACAGGGATAGACATGTCCCACTGGATGGTAAAGGGCATGGGCAGCGGCATCTTTTCCGGCTGTACGCTGCTCACACAGGCCCAGCTGCCAACAACCCTGACTACGTTGCCCGCCCGCACCTTCAGCAGATGCCATGCCCTCCAGCATACAAACCTGGCAGAGCTCTCAGCCCTTAAGACAATTGAACAGGGGGCGTTTGCCGGATGCCGGAGCCTGGCGCAACTGAAACTGCCGGAATCCGTCACCACCTTGGAAGAGATGGCCTGCGACGGCATGTCATCCCTTCCCGAGATAGAACTGCCCAAGGCACTTGTCAGCATTGGAGACTATGCCTTTCGAGGATGCAGTGCCCTAACCACATTGACCCTGCCCGAGAGGCTGACACACCTGGGCCTTTCACCCTTCTACGGCTGCTGCTCCCTGCGGCGCGTCACGCTTTCCAGATCTTTGAAGAGCATCTCCGATAGCTTTGTCTTCGACCGCTGCACAGCCCTGGAGAGCATAGAGATTCCCTCGCAGAACACATTCTACTCAAGTGTTGATGGGGTTCTGTATAACCGCACTAAGACCCAGATTGTGGCCTGGCCCTCAGCCCTCAGCCATAGCGTTCATCCCATCCTGCCCTCTTCCTCATCCCCGTTGGCCAAGGGAGCCTTGATGGATTGCGAGCTGGACGAGCAAATGTGGCTGCCGGCACGCATGATTACGCTACCCTATGACGCACTGACCCGCACCAGCGGCATGAAAGGCATTGCCGCAGACCAAGGCAGCCAGCTCAACACAATTGGAGCCCGGGCTATCAGCAACAGCAAAGACCTGGAGGTCATCGACCTGCCTTCCACCCTGCGGCAGCTTGGCGAAGCCGCCTTCCAAGGCAGCCTGGCCGTCAGCGATGTCATTATCAAGAGTTCCTCTCCGCCTAATGTGCACATCACCAGTTTCGACGAAGACGTTTACCAGCATGCATGCCTGCATGTCAGGGAAGGTATAAGGATAAACTACACCCATCATTCCGTTTGGGGAAACTTCATCAATATAGTTGACGACGCCCTTACCACAGACATGCGCCCCGCCTCCGCCGAGGCTGCCGAGAACCCCGTCTATGACCTCTCCGGCAGGCGGATACAAGTTTCCGCCGAGGTTGCGCCCCTCCCCAAGGGCATATATATCATTGGAGGACGTAAGATTGTTAAACAATAAAACCATGCATAATTACAAGTCCTACACCACCTACATTCCACTCTTGCTACTCATGCTCCTGCCATCACACATTCAGGCCGGCAGCATGATTAGGGTACTTCAGTTCAATATCCGATACATGAACACCAGCGACGGAATCAATATATGGGCAAACCGCCGGCAGGAAGTCATGACATTCGTCCGCAACACCGAAGCCGACGTCTTTGGCCTGCAAGAAGCCGTCCATGCCCAGGTGCAGCAGTTCCAGGCCAGCATGAAGGAGTATGCCATGATAGGCGAGGGGCGCGACGGCGGAACAGGCGGAGAATGGAACCCCATCTTCTACCTGAAAGAGAAATACGAATTGAAGAAATCAGGCACCTTCTGGCTCTCCGACACGCCCGAGGTAAAGGGCAGCAATACATGGGGTGCCGCCTGCCGGCGCATCATGACATGGGTCATCCTGAAGTCAAAGGAAACGGGCGAGGAGTTCCTGTATGCCAACACACACTTCGACCACGTAAGCACCTCGGCACAAGAGAAAAGCTCCCGCCTCGTAAAACAGCGGCTGAAGAAATATGCCCAGGGGCTGCCCGTCATCGTGACGGGCGACTTCAACTGCACCCCAACAAGCAAGCCCTATGCCATGATGCTCAGCCAGGACGAGGCCTTTCCCATGCAAGAGGCATGGCAACACGCCCGGAGCAGGCAGGGCAACGAGGGCACGTTCCACAGCTTCGGACGAATCGAAGTAAGCAAGCGCAGCCGTATAGACTTCATCTTCCTGACCCCCGACATACGCTGCCTGCGCTGCGTCACCGACGACGAGACCAGCCATCCCTGTCTGCTCTCCGACCACGTTCCCGTTTATGCCGACATCGAGTTACCCTGACAGGAAATGTTTCTTGGGGCATGACATACATCGCCATTCTCATAAAGCTTCGTAAGTATTGCACGCTGTCTGTTTTGTGCGCCGGATTGTTGTGTTCATGCAATAATCGCGGGCAGCACCGCCCCTCCATAATATTCGGCTCAGAATTGGAGCAGCCTGACACGGTAGATGTTTATGATCTCCCGCAGATACAGTCGGCCGGAACCCTTATAGGCGTTACAATGAGTGGCCCCGACACCTATTACGAATATCGTGGTCAGGGGCTTGGACTACAATTCCAGATGGCAGAGGAGTTTGCAAGCATGATAGGTGTAAGCCTGCAAATGGAAATAGCGTCAGACAGCGCTTCAATGATAAAACGGTTAGAGTCGGGCGAGGTGGATTTTATCTGCATGGAAATTGAAAAAGACAAGCCCTGGCCCACGCGCAGCAACACCCCTCTGCTGACCGAGTCCATCAAGAAATGGTGGAATCCCAAGCGGGCACGCGAGCTGGCTGCCCAAGCCAGGAAGCCTCATACGGTGAAGCGCCGCAGCCGCCCTGCAATGCAAGACCGTCAGCACGGCGTCATCAGCCCCTACGACGACCTGTTCATCCGCCACAGCGCCACAGCCGGATGGGATTGGCGCCTATTGGCTGCACAGTGTTACCAGGAATCGGGGTTCGACCCGAAAGCCGTTTCGTGGGCAGGCGCACAGGGGCTGATGCAGCTGATGCCTGCCACCGCCGCCCATCTGGGTGTCAGCGCGAGCCAGGTCTTCGACCCCGAAAGCAATATTGCCGGTGCTGCGCGCTACATCAATCAGCTGAATGCCACCTTCCGCGATATAACCGACCCGCAGGAAAGGATAGCCTTCGTGCTGGCCGCATACAATGGCGGAGCACACCACGTCAGGGACGCAATGACGCTCACACGAAAGAATGGAGGCGACGACAAAGTCTGGAGTCAGGTATCGCCCTACATCCTGCACCTGGCAGAACCCAGATATTACCGCGACCCCGATGTGAAATACGGCTATATGCGCGGCAGCGAGACCGAGGGCTATGTGCGCCTCATCCTGCAGCGTTGGGCCGACTACAGGGGCAGCGCACGCGCTGCCACCGGAGGCAGCAAGCCCTCCCCCGCCCGGCGCAGCGTCAAGGACGGCACCTTCCAGTCGCAAGTGCGCGGACCAGAAGAGTTCTGACCATATCATAGCCCCCCCTTGAGATTGTAACACGGAGGTCACCATTTTCTTTGTGATTTTCTTGGATTTTGACCGCAGCGACCTTTACTTTAACGTATAATTAACATTAATCAGCCGTATAATTATTCGTTAATTATTATAATTTCTCGTTCGCTCGGCTCTGCCGCTTGCCACCAAAGGGACGCAAGAATTCTATTTTTGCCACCTGCTAATTTCTTTTACTTAACAATTAATGATTAATTAATGGCATATTAACGGGAATTAATG
>CAMJQA010000037.1 GCA_946407895.1 uncultured Prevotellaceae bacterium
CTCCCTCGCAGTGTGCAGGAATTTGCTTTTTTAACAAATGAACCGATCAAGTCTATCGTATAATATATGGAGGGCCTTCCGAAAATGGACACCTCGCCAAGGAAAGAAGTTTAACCCCATAATATACGAAGACAATGAAACAGATTCAAATTTTCCCCTCCATCACAACAATTGACAGCCACTCCTTGAAATCCTACTTGAACGAAGTGTCGCGAATCCCGTGCCTGACCCCAGAAGAAGAGGCGAACCTGGCAAGTCTGATTCTCGAGGGCGGCAAAGAAGGCAGACTGGCGAAGGAACGGTTGGTTGTCGCTAACCTTCGGTTCGTAATCTCTATAGCCAAAATGTACCAGCACGCTGGAATGCTGCTGGAGGACCTGATCAACGAGGGAAATATCGGACTCATCAAGGCGGCAGACTGTTTCAATCCCACTCTTGGCTTCAAATTCATCACCTATGCCGTATGGCACATCAGGGAAAGCATACAGCGAGCACTCGTGGAAAAGGGCGGATTTGTCAGGATCTCTTCTCACAAAGCCGACTTACAGAAGAAGCTCAAGCGCACCGCCGCGAGCTTCATGCAGAGGAATCAGCGCCAGCCAAGCATCGCGGAACTCAGCGAATTGCTCAACGAGACAGAGAATAGAATCAAGTCAGCCATGGAGGCCGACTTGCAAGGCAAGCCCATCGATGTCCCTCTGAGGGAAGATCGTGAGAGGTGCCTCAATGACATGTTGGCCGCCTCGAAGGAGACCAGGGCCGATTACCAGACGGACAGGGAATCACTCGCCATCGAACTCAACTCAATTCTCAAGAACGTGCTGACGGACAGGGAACGTGAAGTGCTCGTCAACCTGTTCGGGATAGGCTGCTCGGCACACAACCTGAGTGAGGTGTCGTCCATGACTGGCATCTGCATTGAGAGAATACGGCAAATAAGGGAAAGGGCACTGCTGCACCTGAGAATGAGCAAAAGCACCAACAGACTGAGGAAGTATCTCTGAGGGCAAGATAATCCCGAATCGGTCATTAGACTGTTACGCGCTAATAAAGTCATCTTTGACCTTCAGTCGAGACACAATTTTGCAAATTTGCAAATTTGCATTTTTGCATTTGATAAAATGGCGAGTGGAAATACGTGGAAATTCATCTTGCAGCTCATCATCAGCATACTGACGGCCATCATGACCACACTGGGCGTTACCAGCTGCATGGGAGCTATGACAAACTTCTGACAAAAAAAGGAACGGATAATTCTATCTTCTGTCTGAAAGCAAAATCCCTGCCATCTCTTTTGGCAGGGATTTCCTTTTTAAGGGACGTATGATTCCCCGTTAATTGAACGTGGGGGCATTAATTGCCGTTTGGCTATCCGTCAGAGGGGGTACTCCTCGAAGGCGTAGAGCACCGTGGAGAGGTAGCGCTCGCCCGTGTCGGGCAGCAGCACTACGATGCGCTTGCCCTTGTTCTCGGGCCGCAGGGCCACCTGTGCAGCGGCGTAGGCTGCGGCTCCGGCCGAGATGCCCACGAGCAGGCCCTCCTGGCGGCCCAGCTGGCGGCCGGTAAGTATGGCTGCGTCGTTCTCCACGTCGAAAACCTCGTCGATGACCTCGGCGTCGTACGTCTTGGGCACGAATCCGGCGCCGATGCCCTGAATCTTGTGCGGCCCGCTCGGCCCGCCGTTCAGTACGGGCGA
Source organism: uncultured Prevotellaceae bacterium (assembly GCA_946407895.1). GTDB lineage: Bacteria > Bacteroidota > Bacteroidia > Bacteroidales > Bacteroidaceae > Physcousia. The sequence continues at coordinate 1,697 of CAMJQA010000037.1, forward strand.
CGACTTGGGCTCCACGGCTATCACCTTGATGCCGGGGTTCTGCTCCTTCAGGTATCGTCCCACGCCCGAGATGGTTCCGCCCGTGCCTACTCCGGCCACGAAGATGTCCACCTGCCCGTCGGTCTGGCTCCATATCTCGGGGCCCGTGGTGGCGTAGTGGCGCTCGGGGTTGGCGGGGTTCTCGAACTGCTGCAGGATGACGGCGCCGGGCGTGCTGTCGCGCAGAGCCTCTGCCTCGCGTATGGCGCCGGGCATGCCGTCCTTGCCGGGCGTCAGCCGCACCTCGGCGCCGTAGGCCTTCACCAGGTTGCGGCGCTCTATGCTCATCGTGTCGGGCATGGTCAGTATGAGGTGGTAGCCCTTAACGGCGCTTACGAGCGCCAGTCCCACGCCAGTGTTGCCGCTGGTGGGCTCAATGATGGTGGCGCCGGGCTTCAAGATGCCTCGCCGCTCGGCATCCTCAATCATGGCCAGTGCTATGCGGTCCTTAACGCTGCCGCCGGGGTTGAAGTACTCTACCTTGGCAACGATGGGCGTCGGTATGCCCTGTGCCTCGGAAAACTTGTTGAGCTCAAGAAGTGGGGTGTTGCCGATGAGCTCGGTCAGCTGTTTTGCAATCTGTGACATAATGCTATTTCTCCTTTTCGTGTGCAAAAATACATAAATTATGTGATATATGTTGGCTCTCGCGGTTAAAAAAATCTGCTCAGCGTGGCGATAGTGACTTATATCTGGTCCAACGCCTGGCCCAGGTCGTCGAGTATGTCGTCGATGTGCTCCGTGCCGATGCTCAGGCGGATGGTCGACGGCGTGATGTGCTGCTCGGCGAGCTCGCTGGGTGAGAGTTGCGAGTGCGTGGTCGTATAGGGGTGGATGACAAGGCTCTTCACGTCGGCCACATTTGCCAGCAGTGAGAAGATCTTCAGGGCGTCGATGAAGCGCCAGGCCTCCTGCTGTCCGCCGCGTATCTCGAATGTGAAGATGCTGCCGGCCCCCTTGGGGAAGTATCGTTGGTATAGTGCGTGGTCGGGATGGCTGCTGAGCGCCGGATGGTTCACTTGCGCCACCTTGGGATGGCTGTTCAGGTAGTGGACGACGCGCAGTGCGTTCTCGATGTGCCGCTCCACGCGCAGGGAGAGCGTCTCTACGCCCTGCAGGATGATCCAGGCGTTGAATGGGGAGATGGCTGCGCCCGTATCGCGCAGTATGACGGCGCGTATGCGGGTGACGTAGGCTGCCGCTCCGGCCACGTCGGCGAAGATGGCGCCGTGGTACGACGGATCGGGCTGCGCCAGGGTGGGGAACTTCTGTGCATTGGCCTTCCAGTCGAAGCGTCCGCCGTCCACGATGACGCCTCCGAGCGATGAGCCGTGCCCCCCGAGGAATTTTGTGGCGGAGTGGAAGACGATGTCGGCGCCGTGCTCCAGCGGACGGATGACGTAGGGGGTGGCGAACGTGTTGTCCACGATGAGGGGGATGTTGTTGCGGTGTGCCACGCGTGCCACTCCCTCGATGTCGAGCACGTCGCTGTTCGGATTGCCGAACGTTTCGGCGAAGATGGCCTTCGTGTTGGGCCTGATGGCGGCCTGCAGGGCGTCGAGGTCGTTCACCCGCAGGATGGTGTTCTGTATGCCGAGCGCCGAGAGGGTGTGTGTGATGAGGTTGTACGAGCCGCCGTAGAGGTTATCGGCCGCGATGATGTGGTCGCCCGCGCCTGCAATGTTCTGGATGGTGTATGTGGCGGCGGCTGCTCCGCTCGCCACGGCCAGGGCGGCCACGCCGCCTTCCAGGGCGGCCACCCTCTCCTCCAGTACGGCCTGCGTGGAGTTCGTCAGGCGGCCGTAGATGTTGCCGGGGTCGCGCAGTCCGAAGCGGTCGGCCGCGTGCTGCGAGTTGTGGAACACATAGCTGGTTGTCTGGTAGATGGGCACGGCGCGAGCGTCCGTTGCGGGGTCTGCCTGCTCCTGTCCTACGTGGAGCTGGAGCGTCTCGAAGTGAAGTTTTTTCTCTGCCATAGTCGTTTTGTTTTAGAATTGTTATAGATATGTTGACTCTTTTGCCGATTCTTTGTCCTTTCGACGGTGCAAAGGTACGCCGATTTGGATTTATCTTCCAAATTATTTGCAGGATTCGGAAAATATCCCTAATTTTGCGCCGTTGTTGGAAGGATTTTCTGCCGCGGGGCGGATTTTGATGCCCCTGACAGAATAATATTCCACGGCGGCGTAGATTTTGACCGAATATATGATGGACAAGCTGGATAAAACCGACATTTTGATACTGCGTACGCTGCAGCGGAACGCCAAACTGACCACCAAGGAGCTGGCCGACGCCGTGAACCTGACCCCTACGCCCGTTTTCGAGCGCCAGAAGCGCCTGGAGCGGCAGGGTTACATCAAGAGGTACGTGGCTGTGCTCGACCCGGAGAAGCTCGACCGCGGTTTGCAGGTTTATGTGAAGGTGAAGCTGAAGCAAATCAACCACGAGATAGCCGATGCGTTCATGCGGCGCATCATGCGGATACCCGAGGTGACGGAATGCTACAACATTTCGGGCGCATACGACTACCTGCTGAAGGTGCGTGCGGCCGACATGCGCGAGTACCAGGAGTTTGTGCTCAACAAGCTGGGCGTCATCGAGAGCCTGGCGTCGCTGGAGAGCACGTTTGTGATGAGCGAGGTGAAGCAAACCTACGGGATAGACATCTAAACGGCTTACAAGAGGGCCAAAATCTGCAAAGAGGTGCGCTTGCAGGCTTACAAGAGAGCCAAAATCTCCGCAGACGTGCGCTTGCAGGCTTACAAGAGGGCCAAAATCTGCAAAGAGGTGCGCTTGCAGGCTTACAAGAGGGCCAAAATCTCCAAAGAGGTGCATTTGCAGGCTTACATGAGGCATAAAATCTCCAAAGAGGCACGCTTGCAGGCTTACAATGGTGCCTCTTTGCAGATTTTTGAGCGTTTGCAGGCTTACAATGGCCCATCTTTTCAAAAAGAGGCACGTTTGCAGCCTTACAAGAGAGCCAAATTCTCCAAAGAGTTGCGTTTGCAGCCTTACAATGGCCCGTCTTTTCAAAAAGAGGCACGTTTGCAGGCTTACAAGATGGCCAAAATCTCCAAAGAGGTGCGTTTGCAGCCTTACAAGCGTGCCTCCCGACGGAAAACCGCGAATATATTTGGCCGTTTGTCGGGCAATTTGTATCTTTGTGGCCGGGAATACAACCATCGGGCAGCAGACTTTCGTCTTTTTGCCCTCGTTTTCAACCATCGGGCAGCAGACTTTCGTCTTTTTGCCCCTCAACTAAACCAACGAGCATGAAACTGAACAATCCTTTTGGCCTCTCGCTGCTCTGCGCCACCTCCGGCATGACGGTGGCGGGCCCGCTGTCGGGCAGCAGCCGGGCCGTTGCAGCCCCGGGCGGACGCATGAACATCGTGTACATCATGTGCGACGACCACAGCTTCCAGACCATCAGTGCCTACGGGCATCCCCTGTCGCGCCTGGCACCCACCCCCAACATCGACCGCCTGGCGCGGCGCGGCATACGCTTCGACCGCGCCTACGTGGAGAACTCGCTGAGCACGCCGAGCCGCGCCTGCCTGATGACAGGCCTCTACAGCCACCAGAACGGGCAGACCATGCTGACCAACAGGATGGATACTACGGTGACATTTATACCGCAACTCATGCAGCAGGCGGGATACCAGACGGCCATGATTGGCAAGTGGCACATGCTGTGCGAGCCGCGAGGCTTCGATACGTACAGCATCCTGTCGGGGCAGGGCGAATACTACAACCCGCGGTTCAAGAGCGAGGCTACAGGCGGACGCTACGTGCGCGAGGAGGGCTATGCCACGGACCTCATCACCCGCAAGGCCCTCGATTTCCTCCGCCAGCGTGACCGCAATCGCCCCTTCCTGCTCTACGTGCACCACAAGGCGCCCCACAGGCCCTGGCTGCCGCCCCTGGAGTACCTCGACCTCTACGAGGACGTGGAGTTCCCCATGCCGGCGACGTTCTATGACGACTACACGTCGCGCGGCCCGGCCGCAGCGGAGCAGCGTATGCGCATCGACGAGCACATGGCCATGATTTACGACCTGAAGCTCTACGGCTACGAGGGCTCCGGGCACGAATGCGACGTCTCGCAGCTGTGGCGCGCTGCCCTGCAGACCATGACGCCCGAGGAGCGCGCGCAGTGGCTCGAGAATTACGAGCGGAAGAACGCCCCCTTCATGCAGCAACAAGAAAATATGACGCACGACGAGGTTGTGCGCTGGAAGTACCAGCGCTACATCAAGGACTACCTGCGCGTAATCCGCCGCGTGGACGACTCGGTGGGCCAGTTGCTCGACTACCTTGAGGCGGAGGGCCTGATGGACAGCACGATGATCGTATATACCTCTGACCAGGGCTTCTACATGGGCGAGCACGGATGGTTCGACAAGCGGTTCATGTACGAGGAGTCGTTCCGCACGCCCCTCATCATCAGCTACCCCGGCTGCCGCGGCGGCAGCGAGAGCGATGTCATGGTGCAGAACCTCGACTTCGGGCCCACCTTCCTCGACATCGCCCGCAAGGAGCAGCCCGCCGACATGTACGGACGCAGCCTCATGCCCGTATTGCGCAAAAACGGGCGCAGACCGCGGGGTTGGCGCAAGCAGCTCTACTACCACTTCTACGACCACACGGCCGAGCACAACGTCATGCGCCACGACGGGCTCAGCGACCGCCGCTACAAGCTCATACACTTCTACGACGAGCGCGGCGAGCGGCCTGCCTACGACGAGTTCTACGACCTGAAGCAGGACCCACACGAACTGCACAACCTGGCGGACGATCCGCGCTACAGCCGGAAGATTGCGCGCTTCCGCAAGGAACTCCAGCGGACGCGCGAGTCCATCGGCGTCCGGGAATATTAGCCTTTACATTATTATATATATATTGTCAACCCGCAGCCGCCATGATGTTCAACCTGATGCTGAAGCCCGCAGGCGCACGTTGCAACCTCCGCTGCACGTATTGCTACTACCTCGGCAAGCAGCGCCTCTACGGCGGCGCCAGGGAGGTGATGAGCGACGAGCTGCTGGAACGGTTGACGCGCGACTATATCAACTGTCAGCCTACCAGCGAGGTGCTGTTCACCTGGCATGGCGGCGAACCGCTGCTGCGCCCCCTCAGCTTCTACCGCAGGGCCCTTGCCATGCAGCAGCGCTATGCCGACGGGCGCCGCATCATCAACTGCATTCAGACGAACGGCACCCTGCTCACCGACGACTGGTGCCGCTTCCTGCGCGACAATGACTTCCTCGTGGGCATCAGCATCGACGGGCCGCAGGCGGAGCACGACGCCTTCCGCACGGATAAAAACGGCCAGCCCTCGTTCAGCGGCGTGATGAGGGGCATCGAATTGCTCAATCAGTACGGCGTCCAGTGGAACGGCTTGGCCGCCGTGAACCGCCTGAATGCCCGCCGTCCGCTCGGCTTCTACCACTTCTTCCGGCGGATAGGCTGCCGCTACCTCCAGTTCACGCCCGTGGTGGAGCGCACGGTCCGCGATGAGGCCGGGGAGCGCCTTGCGGCCGTGGAGGAGGACCATTCGGTGGCCCGCCTGGCCGACTACAGCGTTACGCCCGAGCAGTGGGGCGCGTTCTGCTGCACCATCTTCGACGAGTGGTTGCGCCGCGACGTAGGGCACGTCTTCATCCAGCTCTTCGATGCCACGCTGGCCAACTGGGTGGGTGCGCCGCCGGGCGTATGCACCCTTGCCCGCACGTGCGGGCACACCGCGGCCGTCGAGTGGAACGGCGATTTGTATCCCTGCGACCACTTCGTGTTCCCCCAGTACCACCTGGGCAACATCGCAGACCAGCCTCTCCAGGATATGATGTCATCGGGCCGCCAGCAGTCCTTCAGCCGCATGAAGACGGCCGCGCTGCCCAGCCAGTGCCGCCATTGCCGCTACCTCTTCGCCTGCAACGGCGAATGTCCGCGCAACCGCTTCTGTCAGACGGAAGGCGGCGAGCCCGGCCTCAACTACCTCTGCGCCGGATACCACCGCTTCTTCGCCCACGTTGCGCCCTACATGGACTATATGGCCGCCGAGCTCGCAGCCCACCGCCCGCCCTCCAACATCATGGGGGCTTTGCGCAAAGGGGTCCTCTCGTTGTAAGGCAAGCGCTGCATATCGCGGAATTTATGTCGCCTGTAAGCCTGCAAGCGCTGCATATTGCGCAATTTATGTCGCCTGTAAGCCTGCAAGCGCTGCATATCGCCCAATTTATGTCGCCTGTAAGCCTGCAAGTGTTGCATATCGCCCAATTTATGTCGCCTGTAAGCTGGCCAGCGCTCCAAATCCCTAAAATTTCTTAAATTGTTTGCAGGCATTACCAGAAATTCCTATCTTTGCCATCGACAAACTAATAAAATTCAGCATAATTATGACAACACGCAGCTTCTTCCTCACATTGTGCGCCCTGCTTTGCGCCGCAGGGCTCCACTGCAAGCCGTCTGCCGCTCCGCAGCGCCTGCAGGTGTCCGAGAACCACCGCTACCTCGTCGACCAGGACGGAAAGCCCTTCTTCTACCTGGCCGATACGGCGTGGGAACTCTTCCACCGCCTCACCCGCGAGGAGGCAGACCTCTACCTGCGCGACCGCGCATCGAAGGGTTTCACCGTCATACAGGCCGTGGCGGTGGCAGAGCTCTCTGGTATCAACGTCGAGAACGCCTATGGGCACCTCCCCTTCATCGACCTCGACCCGCTGAAGCCCGCCATTGTGGACGGCGAGGCCAATGACTACTGGGATCACGTGGACTACATCGTCCGCAGGGCCAATGCGCTCGGTCTGTACGTCGGCCTGCTGCCCTCCTGGGGCTGCTACTGGCACGACGGCGAGCATCCGCCCTTCAGACCCGACAATGCGCGCCGCTATGGCGAATGGATTGCGCGCCGCTACCGCAACGACAAGGTGATATGGATACTCGGCGGCGACCGCAACCCCGAAAACGACCGTCAGCGGCTCACCATCCGCGAAATGGCTCTGGGCATCCGCCAGGGCGACGACGGCCAGCACCTCATTACCTTCCATCCCGGCGGCTCATGGGGCAGCGCCGACTTCTGGCACGACGAACCCTGGCTGGACTTCAACATGCGGCAGAACGGACACAACCATTGGTACCAGATCTACGCCAAGACGCGCACCGATTATGACCGCCAGCCCGTGAAACCCGTCATCGACGGCGAGCCGATATACGAAGATCACCCCGTAGCCTTCGACCCTGCGCACCGTGGGTTCTCCGTGGCAGCCGACTGCCGCCGCGCCCTCTACTGGGACCTCTTCAACGGCGCCTGCGGACACACCTACGGCCACCACGCCGTGTGGCAGATGTACGAACCCGGCAAGCGCCAGCCCATCAACCACCCCCTCATGTCGTGGCAGGAGGCCCTCCGCCAGCCCGGCGCCTCGCAAATGCAGCATGCACGGCGCCTCCTGGAGTCGAGACCCTTCCTCACCCGCCTGCCGGCCACCGACGAGGTGCTCGTTCCCTCGGCCGACGACCTCTCCATCATGCCCGGCCAGGGATTGGCACACTTTGCAGCCACTATGGACGAGGGCCGCACCTACCTGATGGTCTATGCGCCCGTGGGACGACCCTTCGGCGTGCGCACCAGCTTGCTTGCCGAGGGAAAGTTGAAGGGCTGGTGGTTCAATCCGCGCAACGGCAAGTCGCACAGCGCCGGAAAAATCGCGCGGGGCGACAACGTCACCTTCACATCGCCCACACCCGGCGAGCAAACCGACTGGGTGCTCGTCATCGACGTAGCCTCTGCGGGCTATGGGCGGCCGTAGTTGGGGCGCAGGAATGCGGTGGGCGAAATTTTGAACTTATTTCTTGGTGGATGGAGATAATAATCCCTCCCATTTCCTTACATTTTTATAAAAAATTGCGTCATTTTCTTGGCGGTTTCAAAATTTTTTGTTATTTTTGCCTCAGAAAAGTCGAAAAAGCAGCACTTCCATAGTGTTTGCACAAAAGCATAGGACGTTATGTCGATGTTTTTTACCATCAGAAGCACTAAAAGGCGCGCCGCCAGTCGCACCCAGGCCGGCAAGCGCACCATCCAGGCCGCACCGCGCCAGCTGATGACCGACAGACGTTCCATCCAGGCCGCGCCGCGCCAGCTGATGACCGGCAAACGTTCCATCCAGGCCGCACCGCGGCAATTGTTCTTTGAAAATCGACGTACACACATAGCCCCCTTCACCACTTCGGCATTACATCAAGTTCATTCTCTCGTCTTCTATACGTTTAATGCCGTTGAGGGGGCTATATCCTACAAAGGGTGGCAGCTAACTTGTGATAAGGGCGCCAAATTCCCCACGGATCTACCTTCTCTAATAATTAATACTTTCATATTTTCCGTGGCGGCGCCCTTTTCATCTGTCCGTCGATCCTTCGTGCCCGCGGCGGTCCTGTTGCCGTTCCGCAGGCGCTCCGTCCTACGCAAGATATGCCCATAATGCCATAATGCCTGTGCGGTTCCCAGCGCGGCCCGCCGCACGGCATCCGAGAATGTGGCCGCGCGCAAAAATATACCTTTAAATTCTATACAATCATGGATGCAAATGCACTTTCAGCGTCATACCTGACGCGACTGTCGGTGGCCAATCATGATGGCGTCACCCAGCAGATTGAGAATCGCTTCTCCTTGTTCCAAACTGACAACGAAATGCTCCGTGCGGCGTTCCAAAATGTAACGCAGCGCCGGCAAGAGGAGGATGCGGCCTACCGCAACTACAGCGGCAAGGACTTTGTAAGCGACGACTTGCGTCGCGAGGTTGCACTGATGGACAAGTACATGTCTGCAATACGCGGACTGTTGCGCGGACTGCTCTTCTTGCCTGAGAGCGAGCCCATCCGCCGCAAGGCAGAGCTGGCCCACAGGCTCTTCAAGGACTTCGACTTCAACACCGGCGACGGCATGGAGGCCAGCGCGCGCAAGACCCTGAACATGGTGCAGCAATGGCGCGCCGCCACGCAGTACACTGTGCAGGAATTGTCCATCGCGCCATGGGTGGACAAGGCCGATCAGCAGGCCAATGTGGTCATCCAGCTGGTTGCACAGCGAGTCGACAACGAAAGTACTAAGGTAAAGGGCCTGCTGGCCGAGGCCCGGCGCCAGACGGATGCCGCCATACGCCAGGCATACGACATCATCAACGCCATGATGGTGCTGCAGCCCTCCGACGCGCTCACCCAGCTGGTGAATGTGCTGCTCAGCATCGAGGACCGCGCCAAGCTCTACTACATTGCGGGCACCTCGTCGTCCAACACGGGCGGCGCAGCGGGCGCAGGAGGCACCTCGCAGGGCGGCACGGGCAGCGCATCGGGCTCTGACACCGGCTCCACGGGCACCGGCGACGGCGCCTCGGGCACAGGCACCGGCTCCACGGGCGGCACGGGCTCCGGCACGGGCTCTGACACCGGAAGTACGGGCGGCTCGGGCAGCGGCTCGGGCACAGACACCGGAGGTACGGGCGGCACGGGCGGCACGGGCTCGGGCGACAACGGCTCCTCGGGCGGCACCGGTGGCTCCGGCTCGGGAGGCGGCAACGACGATGCCGGCGACGGCATGGAGTAACCCTCCATCAGCCCTACATTCACATGAAAGGCGGAGCGCTGGCTCCGCCTTTTTCCTACCTTTACCTTACAGGCGGAGCGCTGGCTCCGCCTTTTTCCTGCTTTTACCTTGCAGGCGGAGCGCTGGCTCCGCCTTTTTCCTGCATTCCCATGATTCTTGCCCCGCATTCTTTGCCATGTCATAACTTTTCACTAACTTTGTGGGCAAAATCAAGATTTTGGTAAATAGTCAAATGGTAAATAAAATAATATGATAGACAGTATGAATAAATTTTCCCTGCGCGCGTTGCTCTGCGCATGTTTTATAGCTCTTGTAGCCCCAATGTCGGCCCGCGACCAGATGAGCGTGGCCCAGGCATGGCGGTGGCAGAAGGAAATTGGAGAAATACGAGGCTTCAACCAGCCCGAACTGGCATACCCCGGTATGCAGCGCGACCAGATACTGCGCAAGGCAGCCGAACTGGGGCTCAACAGCGTGCGCTCGTGGGTAGGCGGCGGCACCGTTGAGGAGCAAATTGCCTTCATCCGCCGCTATGTGGAGGACTGCTCGCGCTACGGACTGACGTACTCGCCCGTGCTGAGCTTCTACGAGCGCTATTACCACGACAAATCCATACCCGAGGAGGAACGCCTGCGCCGCGCCGAGGACTATGTAAGGCGAGTGGTGCGAGCCTTTGCCGGCGACAGGCGCATTGCCATGTGGGATATATGGAACGAACCCTCCACGGAGACCAACGACGAGACGATGAGGCAGATGCAGTGGCTCGAACGCATGGTCATGTGGTGCCGCAGCGAGAACCCTGTGCAGCCCATTACCTCGTCTATCTTCTGGGAAGGGGGTCAATATGACACCACCACGGTGCACTACGCCCGGCGGATGGAAGTCGAGCGCCTCATGGACATCCACAACATACATACATACCGCTTCCTGGAGGCCGAGCATGCCGCTCCGGCCGATGTAATACGACGGATGAAGCAGTTGGACGGGCGTCCGCTCGTCAGCAGCGAGTGCCTGGCGCGCACAGTGAGCGGCGGGCTGACCCGCACATTGAAGCTCTTTGCGCGCGAACACGTGAACTTCTACCTGTGGGGGCTATACTTGACCGACCATCGGAACTGGTCCGTGCAGTGGGGGCGTACATCCTACGACCCGTATGAGCCTATCTTCCATGATCTGCTCTACTCCGACGGCTCGGCATACGACTATCGCGAGCTGGATGCCCTGCGGCGCTTCCGGTTTGCCCAGCCCGGCGAGCAAATCTATCCACCCCTGGCCCAGACGGAGCGATGGTCGGCCGAAAGGGCATGGAAATGGGTGGCACACGGGCCCATCAAGGGCCTGAGCGCAGCACCCGGCCCGTCGGGCGACGCCGCTGCTGCCCAGCAAGCCGCCCAAAACGCGCAGCAAGGCACGGCCTACAACAGCATACGGGTCAAATTCAGCTACAGCGACTTCGCAGCCGACGAGCAAGCCTTCATGCAGCGCTTCGAGCGCTGCCTCCAGGAGGCCGACAGCCGCGGACAGACCGTATTGCCCGTGCTGCTGACCGACGACGACATCCTCGCTGCCGCCACGGCGGAGATACCGCAGGCCCTCTTCCTGCGCACATACCCCAACGACTTCGCCATGAACGGCGACCAGTACCTCGCCACGCCCGCAGCAGGCCCCTTGTCGGCCTACAAGAGCTCCAAATCCTCCGCCGCGGACCGCTCGTCGGGCAGCAAGAGCTCCGCCGGCGCCGCAGCGGACAGCCCGTTCTGGGGCAACGACTTCGCCCCCGCGCTCAGCATCAGCGCCGCGGACGCCGCAGCCTTCGCCCGGCGCCCAGACGTGCGCAATGTCATGGCCTACGTGAACACCCTGCTGCGCCGCTACTACACCGACAGCCGCATAGAGGCATGGGAGCTGTACAGCCACCCGGGCTCCAGCCTGCAGACCGAGCGCGAGGCGTCCATGTGGGTCTCCCAGCTCTTCGACCTGGCCCGCTTTGCCAGCGTTACGCAGCCTGTGTTCATGACACCGCTCGTCGGCGTGGGCGACATTGCGCCCGGCACCCGTTATCGCGACGAACTCATCCACGGACGCAACGGTGGATGGAGCCGCTTGCGCTACCAGGGTGTCAGCACGGCCAGCCTCACCTACAAGATATGGTCGCTCAGCGACCTGACGGCCTTCTCGTCGGCCATGAAGGCGGCCGAAACGGGCTGGCTCATGAGCATCTGCTACCACTTCGGGCGCCCCATCGTGTGCAGCGCATGGCATGCGCCCAGTCAGGAGGAGGCCCGCGCCACCCTCGTCCTCTTTGCACGCTCGCATGTGTTCTGGTACACCGACAGCGCGCTGCCCGACGGGGCGCTGGCCGCCTTCCGCTTCCGCCCCATCAATACCGACAGGGATTCGGCGCAGCTCGTGCCGTAGCACGGAGCCGCCGACATACCGCAATGAAATGACAAAATGCGTAGTATTAGACATTTATTTTGTCATTTCATTCTCTTTTTATCCGGCGAATTACTATCTTTGCAGCAGAAATGCAATTCTTTACAACATTCAACCGTATGTCACCCGTCATGAACCATACTATCCGTCCCTGGCGAGCCCTGCTGGCCGTCATGCTCAGCGTATTCAGCGCCACGGCCCTGCCGGGCCCCATCACCGACCGCGTGGACACGCGGCTGGGCACCACTACGCTATGGACGCCCGATGACTTGGGCTTCACCTACCTGCGCGACAGGCGTCCGTGGGGCGGCGAGACGTTCCCCGGAGCCACCACGCCCAACGGCATGGTGCAAATTTCGCCCGTCACGAAGTATGGCTCGGGCGGAGGATACCAATACGAGGACCGCGTCATCTATGCCTTCTGTCATACGGCCATGGGACACTGGAACCTGCTCAATGTGCCCATGATGCCCGTCACCAGCGCCGGATTCTACCGCCCCGACAGCTATGCGTCGCACTACAGCCACGACCGCGAGACGGCCCGCCCCGGTTATTACCAGGTCTACCTGGAGCGCTACCGCGTTGATGCCCGGCTGACGGCATCCGCGCGCTGCGGCTTCCACCAATACACCTTCCGGCCCGACGACGAGAAGATGCTGCTGGTCGACATCAGCCACTCGAACGGCAGGCCCAGGCGCAAGGAGGTGCACAAGGCGGGCGAGCGCGCCTTCGCCGGGCGCCAGGACGGCGTATTCTTCTACGCCACCACCAACTTCGACATCGACGAGGTGCGCATGGAGCAGCGATTCAGCGACCCCGTGTGCCTGGTGACCTTCAAGAACAGCCGCAGCGCCACCCCGCTGGAGGTCAGGGTGGGCGTGTCGTTCACATCGGCCGACAATGCGCGCCTCAACCTATCGGCTGAGCTCGACGGAAAGACATTCGACCAGGTCCGCAGCGAAGCCGACGCCCAATGGGAGGCACTCCTGGGGCGCGTTCGTGTCGAGGGCGGCACCGCAAGGCAGCAAATGATGCTCTACTCGACCCTGTATCGGGCCTTCCTGTGGCCCTCGCTGCGCAGCGACGTCAACCATCAGTATCGCGACGAGCGCGGAGAGACCTTTACGGAGCCCTCGTTCCAATACTACACCACCCCTGCCTTCTGGGACCAGGCACGCAACCAGCTCACGCTGCTCGCAATGCTCAGTCCGCAGGTGGCTACAGACGTCATCAAGTCGTCTATCGACCGGGGGGAGAAGCGTGGAGGCTACATGCCCACCTATTTCCACGGCGACCACGCCTCCACGTTCATCTCGGGCTGCTGGCTGCGCGGGTTGCACACCTTCGACCTCAGCAGGGCCTACGCCCTCATCCTCAAGAACGCCACCGTGCCCGGCAGGGGAGGGCGCCCCTACCTGGAGGAGTACATGCAGCAGGGATGGATAGCCGAAAAGGACACCACCGACGTGCCTACGTGGGACGAGTACAAGGCTGCCGTCACCAAGACCCTGGAGTACGCCTACGACGACTACGCCGTGGCCCTGGTGGCACGCGAGCTGAAGGACAAGCGGAACGAAAAGCTGCTCATGCAGCGCTCGCAGAACTACCGCAACGTCTTCGACCCCGTTTCGGGCTTCATGCGCGGACGCATTGCCGACGGTTCGTTCATCAGGCAGTTCGACCCCTACTATCCGTACTACGCCTATCAGTACCGCGAGGCCAATGCGTGGAACTCATTGTTCTACGCACCGCACGACCCTGTGGGTGTAGTCCGGCTATACCCATCCGACGAGGCCGTCGACGCGAAACTCGACTCACTCTTCACCCAACCGTACCGGGATTATGCGGCCGACAATTTCTCGGGCTTCATCGGCAACTATTGCCAGGGCAACCAGCCCGGACATAACATCCCCTTTACCTATTACTTCATCGGCCGGCAGGAAAAGAGCCAGGAAATCATCAACGAGATACTCAATGCATACTACGGACGGGGCCCTGAGGGCCTGGCGCTGCCCGGGATGGACGACGGCGGCGAGATGTCGTCGTGGTTCGTGCTCTCGTCGCTCGGCATATACACCTATTCGCCCGCCGACCCCCAATATATCGTCTCCGTGCCCCTGTTTGACCGCGTAGAGTTCGACCTGCCGCACGCAGGGCGCACCTTCACCGTCGTCCGCAAGGGACAGGGCACCCGCATACGGCGCATCCTCGTGGGCGGCAAGCCGCTGAAGGGATGGTTCGTAGACCACAGCGACCTGGCCGAAGGCAAAGAGCTCACCATAGAGGTGGAAAATGCGCCACGGGCTTTCAACTTCGGCCATCAGTGAGCCGGCACTGAGCCGGATGCACTAATATCCAGTCGTATAACATTGTAAAATATACATCATCTCATGGACTTGAAAGAAAACTACCTGCCCAACGAGCATCGCTACGACGATGCGGCCCTGTATGCGCGCTGCGGACGCAGCGGCGTGCTCCTGCCCCGGATAAGCCTGGGATTCTGGCACAATTTCGGAGCCGTCGACCCCTATCAGCGCAGCCGCGACATCACGCACTACGCCTTCGACAACGGTATCACGCACTTCGACCTGGCCAACAACTACGGCCCACCATACGGCACGGCCGAGGAGACGATGGGACGCCTCATGCACGATGACTTCCGCCCCTACCGCGACGAATTGTTCATCTCTACAAAGGCAGGTTACGACATGTGGCCCGGGCCGTACGGCAATTGGGGCTCACGCAAGTACCTGATGGCCAGTTTAGACCAAAGTCTGCGCCGCATGAACCTCGAATACGTCGATTTGTTCTACAGTCACCGCCTCGACCCCCTCACGCCGCTCGAAGAGACGCTGCAGACGCTTGTCGACGTCGTGCGCCAGGGAAAAGCGCTCTACGTGGGCATCTCCAACTGGCCCCTGGAGCAGCTTATGGTGGGCGAGCAGTACCTCAGGGAGCACGATGTGCCCCTGCTCATCTATCAGGGCAGGCTCAACATGATCGACCGCAAGCCGGTGGAGACGGGTATCCTCGACTTCTGCCGCAAAATGGGCGTAGGGTTCATCGCCTTCTCTCCATTGGCCCAGGGATTGCTCACCGACCGCTACCTGAACGGCATACCGGCCGACTCTCGCATGGCCAGGGGACGCACCCTGACCGACGACCGCCTCACACCGCAGGTTCTGGACCTCGTGTCGGCCCTCAGGGACAACGCCCGGGCCTCGGGTCGCTCTACTGCCGAGCAGGCATTGCGCTGGGTGCTCGAGCATGACGGCGTAACCTCCGTACTCGTAGGTGCCAGCAGCGTCGCCCAGCTCGCCGACAACATGAAGTGCGTGCAAAATCCATAATATATTGCCTCTGTAAACCTGCAGTTCGTCCAAAATCTATGATTTATAGCCTTTGTAAACCTGCAGTTCATCCAAAATACAAAATTTATAACCTATGACAATTGACAGAAGACACTTCCTAAAGCGGCTGGGCCTAACGGCAAGCACAGCTATGATGAGTCTCGACTCACTTACGGCACTTGCCGATAGGCAGCAGTCATCCTCGGCGCAAAGTGCTGCTCATGACGGCATGACACTGCGCACCCAGAACCGTACCGGCGAGCGTGTATCGCTACTGGGCTTCGGCATGATGCGTTTGCCGGCAGAAAACCAGGAACTCGTGAACAAAATGGTGGATTATGCCCTGGATCATGGCGTAAACTACTTCGACACGGCTCCCATATACAGCGGTGGGCGCAACGAGGCTGCCACTGGCGCCGCATTGAGCCGACATCCGCGTGGCAAGTACTTCATAACGACCAAAATGTCCAACTATGGCAAGAATACTTGGCCCCTGGGCGAATCGAAGAAGATCTACGAGAAATCATTCCGCGACCTGCGCGTAAAGTATATCGATAACTACCTGATGCACGGCGTGGGGCAGGGCGGAATGGACGAATTTCGGGGCCGCTTTCTGGACAATGGCCTGCTAGACTTCCTCCTGAAGGAGCGCGAGGCCGGCCGAATCAGGCATTTGGGCTTCTCGTATCACGGAGACGTGCGCGTTTTCGACTGGCTCATAGACCATAACAAAGATTATCATTGGGATTTGGTGCAGATACAGATGAATTTCCTCGACTGGCGCCATGCTTCGCTCAGTAAGGGCGGATGGAAGCAAGATGCCGATGCCGAATACCTGTATGGCAAGCTCGAGAAGGCCGGCATACAGGTCGTGGTGATGGAACCATTGCGCGGTGGCTCGCTGGCACAGATCCCCAAGGAGTACAGCAAGCAGCTGCAGGCTCTCAGGCCCGATGCCTCTGCCGCCGAGTGGGCTTTCCGCTGGGTAGGATCGCATCCCAACATCCTGACTACCCTGAGTGGTATGAATAAGATGGAACACTTGGTGGAAAACGTGAAGACTCACTCCCCATTAGTGGCTTGTACCGATGCCGAGAATGAACTGTTGGAGAGGATAGCCGACGGAATGGCCGGAATACCTACTGTACCCTGCACAACATGCGCCTACTGCATGCCCTGTCCGCACGGTGTTGATATACCAGGCAACTTCAGTTTCTACAACAAGGCTGTCAACGACCATCTGCTGCCACTCCCGGAAACCTCCGACTCCACTTATGCCGAACGGAAGGAACGCTTCATAAAAGCGTACCGCAAAGCCATTCCGGCCGAGCATCGCGCTTATCGCTGCACGAACTGTGAGGTCTGCTTGTCGAAGTGTCCGCAGCAAATTCGCATACCCAACCAGATGGCACGCCTAATGGAACTGATACGGAGCAAAGGGTAGGGGGAGGAGAGAGCAGGAATACTGTCTTTTCACACTCCCTTCAGAGCTCCGTAAGCCTCAAAAAGTATTCATGCAGGCGCGTGTCGGTAGTCAGTTCGGGGTGGAAGGCAGTAGCCAACTGACTGCCCTGCTGCACGGCGGTTATACGACCGTCTGTCTCCGTCAGGATGCGAACTTGGCTCGAGAGTGTCCTCAGTACATAGGGCGCGCGGATGAAGGTCATGGGTATCCTTGTTCCCACATCTTGTATGTTGCCCGTTGTCTGGAAGCTGCCCAGCTGGCGGCCGTAGGCATTGCGACAAACATCCGTGTCCATTGTGGAAAGTCCCTGGCGTGGCCTGCCGTTCTCTTGCCGGGCCAGGAGTATGAGCCCTGCGCAGGTGCCGAAGACGGGTAACCCCTCCAGTATGTCCTTCCGGATTGGCGCAAGCAGACCCAGTTGTATCAGGAGCCTGCACTGCACAGTGGACTCGCCACCTGGAAGGATTAGTCCGTCCTTTGGTTGCATCCAGTCAGACAACTGGCGTACCTGAAACGATTGTACGCCAAGTTGGCGGAGCATCATTTCATGTTCGGCAAAGGCACCTTGCAGTGCCAGAACAGCTATACGCTTCATCATTATTTTCCCCGTTCGGCCATCAGAATCTGGATCTCTTGTTCGTTGATGCCAACCATAGCTTCACCGAGGTCTTCACTCAGTTTGGCCAGCATTCCGGCATCCTGATAGTTCGTCACGGCCTGTACGATGGCCTTGGCGCGCTTCTCTGGGTTGCCGCTCTTGAAGATTCCGCTGCCCACGAACACTCCCTCGGCGCCCATCATCATCAGCAAGGCTGCATCGGCCGGGGTAGCTATGCCTCCGGCTGCAAAGTTCACTACAGGCAGATGACCATTCTCATGTACGTAGCGAACCAGCTCCAGGGGTGCCTGCATTTCTTTGGCCGCCTCGTATAGCTCTTCCTCGGCCAAGGAGGAAATTCTGCGTATCTCGCTCTGCATCTTCCGCATGTGGCTGACGGCCTGCACCACGTCGCCTGTGCCTGGCTCTCCCTTGGTGCGAATCATTGTGGCCCCCTCGGCAATGCGGCGCAATGCCTCGCCCAGGTTCCTGGCACCGCACACGAAGGGGACGCGGAACTGGTGCTTGTCGATGTGGAAGACACTGTCGGCCGGGCTCAGTACCTCGCTCTCGTCTATGTAATCTATCTCGATGGCCTCCAATATGCGGGCCTCGGCCGTGTGGCCGATGCGACATTTGGCCATTACGGGGATGGAAACTGCCTGCTGGATGCCGCGTATCATTGCCGGGTCGCTCATGCGTGCCACGCCTCCGGCTGCACGTATGTCGGCCGGGATGCGCTCCAGGGCCATTACTGCGCAGGCTCCGGCCTGTTCGGCAATACGGGCCTGCTCGGGGGTTGTGACGTCCATGATGACTCCGCCCTTGAGCATCTGTGCCAGCTGGCGGTTCAGTTCTTGTCTGTTTTCGTTCATAACTTCTTCCTGTATCTTGTAGGTGTCTGTGCAAATTGCTTACGGAAAAACTTGCAGAAGTGAGCCTGACTGCTGAAGTTCAGCTTGCAGGCAATCTCCTGTACGGTAAGACGAGTGTTGTCCAGCAGGCGTGCAGCTTCACTGGCGATGCGATCATCGATGATGGCCTTGGGCGAAAGGCCGGCTGTGCGACGGGTCACCTGAGCCAGGTATCCTGCTGCTACGTTGAGGCTGTCGGCGTAGAAGTTTACATCGCTGTTCGTGCGAAAGTGCAGTTCCAGTTGGCGCAGGAACTGCTGATACAGCTCCCTGCTGCGGCTGGTGATCCCTAACGGTCTTATGGCATGCGTGTCCAGCCATTGATGAGCACGGCGCAAGGCCTCGTCGGCCGGGATGCCTTCGTTCAGGTAGAAAGCAGCAGCCGATGCAAAGGTATTGGCCTCGCCGTGTGTCTGGAACTCAGAGGAGGGAATAATCATGGTGCACAATGGTACGAGCCGGAAGTTAATCTCGCCAGCCAATTCTGTTGGTACCAGGCGCTCGCCCTGAACAGACTTCATGAGTGGCACATATATGACATGGCGCGGGTTGTACTTTGAAAGCATGTCAATGATAACCTGCAATGTCTCCTGCGTACGTATCAAGCCGATTTTCACCGTCTGCGGTTCAACGTCGTTCATGATAGCCTCCACCTGTCCCTGCACAACGTTCGCAGGCAGGTCGTGAAACTCCTGTATGCCCAGGGTGTTCTGCACGGTCAGCGAGGTGATGGCCGAGACAGCATAGCCACCCAGTGCTGCAATAGTGCGGATGTCGGCCTGGATGCCCGAGCCGCCTGCTGGGTCGGAGCCTGTAATGGTCAATATAGGTCTGTTGTTCTGCATTTCGGATGCAAAGGAACGTCTTTTCCGCGACATGCCGAAATAAAACTCCGAAAAAGACAAACTATTCTCTGAAAAGTATAAACGGCGGATGGTACGAAAGGGTCCTTCATAGGGAAATATGTGCGCCGGAACATAATTTCGCCGGAAATGTTTGGGAGACAGAAAAAATCTTCATACATTTGCAGGCGCATTGCCAAAAGAAGAAATGTTTATGCAGTATATCTGTTTACCCCCCGGCATATCTGCCCGTCGCCTGCCTTTCTACCTGGCGATGGAGGAGTATGTGGCCCGCGAGAAGAGGACGGGGCATGATGCATTCTTCATTTGGCAGGTAGAGCCTACTGTCATCTTTGGGCGTAATCAGCTGATAGAGAACGAAGTGAACCTGGACTATTGCCGACGCAACGGCATTCAGACCTATCGCCGAAAGAGCGGCGGCGGGTGCGTATATGCCGATAGCGGTAACATCATGTTCTCGTATATTACCGACGAACAGGGCGTTAACTTCACCTACGGACGTTACGTTAGTCTCGTAGTGGGTATGCTGCAGCGGCTGGGCGTTCCGGCTACGGCCAGCGGTAGGAACGATATACTTGTGGATGGGCGCAAGGTGAGCGGAAACGCCTTCTATCGGCTGCCCGGGCGTAGCATAGTGCATGGCACGATGCTGTACGACACGAACATGCAGCATATGGAAGGGGCTCTTACGCCCGATGGGGAGAAACTGCATTCGAAGGGCGTGGAGAGCGTGCGCCAGCGTGTAGCCTTGCTCCGCGACTACCTTGATATAGACCTGCAGGCCTTCAAGGATTTTGCCCGTAGCTTCCTATGCGGGGACGAGAGGCTGATGCTCGCGGAAGCCGATGTGGCCCGTATAGAGGAACTGGAGCAGGAATATCTGGCCACCGACTTCATCATGGGCCATAATCCGCGCTACTCTGTCGTGCGGAGGCGGCGAATGGAAGGTGTGGGTACCCTGGAGGCTCGTTTGGAACTGAAGAACGGCATGTTGAAGGGCATAAACCTGGTGGGTGATTACTTCCTGGTTGGCGACCTGGACGGCGGCCTTCTGGCTCTCCTGCACGATGTGCCTCTCTGCCGCGAAGCCCTGGAAAGCGTCGTGCCCGACCGATTGGACAATATCATACGGGGGCTGCGGCGCGAGGATTTCATACGCCTGCTCACAGAGGACAGACATGAGGGTTAGTACTATTCGTATTCGATATTATCATAATTAAATATATCCATCGACATTATCACAATTAATTATAGCATTCTATGGAAAACAAAAGAACATGTCTCTATGACAAGCACGAAGCCCTGGGCGCCCTGATTCAGCCCTTCGGGGGTTTCGATATGCCTATTCAGTACTCAACAATAGTGGAGGAGCACAATGCCGTACGGCACGACTGCGGCGTTTTCGACGTGAGCCACATGGGCGAAGTGCTCGTGGGCGGAAAGGATGCCGAACGTTTCGTGAACGTCGTCTTTACGAACGATGTTAAGGATATGCCCGAGGGCAAGATTCTCTACGGTATGATGTGCTTCCCCGACGGTGGCGTGGTTGATGACCTGCTGGTGTATAAATTGCGCGGGGGGCGCTTCCTCTTAGTCATAAATGCCGCCAATATCGATAAGGACTGGGCTTGGATTCAGCAGCAGGCCGAGGGCTACGACCTTGCCCTGGAGCATCTGAGCGACCATTACGGTGAGCTGGCCGTTCAGGGGCCTAATTCAGAGGCTGTGATGGAGGAGGTGCTGGGCATTCCATGCCGCGAGCTGACGTTCTATACGTTCAAGACGTTGGGCGAAGTCATTGTGAGCCGGACGGGCTATACAGGCGAGGACGGATTCGAGATCTATGCCGAGCCAGCGTATATCCGCCAGTGCTGGGATCGTCTGTTGGCCTCTGGGCGTTGCAAGCCCTGTGGCCTTGGGTGCCGCGATACGCTTCGTTTCGAGGTGGGACTGCCGCTTTATGGCGATGAACTGTCGGCCGACATATCGCCCATCATGGCCGGCCTTTCCATGTTCGTAAAGCTGGACAAGCCCGACTTCATCGGCCGCGAGGCACTGGCACGCCAGAAGGCTGAGGGCGTGAGCCGCAAGCTTGTAGGCATAGAGCTTCGTGACAAGGCCATCCCACGCCACGGCTATACGGTGCTTCGTGAGGGGCAGCCCATCGGCGAGGTAACCACTGGGTATCATACCATATCCACAGACAAGAGTGTCTGCATGGCTCTTATCGATGCCGGGCAGGCCACGCTGGGCAACGAGGTTGAGATACAGATACGCAAGAAGACCTTCCCGGGCGTGGTATGCAAGCGGAAGTTCTATGACAAGCACTATAGGAAATAAATTCATTCATCATTATAAAACAAAACTGTATTATGGCTAAAGTAATGGAAGGACTCCGATATAGCGAGTCGCATGAGTATGTACGAGTTGAAGGTAATTACGGATTCGTAGGTATCACTGACTATGCTCAGCATGCCCTGGGTAATGTGGTCTATGTGGATATGCCCGAGGTGGGCGATGAAGTGACTGCCGGCGAGGAATTCGGTGCGGTGGAGAGCGTGAAGGCTGCCAGCGACCTTATCAGCCCCGTCAGCGGCACTGTCGTCGGGGTGAACGAGGCTCTCGAGGACGAGCCTGAGCTGGTGAACAAAGACGCTTTCGAGAACTGGATTATCAAGGTGGAGCTATCGGATGCCAGCGAGCTGGATGCCCTGATGGACGCCAAGGCTTACACCGATTACACCGAGAAGCTGTAACTGTATATCCTGCGATGCCGGCGCCTCTCAGTATCCAGACCTACCTGTATCTTGATACTGCGATGTCACGGCATCGCTTTTATTAACCCTTAATTCCGATTATTATAGATGTATAAGTATTTTCCCCATACAGAGGAAGACCTGCAGCTGATGCTGCGGCGTGTGGGCGTTCGGTCGCTCGACGACCTCTATGCCGACATTCCCGAGGCTGTACGCTTCCGCCGCGAGTATAACCTGCCCGAGGCGATGAGCGAGGTCGAGCTCAGGCAACTGTTCAGCGAGGTCTCCCGTTCAATGCAGAACGCACCGCTCACCGTCTTTGCCGGCGCTGGTGTATACGACCACTACGCCCCTTCGGTGGTGCAGCACATCATCGGGCGCTCCGAGTTCCTCACCAGCTATACGCCCTACCAGGCCGAGGTGTCGCAGGGCACCCTGCACTATATCTTCGAGTATCAGTCCATGATGGCCGAGCTGACGGGCATGGATGTCTCCAATGCTTCCATGTACGACGGTGCCACGGCCACGGCCGAGGCCGCTCTGATGGCCTTTGCCTCGGCCAAGAAGGCGGACACCGTGCTGCTTAGCGGCACGCTGGACCCCAAGGTGGCGCGCGTGGTGGAGACGTATGCCAAATATCATGGCATTCGTATCGGGAAGGTTGCCGCCCGCGACGGCGTGACCGACCGCGAGGACCTTTCCCGCAGGCTGCAGGCCGGAGGCATAGCCGGCGTTATCGTTCAGGCTCCAAACTATTATGGTATTGTTGAGGACTTTAGCGGCCTCTCCGACGAGGTACACGCCCAGAAGGCCCTGCTGGTCATCAACAGCGTTGCTGCCGACCTGGCCGTGCTGAAGACACCCGCCGAGTGGGGTGCCGACATTGCGGTGGGCGATGCACAGTCGCTGGGCATACCCATGTCGTTCGGCGGGCCGGGCCTGGGATACATGTGCTGCACGGAGAAGCTCATACGCAAGATGCCCGGCCGCATCGTGGGCCTGACGCGTGACAACCGGGGGCAGCGTGCCTTCGTGCTAACCCTGCAGGCACGCGAGCAGCACATACGTCGGCAGAAGGCCACGTCGAACATCTGCTCCAACCAGAGCCTGATGGCCCTGTACGTAACCGTCTATATGTCGCTGATGGGGCCGAAGGGTCTGCGCGAGGCAGCCGAGCTCTCCTACGGCGGGGCGCACTACCTGTGCGAGCAGTTGCAGCAGACGGGCTACTTCCGCCCCTGCTACGACCAGCCCTACCTGAACGAGTTCTGCATGCGGTACGACGGCGATGTGGATGCCCTGCAGGCCGGGTGTGCCGACGAGGGTTTCATGGCCGGCGTGAAGCTGGACGAGCACACGGTGATGTTCGCCGTTACCGAGAAGCGCACACGCGATGAGATTGATGATTTTGTTGATACCATAAAGCAGATAAGGGAGGAACAGGCATGAATAACAGACTCTATGGAAACCTCATCTTCGAGCTCTCGAGGAAGGGGAGGCAGGGCTATACGCTGCCCCGCAATACTTACGGCAGCCATACCGACGAGCTGCCCGCATCACTCAGGCGCCAGGCCGCGCTCAAACTGCCCGAGTGCGACGAACTGACCGTGGTGCGCCACTACACGAACCTCAGTCACGACAACTTTGGCGTCAATGACGGCTTCTACCCATTGGGCTCGTGCACAATGAAGTACAACCCCGTCATCGACGAGGAGATAGCGGCCCTGGAGGCCTTCGCTGCCCTCCACCCCCTGCAGCCCGCCGATACGTGCCAGCACGCCCTGGGGCTGTACTATGCCCTGCAGCAGTCGCTCGCCGAGCTGACGGGCATGAAGGAGTTCACCCTGAACCCGTGCGCGGGGGCACATGGCGAGCTGACGGGCCTGATGGTCATACGCGCATATCACCAGAGCCGTGGCGATGAGGCGCGCACGAAGGTCTTGATACCTGACTCGGCCCACGGCACCAATCCCGCCTCGGCCGCGGTTTGCGGACTGGAGGTGGTGGAGGTGAAGTCGGGCCCCGACGGGCTGGTCGACGTAGCCGACCTCGAGCGCCTGATCTCGGAGCAAGGCCCTTCGATAGCGGCCATGATGATGACTAACCCCAACACCCTGGGCATCTTCGAGCACGACATACCCCTGATTACCCAGATGGTGCACCGGTGCGGCGCGCTGATGTACTACGACGGCGCTAACCTGAACCCCCTGCTGGGCGTGTGCCGTCCGGGCGACATGGGCTTCGACGTCATGCACGTCAACCTCCATAAGACGTTCTCCACCCCTCACGGCGGAGGCGGCCCGGGCAGCGGGCCAGTAGGTGTGCGCGAGGGGCTGGAGCCCTTCCTGCCTACGCCCCGTGTGGTGGAGCGGGCAGGCACGTACAGCGTTGAGACCGGCGACTATGAGCAGTCGCTCGGTTCCGTGGGCTGCTTCTTCGGCAACTTCGGCGTGATGGTCCGCGCCTACGCCTATATCCTGTCGCTGGGGCGCGAGAACGTGCGCATGGTGGGCCCCCTCGCAACCCTGAATGCCAACTACGTGAAGGAGTCGCTGCGCGACGTGTATGAACTGCCCATCGGCGGGCTCTGCAAGCACGAGTTCGTCTTCGACGGCCTGAAGGACAAGTCGACGGGCGTTACCACCATGGACGTAGCCAAGCGCCTGCTCGACTACGGCTATCACGCGCCCACCATTTACTTCCCCCTGCTCTTCCACGAGAGCCTCATGATAGAGCCTACCGAGAACGAGTCGCTCGACACGCTGGATGCCTTCATACAGGTGATGCGCCGTATCGCCGACGAGGCCAAGACGGACCCAGAAAGGGTGAAGGCGGCACCCCTGACTACCCCCATCGGGCGGGTCGACGACGTGCTGGCCGCCCGCCAGCCCGTAGTAACCTTCAAGCAGATGAGCCATGAGTAGCGAGCATGCAGACCTCATCGTCATAGGCGCGGGCCCTGGCGGGTACCGAGCCGCCGAGTACGCTGCCAGCCAGGGCCTGCGGGTGACGGTTGTGGAACGCGCCCTGGTGGGCGGCACCTGCCTGAACCGTGGCTGCATCCCTACGAAGGCCTACGCCCACTCAGCCTCGCTGGCCGAGGCCATTGAGCGCCGCGACCGCATCGTGGAGCAACTGCGCGCGGGCGTGGAGCAACTGCTCGCCGCCCCGGGCATCACCCTGCTGAGGGGGGCGGCCCGCATGGCGGGGCCCGACCGCGTGGAGATGCCCGACGGCACCGTCCTCCAGGCCCCGCACATCATCATAGCTACCGGGAGCCAGGCCCGCATGATTCGCGCCGAGGGCATCGATACCGACCCTCGCGTACTGACCAGTACCGGCCTGCTGGAGCTACGCGAGCTGCCCCGGCGGCTCTGCATCGTTGGCGCCGGAGTGATTGGCATGGAGATGGCCTGCGCCTTCCGCCGCTTCGGCTCCGAGGTCACGGTCATCGAGTACCTGCGCGAGTGCCTGCCTATGCTGGACAGCGACGTGGCCAAGCGCCTGCGCAAGCTCATGGAAAGGCAGGGCATCGCGTTCCGTATGAAGACGGCTGTCAGCTCCCTGTCCGATATCGATGCCGATGCCATCCTCATTGCTACGGGGCGCCGCCCGCTTACCGAGGGGCTCGGCCTGGAGAATGCGGGCATCGAACCCGATGCCGCCGGAGCCATACCGGTGGACGACAATATGCAGAGCGCCCAGCCCGCGGTCTATGCCATAGGCGACGTCAACGGGCGCCAGTTGCTGGCCCACGCGGCCGAGATGCAGGCCCTGCGCGCCGTGAACCATATACTGGGCCGCGCGGACAGCATACGACTGGACGTGATGCCGTCGGCCATCTTCACCTCGCCCGAGGCCGCCTGCGTGGGCCCCAGCGAGGACCAATTGAAGGCCCAGGGCCTGGCCTACCGCTGCCGCAAGGCCTTCTGGCGCGCCAACGGAAAGGCACTGGCCATGAACCAGGCAGAGGGCCTGCTGAAGCTCTTCACCGACGCCGACGAGCGCCTTATAGGGTGCCACGCCTTCGGTGCCCATGCCGCCGACATCGTGCAGGAGGCAGCGGCCCTCATCTCACTGGGCGCCACGCTCCAGCAGCTGCGCGGCATCGTGCACATCCACCCCACGCTCTCCGAGGTGCTCATGCAGGCTGCCTGGCAGGATTAGGCCCTCGGATGGTGACGCGCGGTGGCGGTCTATGCCTGTCCAGCCCCGTCCGTGGCAGTAGCATTCACTGACGTTAGGATATAAAAAAGGTAACCTTTCATGGCCTGAAAGGTTACCTTTCGTTTTATATTGTCCCGATCTTCGTGTTTCGTAGTTTCTTCTTCTTAATATGTAGGCTTACCTTTCGAGGTCTCTGAACTGACCTTTCATAGTCCCTTTCCTTACCGCCCGAAATATACTGGCTGAACCTACCTATTTGCTGAAGTATACTTTACCTAGTAGCTGAAGTATACTTTACCTAGTAGCTGAAGTATACTATACGTAAAACCCCCCTTTTTGGCGCATTTTTGCCCTGCCCACTTCGGGCAATCCGCAAAGTGCCCAATCCGGACTTTTTTCCTGGTGAAAAGAGCATCAAAAACTGACCCTTTTCTGTGCCTTTTCCCTGGCTGTTCTACGGCTACGACTGGTGTACCTGCACCTGCGGGAAGGGGAAGCCTATGCCTCTGCGGTTGAACTCCTCGTAGATGTGGCGGTTCAGGTCGAACCATACGCCCCAGTAGTCGGCCGTGCGTACCCACAGGCGGACGGTGAAGTTCACGCTGCTGTCGGCCAGTTCGCCCAGTTCCACGAAGGGCGCGGCCGGTGCCTCGGGCACGGTGAGGATTCGCTTGTCAGCCTTTACGATGTCCAATACGGCCTGTCGCACTGCCTCAACCTCGGTGCCGTACTCCACGCCCACGGTCTGGTCCACGCGCCGCAGGTCGTTATGGCTGTAGTTACGGATGACGCCGCTCGAGAGCGCGCCGTTCGGCACGAATATCTCCTTGTTGTCGACCGTAGTGATTATGGTGTGGAATATCTGTATGGCCTTCACCGTGCCGCTCACACCCTGCGCCTCCACGAAGTCGCCTACCTTGTAGGGCCTCAGCAACAGCAGTATGATTCCTCCGGCCAGGTTCTGCAGGTTGCCGCTCAGCGCCATGCCGATGGCTACGCCGGCTGATGCCAGCAGGGCCGCGAACGACGTGGTATTGATGCCAAGGGCACTTACCACCGTAATGATGAGCAGCACCATCAGCAGTATGTTCACGAAGCTGCGCAGGAAGGTCTGTATCGTAAGGTCGACCTTTCGGCGTTCCAGGGTGCGGGCCACTATGCCGTTTATGAACTTGATGACGTACCTTCCTACGATGAATATCACCGCGGCCAGCAATACGCTCTTGCCCGCCTCTACTCCCAGGTTGATGACCTGCGTTATCAGCTGGTCAAGGTTACCGTTACTCACGGCCTCCAGGGCCGCCTTCCCCGTCTGCAGGGGTTCTGCTTGTATCAGATTCATACTCATTGTTTTTATGTGTTTTTGTTATTGGTTTTCTTGGTCTATCCTGAACATGCCTATCAGGCTGTTGCCGTCGTCCCACGTCGAGTCGAGCGTTACGGCCGTCTCGCCGTCCACTACGATGGCCGTGAAGGTGAAGCCCACCGACCCTGCCTGCCGTAGCGATACCCGTTCGCCCGCCTTCATCTTGCCTATGAGCCATCTGGTGCCGCTTTCCCTTATCGGCAGCACGATGTGGTGCTCGCGCCCTCCGTACCGTAAGGTCAGCCCGGCCGTCATGTCCTCCAGCCCCCATACGACGGTCTCCTGGTCTGTGTAAAGGCCCAGGCCGTATCGTGCCGTAAGGTCCATGTCCGGTGCTTCGGCCAGTGCCTGCCTCAGCGGCTCGTTGTCGTCCACTACGCGGCTCAGCATGCTTATGGGGAACCGGTGGAAGAATACGCTCTGCATCCCTCCGTCGGTAACCGTCATGGCCACGCCCTCGAAGCGTTCCTTCTTCATCGGCCTCTTCTTCGCCCCGTCCTCGTCCACGTAGGTCTTCATCGTGGAGTCGGCCCATAATATAATGTACGAGCCGCTATATTCCCCTGCTATGGTGCTGGCTATCTCCTGCTTCTGCTGCTGGGTCAGCCTTACTTGCCGCAGCTCATCGCTCTGACAGCCCGCCATCAGCATCATCGCGGCTATAACAGCCGTCAGCCCTATGGCCCGTGCCGTCCATGTCCTACTTTTCCCCCTCATGCTCCCCGTTTTTTCAATCTCATATTTCATATATTCAGTTCTTAATAGATTCCTTTTCTCAACTTGTTGCATACCGCTTTCCTCTTTGTTGTTGCGCCTGCACTTTCAATCATATAACGATGCATTGCCCCTTTTTATTGCCTTCGGGCTCCAAAAATATGAACATTCCACCTGCCATGTTCATAGGAAAGGCAGCGTCGGCACCGAGACCGGCGACTGCCCGTCGAAACGAGTGATATCTTACCATAGACGTGAATGGCATCACCCGGGACAACCACGTATTTGATAGCGTCGTAACTGCCACCAGCAATGGGCCTTTCGTTGCCGCTAAGCAGACTGGCAAACACATCGCCCACCGCGTCCTTGCTCTCCCTTTCCTCGAAGAGCAGTTTCCCATCCTTGCCCGCCTCAAGGAACAGTGAGCCTCCTGGCAACCTGTTACCTGAATTTGTCTAAACACTTTGTCAATTTACTGCATTTTGTTGCATTTTGATTTAATCAACCAGTTTCAGTTCTTCGCGTTTGTATGATATAAGTAATTTATGTTTAGCAAGCACCTCGCAACCGAAGAGACCGTCTATCCCTTTGCTTTCTTTTAGATGCGATATATCAGAGAAGGTTGTCCATAGTTTCTTGAAGCAGCGGTTGCCAAGTGTCAGGGCTGTCTTGCCTTTCTTCACCGATGCCTGTCCTTCGCCGTAGCCTGTGAGTTGGCTTTTCTTGATGCCTTTGACTAAGGACGGATACTGCCGGAGCCAATCGTCTCCGAGCAGATTGGTTTGCGCTCCGCTGTCGAATGCCAAGGTTACGGGAATGCTACCCACTTGGCAATCAAAGGTCAGCAGATGACTTTTCTTCACACCTTTCACCGTTTGACACCGATAACCCTCGTTCATCAGCCATTGGTTGGTGGTATCTGGTCTAAGCAGTACGATTTCACCACCCTTGAAGTCAAAAAGCACGTCAAAGTCCTTGTAGAAGCTCTGCCCCAAGATGCCATGCACCGTTATTCCGACAGTCTCCAAATTACTTAAGTCAGAAGTCATGATGTCCGTCTCGTGAACTGCAAGGCCGTTCATATCCATTGATTTTACATGGTGTACGCCGCAGACTGCACCCGTGCCTACTGCGCCGCGGCCGCCAGTTCCCATCACCTCTCCATCAATGTTGTGTTCAAAATACTTGCTGTTGAGGATAATGCCAGGTGCACCTGTATCGAAGAACATATTGCACGGCTGGCCATCGATAGTGACAGTCACGATAGGCAGTCCTCCATGACGATGGAGGGGAATATGAATTACGCTTTCTTCGTACTCCGCCTTTGCCGTAGGGGTAACTCTTCTTAGCGAAATATCTGCTTTCAGCAAATCGGCTTCAATTACCAGATTATCATCATTGAAAAGG
Organism: uncultured Prevotellaceae bacterium; assembly: GCA_946407895.1. GTDB lineage: Bacteria > Bacteroidota > Bacteroidia > Bacteroidales > Bacteroidaceae > Physcousia. The sequence continues at coordinate 31,376 of CAMJQA010000037.1, forward strand.
AAAGTGGCCTCTGAGGTGCTACTGTCGGGTCTTGTTATGGTATAACACATCTTCAGCCCTGTGCTGTCTGGCACGGATCCAGTCAGATCCCAACCCGTCATTGGTGGCATCTGGGAGATAATCTGTTTCAGTACTTTGGCAGCCACTGGCTGTTTGATATTAGAGAGATGGAAGTCAGGGGCCAACAATTCATCAATGCCGTCAGGTGTATGATTCTGTGCGGCTGTTAGAATGTGCTCTGCTTTCGGTCTGCATGCGTTCACGTCTTGTGCTTTAGCTACTGAGGTCATTGCCACGATAGCTATGATAAGAGATAATGGTTTTGTTAATTTCATATCTATGGATGATGATTTTCAGCAAAAGGACAGCGTTGGAACTGAGTCCGAAGACTGTCCTTGTCGAGAGAGAGTATTTATGGATTATTTATTTGTAGTAACCAAATAGACATCGTGAGTCTTGCCCTCAGCGCTTGCTTTCATGGCAACAGCCGTACCACGTTTCAGAATCTTTATTTCCTTGATGTCACTACGGCTCAGTCGATCGAACTCGGACTTGGTTGCAGGATTGCCGTTCACTATATAGGTGATGACATCTGCCTGCTTCTTGGTAAAGACCTTCATCACACCATGTTTTCCTTTGTCACCGTAGTCCTTTGCCTCCGTACTGCCCGGCTTGTAGATGTCAATATGGTCAATATCCAGCACGTTGATGCCGTTTATCTTTCCATGGTATTCCTCGCCATCGAGAATAACCAGCGGATTGCGCATGGCTACGGGAACGTAGTTGGTTACGAGCGAAAGACCTAGAGAATCCGCCTGCTCTCTTGTCATGGTTCGAACTTTTGTCACGCTACGATATTTGGCACCGGGAATGCTGTCATCACTGACTGACTGCCAGCCACCATCCTTGTAATCGTGTATGACGACCTGCTTGATACTTGGACCGCCTTCTATCTTTTCCCATGCACCTTTAGCCCATTCGCCCTCAGTGAAGATGTTGTGGATAGTGGTCTTTTCCGCATTATCGAGACGCTTTACTTCGTAATACTTGATGGTCTTGCCGATAAGTTGTGAGCCATCGAAGTTCTCTACATGGTGGCCGTCGATGACATAAAAGTCATGTTGTGCCAGAGCTACTGTGCTGCACAGAAGCAAGCAGAGTGCTGAAATCAAATTTTTTTTCATACGTTTGGAGTTCTATTTGTTTTACATTTCAATCATCGGTACTATTTGATAGCTGCTTCCGTCGTCACTCGCACAGATGACATAGGAAGATGACCCACCGTCGCTACACGTCATAGTGACGATGGTGGCATCGCCCGCAGGTCGTAGTTGGTAGGATTCCACTTGCTCGTTCTGGAAGTTGACTGCTTGCGTCATTTCATTGATATGCATGTCTTCGGGTATATCAATGTTCTGCCTGTTGGTCATGAATACAAAAGCAATAATAACAGCGGCCGCTGCAGAAGATACTATCCAGCGCATACATACAATACTGGTTTTATGACGGTCTTTTTGCATCAGACGGTCGAATTCGTCTGCTTTTTCTTCTGAGATTGCTGGTCGTTCCATGCAATCGGACATTTGAAGTAGAAGCCGAACATCTTCTTCCTCCGTGGAGAGGAGATCGTCTGTGTCAGTGAGGAAATCAGCCAACAAACGCTCTTCCTCCAGTGTCGTTTCAGCATTCTGGTATCGTACGACGAGTTTCTGACGTGTATTCTTGTCATTGAGATTCTTCATTTCTTGTTTCTCCTTATCTTTAAAAGTTCCATCATTTTCTTTCTTGCAGCGCATATCATGGTCTTAGTGCTGGCTTCCGTTGCTCCACATGCTAAGGCTATTTCTGCCATACTCATTCCCTCACTGCGCATCAGCAGCATCCTTCGCTGAGTGTTTGGCAGCCTGCCCAGAGCTTTTGACAGACGTTTCTGTGCTTCATGTTCAATTAGTGATTGGTCTGTCCGGTTGTCTGCTTCCACAAACAAACTTTCATCCAAGGTGTCGTGCCTGGTGCCACCTCGCTTCATCATATCAATGCAGACATTCTTGGCTATTATCATCGCCATTGCTTCTGGCTTCTGATGACCATCCATTTTACTCCTCAGTTGCCACAGTCGCAAAAGTGTTTCCTGTACGGCATCTTCGGCTTCGTATGCCAGTTCCTGACTTTCGAAGAACTGAGCACACAACTTTAGGAGCCGTGGCCGGAGTGTAGCCGCGATATGTTGAAATTCCTGCTGTACCATTTAGCTATATGTTCTACTATAATAACGATTGAAATCGCAAAAGGTTAACAAAAAAAATGAAAAAGGCGGTCTGAAACGCCTTCAAACGACCTTACATATAGATGTGTTACACTCTTCGATGTCATGGTTATTGCCATAGCGACTCATTCTCCCATCCGTGAGGGAAGCCCATAGCACTTGTATCAATGGATGCATAAGCGGAGAACAAAGCATCAATCTTTGCCTTCATGTCGTTGTTCGGCTAAATTATGTCAAGGAAGTATTTCGGCCAACATCCTAGAAGGGGATATGGGTCAGAATAAGCGGTGCAGGTTTGAATAGGCCTATTCATACGCCTGACTTTCTCTATTCATACGCTTGAATGAGCCAAATCATACGTTTAACCCCAACCAACGACAAACCGAGTGCAATCAAGCTTCTTTGAATAGCCAAGGCGTAAAGGAGGAAGACAATGTCATATAACTCAGTGCAAGCCGTGCGCATATTTATCTATATATTTTGACAGGAAATTTCGTATCTCTTCGGGAAGCACTCCCAAATACCCACTCGACTCGAAGAATCGTTTGAGTTGACTCGATCGATTGAATGAGTCGACTCGATCGATCAAATGAGTCGACTCAAGTTTTCGGGGGGCTTCCGGGGCTGTTTTGCATGCATTGGGCGATTGTAAAGATAGTTTATCTTGTCACGGGCTGCCACCTTTACGGTTTGGCGAATCCCGGGCACATAGAATAGTCAAAATGCCTGCCCCCCAAAAAAGTTTGCTTCATGCGGCATAAAAATGGTTTTCCGGTTCTGACCCTTCTGACCTCCTGGAGCAGCTAGAGCCATCGGAAGCTCGCTTACGAATGGCCGAGTCGCGACAGGAGTCGGGCGAAGCTCAACCTTAAACTTTGAACCTTAAACTTTGAACTCCCGAAGGGCTTTTCCCCCTCCTTCCTATTGCGCGCGCATTATATATAATAATGTGTAGAAAGTTTTTTTTTCTTTTGTTGCAA